>CAZNGA010000018.1:0-36792 GCA_964572485.1 uncultured Chitinophagales bacterium
TCACCGGCAAATGGGCCGTAGGTAATATAAGCTGCACAATCAATATCTATTTGTATAGGGGTAGAATAGCAGGTTCCGTTAGGACCCGGCTTAGTGTATCTCCTTGTACGCACATAGATCGTTTGGTCAGTAGTAGAGCGAATAATTAAGTCTAAAGATGGTGAGAATGCACCGGCAATGGTAGTCCACGGGCCGGTTGCACTTCCTGATGATTCCCAGGTAATACCACCGTAACCTCCTGAAGCTGTTATTGTCTGGCACTCATTGGAGATCCATGGCCTTGGGCTTGTACCAGCAATAACATCTGCTGCACAATTAGGAATAGGACCTGAAGGGCCAAATTGCATTTTCACAGTTGGGCCACTAGTATTGTAGTAAAATATCGTATTATTACCACATTGGTTTGAGGTATTAGAATAATACCTTCTTACACTATAGTAATAAGGATACCCACCTGATTTGGAATATCCATAGGTTCTACCACTATAGGAATACGAACCAACCATATCCCAACATATATCTACACAAATACTACCTGTACCATTCCAATTAAAGTTGGTAGTAAAGGTATGCATATCCCAACCAAGGGATGCAGTATAGCTTGAGTACACTTTACATGTAGTAAAAGGGCCGGAAACATGGCCTTGGTTTGTACCAATGTTAGTAGTATTCGCTAATCTTACAGTATAATTGGGTTTAGCACCATTTCCTGGCAATTGGTATACATTAAAACCCAACTGAGTTACTGCGCTGGCACCACTTTGGCCGGCTGCATTGATCTCATTCTTATTATAAATATACTGAAATCGCATACTTTGTCTGTAACCGCTAACGGGGCTGTAAGAATAGGACATTACATAAGTTGATGTTCCGATCTGGACCATCGCTCCTCTAACCGGAGTATAAGTAGCCACCACTAACATTACAATAGACAAAAGCGAGCTAATTACCCAAGCAGGTAATGCGCGTCTTTTATTAGTTAATGTTTTCATAATTTTAAATTTTAATCGTTTAATAATAAAGTTCCTGATCATTTAATCCATGATCTCAGAATATTCCTCAGTTCCAAAATATTCATCCAGTGCTTTTGCATAATTGTCCATATCCTGTAAAGGATTACCTGTATCAATGTACGCAGGTTCACTATCCAGACTAGAAGGAACTTTAAACTCAACAGTCGCACCGCTAGGTGTAGTAATTGTGGTTACGTTAGCTGTTGCATAACTAGGTAAAGGCACCTGCCTGTTAGCAGGCGTTGTAATGGTTTGCTTAGGAGCGCCCGGTACACCAGGATATTCCTTAGCTTGTGTTACATTAGGGCTAATTAATACCCCAACTCCATCATTAATGCTGCTAGAGGGTTGAATGAAACCTCTTTCAGGCTGTTGCTCAGCATCTGCCGGTGGTGTTGTCGTCTGTGCAAATACTGCACTGCAGAGCAACAGCAATCCAACAAAGGCAAAGCCCATAATCATTTTGCTTGTTTTCATAATTAAAAAATTTAATAGTTAGTTAAAAAATCACTGCAGCTTGCACACTTACAATTGCAGCATAAATTACGCATGACTGCTTGCTCCAATCATGCATTCTAAATAAAAAAGGTGTTATTTTATGTTTAGGTACAATGAATTTTGAATTCAATTGCAATATTGCCGAAGGATACAATAATTGATATAATAGGTTACTTAGAAAGTGGGGGAAATAAACACGAAATGAACAGGAATTGCTTTGCGTACTATAGAAGTATGATGTGATAAAGTCACACAGGAGGTACTTATACGCACAAACAAAATTCGGTCTCATAAAATCCTTATTAGATTACCAAATTCATTCCGGCTATTACCGGAAATCTAATGTTTGTTTGTGCCCAGAAAAATAAAAAAAGGGTGGCGAAACGTTGCTTTGACTCTTACATATAATAAAAAATCGTTTTTCCCTTTTTAACTATTTCTTACACATGTAAGTTTTCGCCCTCTTTTGGAATATTAAAGATACGGATTTAAGAAGCTAACTCATAAAACAATTTACATCGAAATGTTATGGGGTTAAATGCTTTTTTTCTTGGAAATTATCAATTTCTTCTTTAATTTTATTATGAATTTAGAGTGCTATAGATGAAAAAATTAAGAGAAATAACGAAAATTGTTATATCGAAAAGGCTGAAAAAAATCGAGCTTTTCGAGGAAAATGAAATTCGTGATGAGAAAAGTAAATTGAATGACCTCTATAATGGGATAAAAAAAGATAGCTTTGAATCAGATAAGGATGCTGCCAGAGCTTTATATAATTCAAGTCCGTTGAGCACCAAATTCAGGCAGTTGAAATTTCGATATAAGAACCGGATCAACAACACCTTATTCTTTTTAGATGTTAAGAATACTGAGTTCTCTAAATACCATAAGGCCTACTATACTTGTAATAAAAATTGGAGCCTTATTAGGATTCTGCTTTCCAATGGGGCGAGAGACTCCGCTAAGGAATTGCTTGATAAAACTTACAAATTAGCATTTACTTATAAGCTGCATGATATCTGCTATTTTTGTGCCAGAGACCTTCAGAATCATTATAGCTTAGTTGGGAATACTAAAAAGTTTGAAGAATATATCCTGCTGACAAAACACCATGAAAAATTACTTGGTGCGGAGAATAAATCGAATGAACTTTATCAAAAGACCATCATTAAGTTTACCGGGACAGTCGCAAAACAACCTGAACTCGCCCCTAAGATCAGAGGGTATCTATCTGAATTGAAAACGCTGGCAAACGAATATAAGGACTCTTATATCATTCAATATAATAGGTTTATCGTTTGGGCTTTGATATGTGAGATTGAATTTAAATTTAAAGAAGCATTGGCTATCTATGAACAGACAGAAGGATATATAAAAAGCCATCCACCATTTCATCAGAAGATCAGGTTGGCAGAGATCGCTTTGAAGAAAATGGTGTGTTACCTGCACATGAGAGATTATGAGCACGGGGAAGAGAACGCTAAAAAGTGCAAGAATTTATTCCGGCAGGGAAGTAATAACTGGTTCATTTTTTATGAATACTATTTTCTCCTTGCTATGCATACCGGCAACTACAGGACAGCTCTGGAAAGATTCAGAGAAATACATAAACATGACAGATCAAAATATTTAACTCCCGGCCAGAAGGAAAAATGGAAGATCTTTGAGGCATATCTCTTTTATGCATTAAAAAGCCAGGGTGTCAGATCAACAAATTTTAAGACGAAATCAAGGTTCAATATCTACAAATTTGTAAATGAAGTTCCCATCTATACCAGAGATAAGACGGGCTACAATATTGCCATATTCATTGTTCAGGTTTTGATATTTTTGGAAGCCAAGAATTTTGATGCGATCATTATCCTTGCTGAAGCGCTCAGAGTTTACCGAAGCAGGTATCTTAAGGATACCAAGCATTTCAGGTCTAATTGCTTTATTAAAATGCTGCTGATCATGGAAAAAGAATCTTTTGATTTCTCGAAGACTAATAACAAAACCACCAATCTTTTCACTAAGCTCAAAATGCAAAGTGTGGACCAAATGAATATTTCAGAAATTGAGGTAATCCCTTATGAGATCTTGTGGGAACAAATAATAAAGAGATTGAAAGTGCTTGATGAAGAAAGCAATTTTTCAGCTTGAAAATTTGTATCCATACTTCCTTCTCCGATAACTACGAGTTTCACTTCTTTTTAACCAACACTCCTTTTCTGCAATCCCTGAGTTGAATTTGAAATAGCGCTATATTTTATTCCAATTGAGTTAAATGAGTGTATGAAATGGACACTTTGAGTGTAACTTTTTCCGGTAAAGTGTTTAGGCTACTAAACGAAAATAAGTGTAATTTGCTTCCGGGGGTGGGAAGGGGGACCCCCTATATACTGAATATATATAAGATATAACCTCTTCTAATAAAGAGGATTACAAAACTAATCAATATTACGATCTGAGAAAGATATTCCGCCCCCTTGCACATAACCCATGTAATGATTTCAACAATAAAAAAAAGCCACAAAAGTGGCTTTTATGAGTGGGCACTATAGGATTCGAACCTATGACCCCCTGCTTGTAAGGCAGGTGCTCTGAACCAGCTGAGCTAAGCGCCCGTAAACAAGGGTGCAAATATAAATGAGTTGCCCCTAATTTGCAATATTATTCGCAAAAATCGAACTACAACCTTATGGCTGTTTTATCATTTGCCTTCAACATATTGAAACCTGATGTGCACACCACTCGATCACCTATTTAGATAATTCCATTTTGTGGCAACTAATTTATAATAATTATTTTCTTTCTTTGTTTAATAATTGATGCGTACTATTAAATATATCGCCATAATAGCTTTTGCTCTTCTTATTATTATCATCGGAAGCGGCGTTATTGTCTCCTCCTTTTTTGGAACGGAGATCAAAAAAGTAATTCTTGCTGAACTGCAGAGAAATCTTACCACCGAATTTCATGTTGAGGAGGATTTTAACTTTTCAGTGATCAAGAACTTTCCGGAAGCTTCCCTTGAATTCTCGGCTGTCAGGATTCAAAGCAGTTTACCCGATGATACCACCATCTTCCTTAAAGCAAATACTCTTTCTCTTCAATTTAATATCTGGGATCTCGTAAATAAAAAATACGATATAAAAACTCTGGTTCTCGAAAATGGGGCATTCAATATTGAAATAACAAATACAGGTAGTAAGAACTATAATATTTGGAAGAAATCTGAAAAGGGGAACCCCAATTTTTCTATTCACCTTGACCATGTGAAGTTCCATAATGTCAAAGTGAACTATATTAATAGACAGAACTCTCAACATTATGACCTTACCATCAAGAATGGCTCTTTATCGGGAGACCTGTCCGCAGAAAACTATCTATTAAATATTCACTCCGAACTGGACATCAGGAAGATCATTGTTAAGCAAATCAATTATTTGGATAACAGAACCGTGGACCTAAACCTAAGTTTAGCGATCAATACAAAGGAAAAGACCTATAAATTTACAAATGGAGAAGTTGTCGTTGATAATAGCGAACTATTTGTAGAAGGTGAAGTGAACCAAAAAATGAATACCAATCTGGACCTTACATTTACGGCTAAAAAAATTACTATCGAATCTTTGGTTAGCTTGTTGCCTCAGAAAATTAATCAATACCTGACTGGTTTTTCAAGCAAAGGAAAGCTCAATTTCATATTTACCTTATCCGGCATTGTGAAAGACCTTGCGGTGAATGTAACTTTCGGATTGGCAAATGGTGTTATTGCCCATAATAAATTGGATTACAAATTGAAAGAAGTAACTTTCTCCGGGAGTTTCTCGAATGGCCAACATCGTAATATAGCATCTTCCACTCTTTTGATCAATGATTTCGTTGCTTCCATTGATGGCAATCCCTTGAGTTTCGATCTTAAGATCAATGATTTTACAGACCCCGTAATTGACATGCAAATCAATGCCTCAACAAAATTAGCTGTATTGAAACCTTATTTCACTGAAAATGAAATAAATGGTGTAGAAGGCAACCTTGGCATTGACCACCTCTCAATTAATGGAAAGTTGTATAATGAGCATGGAAAGGTAAATAAAGGCATAAATGTTTCGGGAGATCTTGTATTCAACCAAGTGGCGTTGAGGTGGAAAGATCATCTATTATCAAAGCTAACCGGAAAGTTGATCGTAGATAGTAAAGGGATATCAACAAACGAATTATCTCTTAGCATCAATAATAATGATCTTACTATTTCGGCACGGGCCAGTAACTTAACTACACTGCTTCTTGAAGAGATATTTGATTCCACCTCTTCTTTGGGCCCAATACAATTTATTGGAAGACTTACCTCTGACAAGGTCAATTTTATAGAATTATTACAGTTACAAAATCTAAAGAAAAAGAGTGATAGTAAGTTTGTTTTAGCCGTGTTGCTTAAACTCTTACAGGGAAACCTGGCTCTTAAGCTGGGAGCATTTACCTACAATTCTTTCGATGCCACTGAGGTGGAAGCAAGTTTACAATTTGCCAGTGAAAAAATTTATATCGACAACCTGGCATTTAATGTAATGGGGGGGCAGGTTGCCTCACGTGGAACTGCATTCCTTACCAGCTCAAACAATATCATTATTAATACAAAATCTGAATTGCATAAAATAAACATAACACAGTTATTTGAGAAATGCGGCAATTTCGGTCAGGTAGTGATCACAGATAAGCACTTAAAAGGTGAAATAGATGCAGACCTCATTTTATCATTTACATGTGATGAGAAACTAACTATTGCTACTAAAGAGATAGAAGCACAAGTTGAACTTGTGATAAATGAAGGGGAGTTAATAGACTTTGAACCTTTATTTGATCTGTCGAAATTCGTAAAACTGGAGGAGCTTGAGAATATTAAATTCTCAAGATTATATAATCAGATCGAGATCAAAGAGGGTAAGATCTATATTCCAAGTATGGAGATCATTTCGAGTGCAATGGATCTTACCATATCAGGCGTTCACACTTTTAATAATGAAATTGATTATAACTTGCGGGTTAATCTTTCGGATATCCTTTCTAAGAAAATGAAAAAACGAAAAACAGAATTTGAAGAAGAGGAAGGAGGTGCGATAAATTTATATCTAACTATGAGGGGAACTGTAGATGAGCCCATCATTAAATATGACACCAAAAGTGTAAAAGAGAAAATTAAAGAGAGTTTTGCAAAAGAGAAAAAAGAACTGATAAAGGTCTTTAAAGAAGAATTCACTCATAAAAAGGAAGAAGAAGAGGTCAAGGACTGGGATCCTCCTGAAGAGGATGAGTTCATTGATTGGGACGAAGAAGAAGATTCCCTTAACCTGAATGAAGAAATGTAACCAGCTACCTCATTGGATTACAAACAGGATACCAAAATTAATACCTTATTTGAATGATAAATAGTAATTTTATGTTGCTTGAATGGTTTGATATACAAAGATTGTTAACCGTCAATAGTATTTGAAATGGATATGAATATATATGAGAAAAAGTCAAGATGGAAGATCTGGTTACTGCTTACCGCTATTGTCATTGTATCTGCATCGCTTTGGTACACGAATAGATTAGCTACAAATATTTCTGTATCAGAAAAAAAGAAGGTAGAATTGATCGCCAATACTTATCAGCAGATCAATCATGCCCAGCCCGAAACAGACATTAGTTACTTATTCCAGGTCATTAATAGCAACGAATCGGTACCTATTATATTAACTGATGAGAAGGATAGGATCAAAGGATCAAGAAATCTAGACTCACTTAAAATTGCTAATGACTCCCGTTATTTATACAGACAGCTAAGGTCTATGAAGGAGGCAAATGAACCCATTGAAATTGACATTACAGAGGATTTAAAGGAGTATATCTATTATAAAGATTCCTACCTTCTGACTCAACTTCGATTTTTCCCTTACGTTCAATTCGGAATTATAGGTATCTTTTTATTCACATCATATCTTGCTTTTAGTACCGCTCGAAAAGCCGAGCAAAACCAGGTATGGGTGGGTATGGCAAAAGAAACTGCTCATCAACTGGGCACTCCCCTTTCCTCAATGAATGCCTGGTTGGAGTTGCTCAAGAACAAAATAACGGATAGTTCAGAGACTGAAAACTTCATTGATGAAATTGGGAATGACTTAAATCGACTTGAATTGATAACAGAACGCTTTTCAAAGATCGGATCTGAACCCATTCTTGATGACTGCAATATTATTAGTGAACTGGAAGATATGGTTGCCTATTTCAGCAAGAGGGTATCCGACAAAGTAATCTTCACCTTGAAACCTCAAAATGATGGGATAATCGCTAAGATCAACCCTGCTCTATTTACCTGGGTAATTGAAAATCTGTTGAAGAATGCACTAGATGCGATGAAAGGAGAAGGCACAATTACCCTATCTGTCTCAAAACAGTCCAATAATATATACATTGATATTGCCGATCCTGGTATTGGAATCCCCAAAACTAAACATAGCACCATTTTTCAGCCAGGCTTTAGTACCAAAAGAAGAGGCTGGGGTTTAGGCCTTTCCCTATCCAAGAGGATCATCGAAAATTACCATAATGGCAAGATTTTTGTGAAAGGTTCTATTACTGGGAAAGGTACAACCTTTCGAATCGTTTTACCGGGTTGAAACTTTTTATCTGTTTGCAGCCGTTTACCCCTCTTTATGGATGAAAGCCCTTGATCATTATATTAAAAGAGCAATCGTAGATGTGTATCTAAAACTTGATATTGGTATTAAGGTGCCGAAGGTATCCCTCCCCTTTGCATTAATTGGATTGTTGATCTTCTTCAATTATAGTAGCGCTGCCCAAACTGTAACCATTCTAAATGAATCCACCCTCAAGCCGGTTGAGGATGTCAGCGTATATTCTGCATCTAAGAAATTCTCAGACCTGTCCGACGAGATGGGAAAGATAGAACTGAAAAACGTAAAAGGATCAGACACCCTCATCTTTCAACACCCGGCTTATTACAAATTGAGTGTTCCGGTAGGTAACCTCAAGAATTTGGACCATACGGTATATTTAACCGACAGGATCTATTTTATTACAAGCCAGGTGGTATCTCCCAGAAAGTCAAAAGAGAAAGTTTCAGAGATCATTAGAAGTGTTGACATCATACCTGCTAAGGATATTGCCTTTTCAAATCCTCAAACAACTGCTGACATGCTTCGCCATCAAGGAAATATCTTTATACAAAAAAGTCAAATGGGTGGAGGCAGTCCTGTTATCAGGGGATTTGAAGCAAATAAAGTACTAATAGTTATTGACGGGGTTCGTATGAACAACGCAATTTACAGAAGTGGTCATTTGCAGAATGTGATCACCATTGACAATACAATATTAGATCGAGCAGAAATAATTTTAGGACCCGGCTCTGTCATATATGGGAGTGATGCAATGGGCGGTGTTATGCACTTTTATACAAAAAAGCCAAAATTATCTACAACGGATAAAACAAATACCAAAACCAATTATTTTACACGTTTTTCATCAGCCAATTTTGAAAGGACAGCCCATCTTGATCTCAACTTTGGAAAAAAGAAGATAGGCTGGCTTACAAGTGTTACCTACAGCAAATTCAATGACCTTACAACCGGCCATTCCTATCATCCTGATTATCCCGATTTTGGGAAGAGTCTCTATTATGTAAAGAGATTTGGTACCAAGGACTCTATGGTTGCAAACGAGGATGTAGCCGTACAGAAGTTTACAGGCTATAGCCAGATCGACCTTGTCCAAAAAATTCGATATCGGCCAAATGATAGAATTGACTACTTGTTGAACCTCCAATATTCTACATCCTCAAATGTACCTCGCTTCGACCGCCTAAATGATACCTTAAATGGCAAACTAAAATATGCTGAGTGGTATTATGGGCCTCAAACCAGATTGTTAGCTGCTCTAGATATTACCCTATCTCCAAAAAACAATAGTTTCCTCACTAATGGCAACATCATTGCGGCCTATCAAAAGATCGATGAGGATAGGATCTCCAGAAGATTCAACAACTTGGACGAATTGCATAAGGAAGAGGATGTGTATGTGATGTCTCTTAATGCTGATTTTTTCAAGCTATTAAAGAAAAAGCACAAAATCTCCTACGGATTTGAAACCATTTACAATTTAGTTAGGTCAGGGGGTTATAAAGAGAATATTTCAACCCTGGCAAACTCTCCGACAGCTTCACGGTATCCCGATAAAAGCAATATGCGATCCTATGAGGGTTATTTGCTTCACAAGTGGTATATCTCGAAAAAAGTGATCCTCACGGAAGGTATTAGATTTAGTAAGATATTCCTAAATGCAAATTTCGTGGACACTTTCTATAATTTCCCATTTCAATTTATAGAGATCAATACTTCAGCTTTATCCGGTTCTATCGGACTATTACTTTCACCGGGTAAGGACATGCATATCAGAGTTTCCGGCGGAAGCAGTTTTAGAGCACCAAATGTAGATGATGTTGGGAAAATATTTGATTCATCGCCGGGCAATGTCATAGTCCCTAACAATTCCCTCAAACCTGAATATTCATATAGTGGAGAGTTAACAATTGATAAAGGAATAAATGGGTTCGTGAGGGTAAGTACCACTGTTTTTTATTCATATATAGTCAACGTTATGGTTCGCAGAGACTTTCAACTCAATGGTCAGGACTCCATTCTATATGAGGGGGTAATGAGTAGAGTACAAGCTAATGTCAATCAAAATGAAGCTTACATTAATGGGGTCAACTTTAGGATCCTTGCTGATCTTAATAAACGTATATCCATCAAAAGCAGCATCAATTATACCTTTAGTGAAGATATAAGCGAAGGTGTCCCTTTAGGGCACATCCCACCTACTTATGGGCAATCAGATATCATCTATCATTACAAAAAATTAAAGGGTACTTTCTTTATTACCTATAATGGATGGAAACGTATAGCTGACTATTCCCCATTCAATGAAGATAAATCTGACGAGGCTACTCCTGATGGCACTCCTTCATGGTATACAATGAATACAACTTTTTCTTATCAGATAAATAAATTTATTTGCCTTCAGGCAGGACTTGAAAATATTTTGGATCTACACTATAAGGTATTTGCTTCTGGGTTAAGTAGTTCTGGCCGAAATTTTATCTTTGGTGTGAGAGGTAGTTTTTAAAACCAAAATGGTCCTGTTTCGTATGAAATTATATAGGAATGGTTCCATTTAAGATCATCTGTTCAAAGCATATTACATGAAGTCCGAAAATATAAGAAGAGACAAGATACCGACTAAACTTTTACAGGAGGAGCAACTTCAGGAGACTCACTACTTTTTAGAAGGCCCGCACTCAAAACTAAAAGAACTCTGGTTCATTATTAAGGTGTTCTTTGAATTTTTCAAAGGCCTTCGTGTGTTGCATAATATAGGCCCAAGTGTAACCGTTTTTGGGTCAGCTCGCTTCTCCGAGGATCACAAACATTACCAGTTAGCGAGAAAATTAGGCGGAGAGCTTGCAAAAACCGGATTTACTGTGGTTACAGGAGGGGGGCCCGGTATTATGGAAGGCGCGAATAGGGGTGCCAAGGAAGCTGGCGGCAACTCTGTTGGCAGTAATATCTTTCTGTCTAAAGAGCAAAACCCAAACCCATTCATGAATAAATGGGTGACCTTTAGATTCTTCTTCGTAAGAAAAGTATTGCTCTTTAAATACTCTTATGCATTTGTAGTATTACCGGGTGGCGCAGGAACAATGGACGAGTTGTTTGAAGCTTTAACCCTGGTGCAAACGAAAACCATAGAGAACTTCCCCATTGTATTGATGGGAATGTCTTACTGGCAACCATTATTGAAGTTCTTAACAAAAATGATCCATAAAGGGACTATCGATGAATTTGACCTCGAACTTATTAAACTCACTGACTCCGTTGATGAGGCTATTGCCCATATTGTGAAATATACGATCGAGAATGAAAAATTCGGTCTTTCACAGAAAAAATCCGGAAAACTAAGCCCTACTCCTTAAGTATACTATGACTTTCAGGCTATTTATATATTTAATAGCTAAAATAAACTTTTTTAGATAGAATATTGTTTGTAAATTTGTAATTTAGAATTAGTCTAAATAAGAAATTGCATCATGGCGAAAGAAAAAGACATTATTGGCAAAGCTACCAGTGGTGATTATAAATTTGGATTTACCACTGATATTGATCAGGAGATTGCCGCGAAGGGATTGAATGAGGATGTTGTTCGATATATTTCCCAAAAGAAAGAGGAACCGGAGTTCATGCTTAAATTGCGCTTGAAAGCTTATAAGGCATGGCAAAAAATGGAGGAGCCAAAATGGCAAAACGTTCATTACCCACCTATTGATTATCAGGACATAAGCTACTATGCCGCTCCCAAAGAGAAAAAAAAGTTGAAGAGTCTGGATGAACTTGACCCCGAGATCAAATCAACATATGAGAAACTAGGCATCCCTCTTGAAGAACAAAAATTGTTGGCAGGTGTGGCAGTTGATGCTGTATTAGACAGTGTGTCTGTTGCTACTACCTATAAAGAGAAGCTTAAAGAAATGGGGATCATCTTTTGTCCCATGAGTGAAGCGGTCCAAAATCACCCCGACCTCGTAGAAAAATACTTAGGAAGTGTGGTACCTCATGTAGACAATTATTTCTCTTGTCTGAATACTGCAGTTTTTAGCGATGGCTCTTTTGTATATATCCCCAAAGGGGTTAGATGTCCAATGGAGTTGTCAACTTACTTCCGCATCAATGCAGCAAGCACCGGTCAATTTGAAAGAACCCTCATCATTGCTGATGAAGATAGTTATGTGAGCTACCTGGAGGGCTGTACCGCACCTATGCGGGATGAGAACCAATTACACGCAGCTGTGGTAGAACTAGTTGCCCTTAAGAATTCCGAGATCAAATATTCAACGGTGCAAAACTGGTATCCCGGCGACAAGGAAGGCAAAGGAGGTATCTATAACTTTGTAACCAAAAGGGGCATTTGCCTTGGAGACCACTCTAAGATCTCCTGGACTCAAGTGGAGACTGGCTCGGCGATCACCTGGAAGTACCCAAGTTGCATTATAAAAGGAGATCACGCTACCGGCGAATTTTATTCTGTGGCAGTCACCAATAATTATCAGCAAGCCGATACAGGAACAAAAATGATCCACCTTGGGAAGAATACAAAAAGCAGGATCGTATCCAAAGGGATCTCTGCTGGACACAGTAACAATAGCTATAGGGGATTGGTAAGAATTTCAAAGAAAGCAACAAATACGAATAGTTTTTCGCAGTGTGATTCTCTCTTAATGGGTAATACTTGCGGGGCACATACTTTTCCATATTTTGAAGCGGGGAACGATTCATCAACAATAGAACATGAAGCTACCACTTCAAAGATCAGAGAAGATGTACTCTTTTATTGCCAGCAAAGAGGTATCTCTGAAGAAGATGGTATTGCCTTGATCGTTAATGGATATGCCAGAGAGGTGTTGGATAAACTCCCAATGGAATTTGCCGTGGAAGCTAAAAAATTGCTGGCGATCAGCCTTGAAGGAGGAGTTGGCTAATAAAATAAGACTTAACAAATAATAATAGTATAAAATCATGCTTCAAATAAAGAATTTACATGTCACAGTTGACGGAAAGGAAATCCTGAAAGGCGTGAACCTGTCTGTTAATGCAGGGGAAGTTCATGCCATCATGGGGCCCAATGGGTCAGGTAAAAGCACGCTATCATATGTTTTAGCCGGTAGAGAGGGATATGAAGTAACAAAAGGTGAGATCACTTATAATGATAGGAATTTGCTTGATATGGCTATAGAAGATAGGGCCAATGATGGCTTATTCCTTGCCTTTCAATACCCTCTTGAAATACCTGGAGTATCGGTGACCAATTTTCTTAAGACAGCCATTAATGAACAACGCAAATATAAAGGGCTAGACCCCATTGATGCAATGGACTTTTTAAACATGATCAAAGATAAAGCTGCTTTTGTTGAACTAAAAGATGACCTTCTGAAGAGATCGGTAAATCAGGGGTTTTCAGGTGGGGAGAAGAAGCGCAATGAAATATTTCAAATGGCAGTGCTTGAGCCGAAGTTGGCAATATTAGATGAAACTGATTCAGGGCTTGATATTGATGCTTTAAAAATTGTTGCCGGAGGCGTAAATAAACTCAAGACAAGAGAGAATGCATTTATTGTGATCACACATTATCAACGGCTTTTAAACCATATTGTACCTGATAAGGTCCATATTTTGGCTGATGGTGAAATCGTGAAATCAGGTGATAAAGAATTGGCACTTGAACTGGAAAAGAGAGGTTACGATTGGATCGTTAAAGACCGGGAGGAAACATCTGTTGAATAAACGGTTCTGATAAAGGACATTTGATATGAGCAACACAGTTGATCTTAGGAATAAATTGATAAATGATTTTGGATCATTTGAATCTACTATAAATGGTAGTAAGGGAACTCCTTTACAAGCACTCAGGAAGGAAGCGATCCATGAATTTGGGGAACTAGGATTCCCTGACTCAAAGTTAGAAGATTGGAAGTTCACAAGTGTTAAGGTGATCACAGACCTGAAACTCTCCCCTTCCCTTCCGAAAAATACTCTTTCCGAAAAAGACATTGAAGGATTTCTCATACCAAACCTTGATGTACATTTGATCGTCTATGTTAACGGATATTATTCCAAGGAACTGTCAACGTTTTCTAATAGTAAGGATGGTTTGTATTGTGGATCTTTTAACGATATTCCTAATGACCAGCAAGGTCAGTTAGAAAACCATTTTACCAACTTCACTGATCATAAGAGTGATTCTTTTACTGCCTTAAATACAGCATTTATAAATGAAGGTGCTTATATTTTCGTGTCTGAGCAAATGACCATAGATGATCCGGTTCACGTCATGCACATTTTTGATGCCAATGAAAGAGATTCTCTTGTACAACCTAGGACCCTGCTTATAGCAGATAAGGGCAGTAAAGTGAAATTGATAGAAAGTTATCACACCATTGGGGATAACAGAGGATTCAACAATTGCGTGACAGAGATCATAGCGAAAGAAAATTGCGAGATAGATCACTTCAAACTTCAATTGAATGTCAAGGACGCCTACCAGGTAAATACGACTCACATTGAACAAGGGTTAGGGAGCCAATATTCATCAAAGTGTATTTCGTGGGGAAACTCATTTATTAGAAATAACCTGAAGGCTGTTCATAAGGATGAGCGCTGTCAAACTAATCTTGGAGGCTTATATCACTCCTCAGAGATCCAGCATATAGATAACCATACTTTTGTAGATCATGCAACACCCAATTGTCAAAGCAATGAATATTATAAGGGAATTCTTGGAGGGAGATCAAAAGGAGTCTTTAATGGCAAGATCCTTGTGAGAAAAGAGGCGCCACATACGAATGCTTTTCAATCGAATAAGAACATCCTGATATCCAAAGAGGCGAAGATCAACACAAAACCTCAGCTTGAGATCTTTAACGATGACGTTAAATGCAGTCATGGAGCAACATGTGGGCAACTAAATGAAGAAGAGATCTTTTATCTTTCATCTCGAGGTATTGGGCCTGAGAAAGCAAAAGGATTACTGCTTTCCGCTTTTTTCAATGATATAATTGCTACGATCCCATTAGAACCACTTAGTGATCATCTTAGTTTGGAACTGGAAAAAATATTGAATTCGTGAACACCCCATTTGACAATATTATCAATGACTTCCCAATACTCCAAAAGGAGGTACATGGGAAAGCATTGGTCTATCTGGATAATGCAGCTACTACCCAAAAACCGGCTTCCGTGATAAAAGCTATCAGTGAATATTACGAAAACTCTAATAGCAATGTCCACCGAGGAGTCCATGCCTTGAGCCAGGAGGCTACGGATGGTTTTGAAAATGCACGTTTGAAGATCAAAGAGTTCATCAATAGTTCTGATGAAAAAGAAATAATTTTTACCAAGGGTACTACCGACTCCATTAATCTTTTAGCATCCTCATTTGGCAAGACCTTTATAAAAAAGGGGGATGAGATCCTCATCTCAGAAATGGAGCATCATTCAAATATTGTCCCATGGCAAATGTTATGCGAGAGCACCGGTGCAACTTTGAAAGTTGCCCCCATCAATAAAACAGGAGAAATCGAGCTGGATAGTTTTGAAAGGATGTTAACCAACAAAACGAAACTTGTTAGTATTGTGCATGTTTCCAATGCCCTTGGAACGATCAATCCAATTGAGCAGATCATTGACCTGGCACATGAAAAAAATATTCCGGTGTTAGTAGATGGCGCGCAATCAGCGGTTCATTTTTCAGTTGATGTGCAAAAAATGGATTGTGACTTTTTCGCATTTTCAGGACACAAGATGTATGGGCCTACCGGGATAGGAGTATTGTATGGAAAGAAAAAATATTTGGAGTCATTGCAACCATACCAGGGTGGAGGAGATATGATCAAGGAAGTGACCATTGAGAGATCCAGTTTTGCAGATCTTCCCTATAAATTTGAAGCAGGCACACCTAATATTGCCGGAGCTATTGGGCTTGGGGCCGCTATAGATTATCTTACGAACATTGGTCAGGACAGGATACAAACATATGAGAACGAATTACTAAGTTATGCGATCGATCAATTGTCAACCATAAAAAAGCTACGCTTCATTGGCAATTCAGCGAGCAAAGCAGGTGTCGTTTCTTTCGTTATTGAGAATATTCACCCCCATGACATCGGCACAATAGTAGACAAAGATGGTATTGCCGTAAGAACTGGGCACCATTGTACTCAATTAGTGATGCAGAAATTCTGCGTTCCTGCCACCACCCGTGCTTCTTTTGCTTTTTATAATACCAATGAAGACACTGACCGGTTGGTTGAAAGTATCAATAAAGCAATTAAAATAATGAGCTAATGGATGACCTACAAGAACTTTATCAGGAGACGATCCTGGATCATAATAAGAACCCTCGCAACTTCGGGAAAATAGTGAGCGCAAATCTTCAATTGGAGGGATACAACCCAATGTGTGGAGATAAGTATCTTATTTATCTGAAAGTTGTGGATGGTGTTATTGAAGAAATCAGTTTTGAAGGAGAGGGATGTGCCATTTCAAAATCTTCTGCATCCATCATGACAACTTTGGTGAAGGGTAAAAATGTAAAAGAGGCAAAGGACCTTTTTGAAAAGATCCATCTCCTCTTAACAGATAAAGAGATTCCTGATGCTTCAACACTTGGGAAATTGGCTGTGTTCTCTGGGGTCAGAGAATATCCTGCCAGGGTAAAATGTGCTAGTTTAGCTTGGCATACCATGAATTCAGCTCTTAATAATGAAGAAAATTCAATTTCAACTGAATAACAATGAAAAAAGATATACAAAATAAAATAAAGGAAGCTTCACAACTTATTACAGAAGAAAAGGTAGTCAATGTACTAAAAACTTGCTTTGACCCTGAGATCCCTGTGAATATTTATGATTTGGGTTTGATATACAAAATTGAAGTCGAAGAGGGCAACAAAATACGAATTGATATGACATTAACGAGCCCGGCATGCCCTGTTGCAGATATGCTTGTCGCTGACGTTGAAAAGAAGGTCAATGGTATGGATTTTGTAAGTGAAGCTAAAGTAACCCTGGTTTTTGATCCTCCCTGGACACAAGAACTGATGTCGGAAGAAGCAAAGCTTGAATTAGGGTTTATGTGATCATTTTTCAGCGACTACTATCTATCTATAATCCAATGTAGTCCTCATCCTTAATAATACTCAACAACGTTTCCATATATTCTTTTGATACTTCCTGCCCTAAAGATTGTGCATCCAATGCATCCTGAAAAGCCATCTTATAGGCTTTTACTGAATTGTACACTAATGATCTGTTCAACAATATGCTTCCATCCTCAGGATTTAGCTCATTGGCCATGGTGAAATCAGCCGCAGCATCTTTATAATCCCTTATGTAAGTATATATGATGCCCCTATTGTTATATGCCTGCCAGAAAGATGGATTCAGCAATATAGCTTTGTCAAGGTCATGTAATGCCTGCTTGAAATTTCCCGACCTTCCATGGAGTTCTCCTCGCAAATACAATGTATTCACATCGTTGGAGTCAATTATCAGGACCACATCATAGTCAGCAATGGCATCCTCTCGATTTTTTAAGGCGCGATTCAATGCCGCACGATTCATATAATTTTTCTTTTCATTGGGGTTATAAGATATCGCTATCGTGAGGTCTGCAACCGCATTGTCAAATTGTTTTACTCGTTGATGTGCCATTGCTCTGTTACGATATGCATTGGGATAGTCAGGTTTTAATTCAATTACTTTTGAAAAGTCAGCGATAGCTAACTCATACATCTCCTGGTCAAAATAGGCAACTCCCCTGTTGGCATAAGTTATAGGTATGTTGGCATCAACACTTATAGCATCCGAAAAGAGGGTGATGCTATCCTTCCATACCTGTGCACGCTGCCAGGTAAGGAACCATAATACAGCTAAATATCCAATGAATGAGACCCTGACCAATGGGGCGATCCTCTTTACACTCTTTTTCTCTGATGTCACTATTTGATAATAGCCCATCGCCAGGATGAAAAAAAGACCTAGAAATGGCAGGTAGGTGTATCTGTCAGCCATAATAGCATCTCCAACTGGAACAAATTGAAGAACGGGGAAAATGGTCAGCAAAAAGAAGAGAGTGCCAAACAATATGACTTTGGTACGTTTCACCGATAGGAAGACGACATATGCCCCTATCAAAAGGAGGACAGGGGCCAAATATACCCAAACTGTATTGATCTTGTCATTGGTTTCAGGATAAGCATAAAAGCAGGAAAGATCGAGTGGAATGATCATTTTATACAGATACATGACAAGGGCATAGCATGGAAAAAGGAGACGCTCTATGAAGCTAAAATATCCAAAGTCCTGTAGTGCTGAGGATGAACTTTGAAAATAGATTGCTCCCAAGCCAAAGGAAACAGATAATATAATGAAAACCACTTTATCTAGCAAGAGTCTATAAGAGAACTTCCTCTGGAATAGATAATCTATCAACAGAAAGACAAAAGGCAGAACCACAGCCTGGCCCTTTGATAACAATGAACATATAAAGAGGAACATAGAAAACACATAGAATTTCATTGAAAAATTCCGTTTCAAATAGTAGAAATAACCAATAAGTGCACCTAAAAAGAAAAAAGTATAAAGCACATCCTTACGGCTTGATATCCATGCTACCGATTCAACATGTTGGGGGTGGAGGCAAAACAATAAGGTAACGAAAACGGAAATATGCAACTTCGCACTGAGTAAATAGAACAACCAAAATACCAATAATGCATTCAGCAGATGCAACACCAAATTATCCAGGTGATAGATAAATGGGTCTTTCTTAAAGAAGTGGTACTCTAATGCATAGCTTACCATGGTCAATGGCTGATAGTGCCCTACATAAGAGTTGGTAAACAGGTTTTTTAAAGAGGAAGAAGAAAGTTCCCTAATATCACCATTCTTGGTTACATACAGATCATCATCAAAATTTGTGAATTGGTTATCCAAAGAAGGATAAAACGCAGCAAAGGTGGCCAATAAAATAAGCAAGATAATGGCAATGGCCTTAAAACGCTGCTTTTCCAGAGTTTTTGTATTCATCTGAACAATTCCTTCATCAATAAATGAGATGATCAAATATATACAATATAAAATTAGCAATAAGGGTAGTGAATTAAAATAAAAAGGGCACAAATATAGTTTTACCCGTTGCTCCTTCTACATGGAGTTTACATGCTCATTTTGCATGGTACTCTGATCGCAGAACTCACAAACAAGAAAGGCCTTGGTGCTATCCGAAGTGGCAGTTGTTATGCACTATTTGGTCCTATTGCTTATTATTTCTTATATTTATTGGGCAGAAACAAAAAAATTAGATCATGAAAAGCTATTTACGATGAATATAAAACTATCATTACTGGCTCTCTTATGCATTATTTCGTTTAGTGTTTTAGGGCAGAACATTAAAACAGATACTATTAATGTTTCAGGAAATTGTGGTATGTGTAAAACGACTATAGAAAAATCATTAAAAAAGAAAGATGGTATTACAGCCAAAGATTGGAACCAAGAGACCAAAACAATGGTCGTCTCCTATGATGCGTTGAAAATCAGCTTAGATGAGATACACAAGAAGATCGCGGCCTCCGGTTATGATACGGACAGAGTTCAGGCAGATGACAAGGTGTATAGTAATCTGCATAAATGCTGCCAGTACGAAAGAGTTTACGGCAAAAACTAACCATTTTTGCTTCTTTAAGGTAACCTATGTATCGTCTTTTTATCAATTGCTGGTTTCTTATATGCTACTCATCCTTCATTAGTCATTCTCAGAGTTTTGAGATATTGCCTTCAGGAGAATTTACTCGAGATTATTTTTATAATGACTTTGATTATGATGGCCTGTATATTTATAATGTAAGTGATTCACCGCTGAACATTGTTTGGTATGTAATAGATTCATCTTTTGCTCCGGAATGCGATTTTCAGATATGTAATAGCGGATACTGCCTGGCCGGTCTCCCCGAAATGGCTACTATGAAAACTATAGCCCCTTCTGATAGTGGTTTTATCTTCCTTCATGTGTTAACCGGGACCATTATTGGTACAAGCACCATAAAATTTAAGATCGCTGAACAGGATACCCCTTTCTTTAGCGATACCATGACCTTTACCTTACATGTAGTAGGCCCGGATACTACCATCGGCGTACCAGAAACTTTAAGTGAATTCTCGATCCTTGTTGGTCCAACTATCGTCTCCAACAATATATATTTGAATTGTAATAACGACCCTCTGCCTGGCTACAAAGTTGAAATACTGAATACCTCCGGGAAATCGATGTTATCAAAAGAAATATTTGAAAGAAAGACGATTATTGATGTTGCTTTACTCCCTTCTAGTTTGTATTTTGTGAAAGTAACACACTCTTCATCCCAATTATTTAAAGTCCATAAAATCTTAAAATTATGAATTTCAGATCTTTACTTTTAGCAGTAGTATTTCTTGGAATTTACCAATGGTCTATTGCACAATGCTGTGCAGGAGGTGGTGGTGGTGCCAGCTCTGTTGCAGGAAATTTCTCTCAGGGCGTTCTATTGAAGAATCAATTGGAATTCAACCTGAACTATCAACATACTTATACTAATCGTTTTAAAGTAATAGATCAAGAAATATCAATTTCTGACTATCACGAAGCGGCCTTTAACAATTATCTAGAAGGCGTTACAACAAATTTTCTCTATGCAAGATTAGCTTATGGGCTAAGTGATAAATTGACTTTTTCATTGGAAGCCGGATATTATATCAACAAAACAGAATTTAAGGAAGATTACCTTGTAGATACTGCAACTTCAAGGGGAATATCTGACATTACATTGTTTCCTCGATACAACGTATACTTGAAGAAAACCGCTCTTCATCAAACAGAGGTCACTTTAGGTATGGGAATGAAAATTCCTGTTGGAGAATTCCACGATTCTATGTCGATTGGCAGAGATGCATTGACCGGAGAGGAATATTTTGAGAAGAAATCTCTTGCCATACAACCCAGCAGTGGAGCTAATGATTTTCTTTTTTATGCTTTTATTTCCAGAAAATTCATTCCACAGAATTTGAGTTTATATCTATCCTCATTATACATAATAAAAGGGTGGAATCCTGATGGTGATAAATTCGGTGATTATTTTAGCGTTTCTGCATTTACCACAAAACCAATTTTCCCTTCTTTTATCACAGTTGTCCAATTCAAACAAGAGTATATGGCTCAGAAAGAAAAACTTCCAGGTTTACAAAGCCCATCATCTTCAGCAGATATGGCTGCTAATTCAGGCGGTTTTAAAACCTTTTTTGTGCCGCGAATTATTTTTAACTACAAAAATAATGTGACCTTATATTCGTTGATTGAAATCCCACTTTATCAGTACTGCTATGGCACTCAACTGGCCTCTCAGGTGAACTTTTCAATTGGCCTTACATTGCGTACCATTCCAAAGGCAGTAATTGAAGAACCTGCTAAAGAATAGTAAGATTTTTTAAAATGCAATCGGGGAGATCTACTCCAATTACTTGATATGGAGCCGTCTTGTGTACAGTTTCCCTTCTTCCATTATAGATAGGATGTAAATCCCTGAAGCCATCTCCTTTGTATTTATTGACAATGAGGTAGATGTGCTCCTGGTTGCATAATGGGTCCTGCCATCAATACCTACTAAGCTAATATGTTTTTTGGCATTGGTAACCATAGTAATGATGATCTGTCCTGAACACATACTAACTGCTATTGGAGTCGTAAGGTCATATGTTGGGATGGCAGTACTTGTTGTATCAGGTGGTGACATTGGGACTGTCTGGAAAAAATAGGCGCCTGTATAAAGATTCGCAATAGTAATAATAATGCTATCTACAGTTTCAGAATGGGGAAGGTACCCCGGCCAGCATCCGCCGGGACCTTGTGTACCTAAACCATCAATAGGATAAGTATTCCCGCAGTTGTTGCAGCGCATTTTATCAGTAATTTGGGAATATCCTTTGTACGACCCGTAGCAAACTTCACAGGCATTAAATGCTGATTTTATATCTCCATTGGAAGCTTTTACAAGAAAGTACTTAATGTCTATACCGGTAGTATCAGATGTCCGGTAAATGTATGAATAATAGGAAGCTGTTGTGGTAGCTACTGATAGTGGATGAGATACATGCTGTCCATTACTTTCAGGGATATAGCCAAAAAAAGTAATAACCAAGAATAGTACCACTAAAATGGCAGCAAATTGATTTTCATTTTTTGTAATTGTAAATAAATTCATATTGGTAAGCTTTTTGGTTTAAGCGCCGTCAATAATTCTCTAAGTAACAAATATATCCTTTTCAATTGATTAATCCAAATCATGAAACCATATGATTCTTTACTGGTATATTCAAGAAACTGCTTAAACAAAGGATGGAGGATCATCCGTGAAGGGCGCGAAATGGATATCCTGTAAAGAGAGGGAGGTTGCCTTCAGCGTTCAGTTTTTGATTTGTAGCGAGAGGGAGATTCGAACCCCCGACCTCAGCATTATGAGTGCTGCGCTCTAACCAACTGAGCTACCTCGCCATACTTGAAGTGCAAATTTAGTAATTAATTGATAATCTCTGAGAGCTTAAAAGCTTTATCCATTGAAAATTTTCCTCTTTCCTCTTTTACAGTGGCACATTCGATCTTTGGGTCATGTTCAAAAAATAAATAATAGCCATTTGTAACAGCGTCATTTAAGAATGTCGTTTTTTCTCCCAAGGTCTTTATGGACTTCAGATCATAAGACATAATATAGGGCAGGCCTATGTGCCAACTTGAAGGGATCAGATCAGCCATGTAAACAATGGTTTTCCCATTAATTGTAACAAATGGGATCATCATGGCATCAGTATGTCCGTACACGAACCAAATATTGACACCGGGAAATAATTCAACCATATCTTCCTCATCCACAAACTTTAACACACCATGTTCCTGCAAGGGAAGTAAATTTTCCCTTAAAAAAGAGGCCCGCTCCCGATCATTTGGCTCAATAGCCGACTCCCATTGCGTCTTGCATGACCAATAGGTAGCATTTGGAAAGGTGGGAAGCAAGTTCCTATTGTCATCATACTTGACCGATCCACCACAATGATCGAAATGTAAGTGGGATAATATAACATCAGTAATATCCTCCGGTACCAATCCAATTTCAACTAACGAATTCCCTAAAGTGTCTTCACCGTGAGGCTCATAATAGCTGAAAAATTTCTCACTCTGTTTATTCCCCATTCCATTATCTATCAATATCTTCTTATCATCCGTTTCTATTAATAGGCAGCGCATTGACCAGGTACACAAGTTGTTTTCATCTGCCGGATTTAATTTATCCCATATCACTTTTGGTATTACACCAAACATAGCACCTCCGTCCAATTTAAAGAACCCTGTATTGATTACAGATAACTTCATCACAAATGGTCAAATAAATTTCTCAAAATTATTATTTTGGATTGAATCCGCTGTGCAGGGCTGCCATTTTAATGGCGGCAACGGCTGCTTCCGAGCCTTTGTTCCCATGCTTTCCTCCTGCCCTATCAGATGCCTGTTCCACATTATTAGTTGTCAATACTCCAAAAATGAATGGCAACCGATAGCTTATATTAAGTTGCACCAACCCATTGGCCACAGCATTGCTGATATATTCATCGTGTTTGGTCTCCCCCTTGATTATACAACCAATGCACACTACGGCGTCCACTCCTTCAGATTCTGCAAGTAAACCTGCACCTCCCACCAACTCAAATGAGCCGGGAACCTTGGCGACAACGATCTTATCTTTATCAGCTCCATGCTTCAGTAGTGTTTCCTTACACCCCTCCAGCAATAGATCAGTGATCTCACTATTCCATTCTGAGACTACGATCCCAAATTTCATTGCAGAACAATCAGGAATGGATTTTTCCTGATCATGGGGAGATCCTTTGTGAAGAGTTGACATTTATGGTATCAATAAAATTTCGGCTAAACCAGCCTGAAATATCAAAAAAAATTCAAAAGGGTTTTACATTTTTGCTTCTACCCTGGCAATATTCTTTTCTACATCCTTCCCTTCCTGTGTATCAGGAAAGTCTTGAAAAAGCTTCTCGTATTGCTCTTTGGCTTTTTCAAATTTGCCTAAGGCTTCATATGCAAGGCCTGACTTTAAAAGTAAAAATGGGGTTACCAGTTCATTTGGCTGATAATTAGCTGCTTTTACAAAATAGGAAAGCCCCTTTTCATGGTCACCCAATTCGATATAAGCATCCCCGATGGCACTCCAGGCCAATGTTTGAATAAACATATCATCAGAATCAAACTTTTTCAAATATTTTATTGCTTCTTCAAAATTTCCCAACTTCAAAAAGCACATGCCGGCATAATATTGACTCAGATTTGCAGTTTTTGTTCCACCAAATTCATCAATGATCTCCAAAAACCCTGGTGATCCACCATCACCATTCAATGCATATAGCAGAGAGTCTTGCTCAAAATAGGATTGTGCCATGAAAACTAACTCACTTGCTTCTTTCTCATGTGGTGCAATATAGAATCTGGTATAACCAAAATAGCCAATAACAATGAACGCAACCATTGCAATAGCAATAGTAACTGTACGATTGTTCTCATTAACATATTTCTCGATCTTACTGTACGTTTCTACTAAGTCCAGATCAGATTCTTGTTGTCCTTTTTTCTTTGTTGACATTATAACTATTATTTACTTTAGCTGATAACATGCAAAATAGTAAATCACTTTTACTAATTTTGTTATTAATTGCATACGGGTAATTATCGTATTAGAACTTTCGCGCAAAGTTATTAAAAAAATTAGGGTTAAAAAAGATTATTGATGTTCATTCAAAACATATCATTGTTTGATTTCAAGAATTACAGTACTCTAAACCAGGATTTTTCACCTTCCATAAATTGTTTCCTTGGACAAAATGGAGCTGGAAAAACCAACCTTTTGGATGCCATACACTATTTATGCCTTTGTAAAAGTTATTTCAATGCCATTGATTCTCAAAACATAATTCATGGAGGCAAGGTTTTTAAGTTAGAGGGAATATTTAATGCTAATGACACTCTAACAACCATTACCTGCAAGGTGGCTGAACGCCAAAAGAAACAATTTTCCAATAACAACACTCGCTACAATCGTTTATCCGAGCATGTTGGAATGTTTCCGGTCGTGATCATCACCCCTGATGATATGACCATTATCAATGGGGGGAGCGATGAACGGAGGAAGTCAATGGACAATACACTTGCACAGATCGACCATCAGTATTTGCAGGATCTGATGAATTATAATAAGGTCCTTTTACAGAGAAATGCTACCCTTAAGAAATTCTCAGAGCAGCAGATATTTGATGGCCCTTTACTGGAAGGTTGGGATATCAAATTGATTGAGCTCGGACAAAAAATCCATGAGAGAAGAAAAATTTTTCTACAGGAACTTTCTTCTGTTTTTCAGAAAAATTATGAAGCCATTTCCAATAAGAATGAAGTAACCACCATTGAATATCGTTCTGACCTCAACAAGGGTAATTATGGGGAATTGATCAAAGAATCCAGGAATAAGGATCTTGTTCTACAAAGGACCAGTGTCGGGATCCATCGTGATGATATTATTTTCCATATAGATGACTACCTGATCCGGAAATTTGGCTCACAGGGTCAGAAAAAATCATTCCTTATTGCATTTAAGTTGGCTCTGTATGAGACCATAAGAAAAGAAAAACAGGTGGCCCCAATTCTTTTATTAGATGACATATTTGATAAACTGGATCGAAAAAGGATACAACAACTTCTTTCAATAATTACAGCCGATGAATACGGGCAAATTTTCCTTACAGATACAAATGAAGGTAGAGTTGATGATGTTTTCAAAGAATTAAAAGCAGAGATCATGAAATTCACCATTGAATCCAATAAAATACAATAATAGTATCTTATGCAAAACGCAAATGAAGAAAGCTTAAAGGAAGTCATAGGTAAATTGTTGGATTCTTATGGTTTGACCAGTAAGCTCAATGAAACCAAAATAAAGGACAATTGGGAAGACTTAATGGGCGACATGATCTCAAAACACACTGAAAGTATCTATATCAAAGAGAATACCCTTTTTCTTAAAATCGACTCTGCACCTTTACGACAAGAACTCTCTTTTTCAAAAGATAAGATCCTGGAGATCATCAATGGCGCCATTGGCCAGGACAACATCAAAGAGGTCATAATACGCTGAAAGAAAATAAATGCAATAAAAAAAAAGCCCCCCAGGTATTGGGAGGCTTTAGAATTTCATCAAAGATCTATTTAGATCCTATTTCAAATTTCACAAATCGTTTCACATATCCACTATCATTTTCATTTTGAACTCTCACGATATAAATACCTGCTGGTATCTCAGTGGTTTCAAATGGAATCTGTTGCTCACCTGCTTCAAGCAATTGAGTTACTTGATAAATAGACTCTCCTAAACTATTTAATACAGAGAGATTTACACTAGTAGTTTTTGTCATTTCGAAATGGAAAACTACTTCGTCATATACCGGATTTGGGAAAATACTAAAGGTATTCAATCCATTATCATTTAACAGATCCACGCCTGTTATGACCACAACCTTACAAGTACTGTCCGGATCTGCACATTCATTCTCTACCGTTAAACAAACAGTGTAAGTATTTGCGAGTGCATATTTATGAGGACTGGGAGACTGAACATTGTCAGTATTTCCATCGCCATAATCCCAGGCCCAGGAGTAGGCATTAGTAGATGCATCAGTTACTGTAAGGTCAGCACCATTAACTGAGGTAGTAAAATCAGCGTTTGGGACTGAGCAAACCACTGTTACGTCATTACAAACACTATTTGTGTCACCACAAAGATTTGTAATGAGCAGACATACAGAGTAGGTACCAGCAGCGGTATATGTATGCGATGGATGTTGAGCAACATCGTTGTTTCCATCACCAAAATCCCATGCCCAAGCTACAGCAGCCTGCGAGGTATCTGTAAAATCAACATCCAGGTTCGTAGCACTGGAAGAGAAACCTGATACAGGAGTATTACAAGTTACATTGATCATCTTGCAAGTAGAATCAGGACTGTTGACACAAGGGTTATCAATAGATACACATACTTTGTACAGTCCGTCTGTTGCATATACATGTTGCGGGTTTTCTATCGTATCAGTGTTACCATCACCAAAATCCCAAACCCATTCTGATGAGTTATAGGATGTGTCTGTAAAGTTAAGGGTTAGCTCATTGGCACTGAAAGAATAACCAGCAATTGTAGGAGGGCAATTAAGCCCAAAGAACTTCAATATTGAAGAGATGCGACAAGAATTTGCCACTTTCATGGTTGCATTCTTGGGGCCCATAATTGGTGGTGGATACGTATAAGTATGCGTTCCAAGGTGTGATGTGTCCCCCGAAGAATAGGACCAATACCATATGTATGGATTTCCCCATGATGTATCTACAAAGTTCACATCATAGTTCCATGTAGTCAAGCTTACCCCAAAGCGATTCCAATGACATATTGGTGTGCAAAGTAAGGGCATATTTACAAAAGTTAACCTATCTGTTTGTGTGCCATCACCCAGCTGAGCTGAATCATTGTCACCCCAGGTCTGAACATTTCCGGATGTCTGCAATGCCATTGAATGACTGTATCCTGCAGAAATAGCTGATACAGTTGCCAGGCCTGCGACTGAAACAGGGACATTACTCGGAATCGTACTATTGTTACCTAGTTGGCCACCCATATTAAAGCCCCATGAGTTTACAAAATTTGTGTTCAACAAAGCTAAACTGTGCTGATCACCTGCTGCAATAGCCACAACATTACCTGCAAAGGAAGGTATCTTAACGGGTGAGCTTTTATCAATATTTGTACCATCCCCTAATTGGCCTCTAAAATTCCATCCCCAAGCAAAGACATTACCATCTCTACTAAGAGCTAATGAATGCTTATTTCCAGCAGCGATCATCATGATCTTGCTAATTGGCACCCTTACCGGAGAAGTTTTATCAACTGTTGTACCATCACCTAATTGTCCTGCACTGTTCAATCCCCATGCCCATACCGTGCCATCAAATCTTAAGGCCAAACAATGCTCCTGCCCTGCTGATATTGCAGCAACGCTATCGATTCCTAATAGTTGAATAGGTGTCACCGTATCTGTGGTCGTTCCATTTCCAAGCTGTCCGCTATTATTACGGCCCCAAGCCCATACGGTACCATCATCCTTAAGTGCCACAGAAAATGAACCGCCGGCTTCAATGGCAATGATCCTGCTCAAGCCAACTGCTTTAACTTGTAAAGAAGTATCTCTTTTAGTACCATCGCCTAACTGTCCGTTCCCGTTACGACCCCATCCCCATACAGTACTGTCAGCTAAGGTTACTAACGTGTGATTAAATCCTGCTACAACACTTGTAACGCCTGATAATATAGGATTATTAGTTGGATTGGCTTTGGATATGTTTGTGCCATCACCCAATTGGCCATAACTGTTTGCACCGGTTGTCCAAATTGTGCTATCACTACACAATACTGCACTATGATAACGACCACCAGCAAGTACCTGGCTATAGGCAGATGAAAACGAACCTGCTAATATGACAGCCAGTATAGCTAGACTGATGATAAATTTTACATTTCCTTTTGTAATTGTAAATACTCTTTTCATAATTATTTTTTTTCTTGTAATTATTAATATGTTAACAAAATTAAATTTTCATATGTAGAAAACCAAATGAAATTGGCAATCAGTTCTTATTAATTCGTCTTTTGCGCTTTTCACCCAATAGCCGGTAGTAGAGATCACACTAATTTCCCAGGGCTGAAGCAAAGAAATCGATCTCTATAGTTGCATTTTCGTCTGAATCACTGCCATGAACCGCATTTCTCTCCACATTTGTACCATAAAGATTCCTGATAGTTCCTTCATCAGACTGTGTGGGGTCAGTAGCTCCAATCAGTTTTCTGAAAGAGGCTATTGCATCCTCTCTCTCAAGAATAACAGCCACAATAGATCCGGAAGTCATAAAATTGATCAAATCATGATAAAAGGGCTTTTCTTTATGTACTGCATAAAATTGACCTGCACTTTCGGGGGTTAACTTCATGAGTTTCATTCCCATTATATGAAATCCTGCATCATTTACCATTTTCAGTATATTTCCTATGTAACCGGAACCTACTGCATCAGGCTTGATCATCATCAATGTTTTATTTCCTGCCATACCGCATCAATATTTTATAATTATTCAAAAATTAATTGTGAGATGTAATTCTAAATACTCGATTCATCCACAAAAGTAAGGAATCTATTTTCAGGAGGTGATATACCCATTCAAATTATTTTAGTAATTGAAGAATTTTTCAGACCTTCGCTCATCCAAATAATATGAAAGGAATAGAAGAATTAAAAGAGCAACTGCAATCCCCAAAGAAAATTGTGATCACTACACATCAAAAACCTGATGGTGATGCACTTGGCTCATGTCTAGCACTTTATCATTATTTGGCTCAAAAAAACCACAGGGTAACCGTTATCGCTCCAACAGATTATGCTTTTTTCCTTGAATGGCTTCCGGGAAATGATCTGGTGCTCAACTTTGAAAAACAAAACAAACAGGCTACATCATTGATCAATGAAGCAGAGCTGATCTTTTGCCTCGACTTTAACAAACTTCATCGCATCAATGATATGGGGGGCCTTATAGAAAATTGTGAAGCTGAGACTGTTTTAATAGATCACCATGAAGATCCCGATGACTTCGCTGACTACAGTTTTCATCACAGTTCAGCTAGCTCAACCGCTGAGTTGATCTATGATCTTATCATTTTAATGAATGATGAGCATCTATTGAACAAAGAGGTGGCTACCTGTATTTATGTGGGTATTATGACAGATACGGGTTCTTTCCGCTTCTCATCAACTACTTCTAAAGTTCACCATATCGTTGCACATTTGATTGATAAAGGGGTTGATAATTCAGGTGCCTTTGAGAGGATATATGGTTCATTTTCAGAAAACCGCTTGCGTTTTATAGGGTATTGCATCAACGAAAAGTTGCAGACATTACCGGAATTCAAAACGGCAATTATTGCAGTGACCCATGATGAATTGAAGAAATTCTCGATCAAAACCGGAGATACTGAAGGATTGGTCAACTTTCCCTTGAACATCGACGACGTCATGCTTTCTGCTTTGATCATTGATAGATCGAAATTGATCAAAATATCTCTCCGCTCAAAGGGAAATTTCCCCTGCAATGACATCGTCGGTAAGCATTTTAGTGGTGGAGGCCATATAAATGCATCAGGAGGGGAGTCAAAAAAATCTCTTGAAGAGACGATCGCTGATTTTATAAAAGTGCTCCCAGATTATAAAGAAGCATTACATCGTTGTATGGATCAAGGATGAAAAAGTGATCTTCACAAACCTTATTTGCTATTTATTTGCTTATAAGTGTTGAACATTATCAAAAAGAAAATTAAATTTGTAATACAATTCTCACAATCAGTGAAATGAGATATTTCATAATAATTCTATGTTTTCATATCCTCCTTTCTTCATGCAGTGAAAGGCAGACTGCAATCGACAATATTGAAGATATTGAATCTGCAATGAACGTTGAAGGAATTGGTGGAAGTGACTCTGCAATGGTTGCTTCTGCTATAAAAGCCTATGAGGACTTCATACTTGAGTACCCTAAAGATTCTCTGGTCCCTGTATATCATTTCAAAGTGACCCTATTACAACTTCAATATCAAAAAAAGTATGAAGAAGTTATAGCACGATTCACTCTCTTTCAGGAAACCTACCCAGGGCACCGCCTTTTTAAAAGATCTACCGCTATGCTTGACACTATTGAACGGATCAAACAAAGGATGATCGATAAGGTGAAAGCTGCCGAAGAAGATATGTCCAGCGATTCAGCAAGTTACAATTTCAATAAAGATAAAGTAAAGGCCCTGATCAACGCCTACAAAGAATTTTCGGATAATTTTTCAAATGATCAGTTAGCCCCTGAGTATATTTTCGACCAAGCGATCATGTATTATCGCAACCTCAATATGGCTAAGGAGGCATTAGCCGCCTTTGAAATGGTGAATAGTAATTACCCGGATTACAAAAAGCTATCAGATTGTTTGTTTTGGATAGGATATATCTATGACAATGACTTTAATGATCTTGAGAAAGCTGAAAAATATTACACCATCTACCTTGAGAAATTCCCAAATCATGAGCTAAATCAAGATGTCACTTTTTTATTGGATCATTTGGGGATGAGTGACGAAGAGATATTGCAGGAGCTTTTGCAAAATAGCAATGGCGCTATTTAAATGGTCGGACTGGTTATCAGATCTCAACCAGCGCTCTGTTGAGTACCTTGCCCAATTCATTTACAGTAATCTTTAGGTTGAGTTTTCCACTTCTTGCGTAAGCAATTCCACCATTTTCCTCTGAAACAATAACAGCAATAGCATCGCTATGCTCAGTGATACCTACTGCTGCTCTGTGGCGAAGCCCTACCCTTGAAGGCAGGTCAGGATTCTCTGAAACCGGCAATATGCAGTTTGCCGCCAAAACCTTATTGTCTGCAATTATCACCGCTCCATCATGTAACGGGCTGGTCTTGGTAAAGATCGATTCAAATAGCTTTGCAGACACACTTCCATTAATAGCTACTCCCGTATTTGCAAAAAATTGAAGCCTAGATGTCTTTGCAAAAATAATAAGTGTTCCGGTTTGGGATCTTGAAAAATATTCAACCGATTGAAGTACCTCATTGATCATCGTATCAGTATCAGAAGATAGCAACCATTTATTTGAGAAAAACTTCCTCCAGAAACCTCCACGCTTGAGCATACTCCCCTTACCAATATATAGCAAGAATCTCCGGATCTCCGGTTGAAAAACGATCAGCAATGCAATAACTCCCACCCCGATAAATTGTCCCAAAATGCCACCTATCAAATGCATATCTAAGGCCTTAACTACAAGCCAAACCAAAAAGACCAGCAATAGCCCAAGAAAAATATTAAAGGCTAAACTTCCCCTCAACAATTTAAATATATAATATAGTAATAGCCCTACCAGTAGAATATCTAATATATCCAGCAATCTGACCTCCAGAAATCCTACTTTAAATAGTAGCTCCATAATATTCTATTAAATTGATGGTCTCCCGGGCTTCTTTAACGTCATGAACACGTAGAATTGATGCGCCATTCAATAAAGCTATACCATTCAACACAGAGGTCCCATTTAGTCCATCTTCGGCATCAATATTCAACAATTTAGAGATCATCGATTTTCTTGATATTCCAACAAGTATCGGCAAATTTAAAACTTTAAAGCCATCCAATTTACGTAATACCATATAATTATGTTCCAAACTTTTCCCAAATCCAAAACCCGGATCAACAATTATCTGGTTGACACCTCTCTCTTTTAGTTGACCAATGGTCAATTTAAAGAACCTCAGTATCTCGGTAAAAACATCTTCATACACCGGGCCCTCCTGCATATTTTGTGGTGTTCCTTTCATATGCATTAATATGTAAGGTACATTGAGGTCAGCAACGGTCTCTATCAATTTTTCATCAAATGCACCGGCAGAAACATCATTGATCATATCGGCCCCAATATCAACGGAAGCCCTGGCAATACCTGAGCGATAAGTATCTACCGAGATAAGCACCTTTGGAAATTTCCGTCTAATCTCTTCCACCACCGGTATCACCCTATTGAATTCTTCCTGCTCATCGACATCTTTTGCCCCGGGACGTGTTGAGATCCCACCAACATCGATAATATCTACCCCCTCATCGATCATCTCCTCAACATCATCCATCATGGATGCTCCGTCATCATATTTCCCACCATCATAAAAGGAGTCGGGCGTCACATTCAAGATACCCATAACTTTTGCAGTGCTGAGATCAAGGGATTTACCCTCCCATTGCAATAAATAATTTGGGTTAATTACTGTATCTTTATGCTCTCTATTATCCATATACCCTATCAAAATTAATGAATAAGTTGGGAAATAAGACGATAACACAATATAATGCAGTTATCAGCAGGTGCAAAGAACTCTTTGTAAAAAAAGCTAGTGATTACGGCACCGCCTGGAGAGTAATGAGGGTCAGTTCTGTGATCGATCAAATTTTCATCAAAGCACAAAGGATATCAACAATTGACAAGTTAGGTGTAAAAAAGGTCAATGAGGGTACAGAACTAGAGTTTATGGGTATCATCAATTATGGCATCATTGGACTCATCCAGTTAGAATTGAAAGAAAATAATGATACCGAACTCCCCGTTTCTGAAGTTGAGGGATTATATGATCAGCATATGGAAGCCGTTAGGTCACTTATGCTATTGAAGAACCATGATTATGGCGAAGCATGGCGCGATATGCGTGTCAGTTCGTTTACAGATATGATCTTGATGAAGATCATGAGAATCAAGCAGATCGAAGAAAATGAAGGGAAGACCATCGTTTCGGAAGGAATTGATGCGAACTTCAGGGATATAATGAATTATGCTATTTTTGCACTAATAAAAATACAAGAACGACATGAAAGCAATGGTGATAAGTAGCCGGTTGCTGGTAGGCCTTTTATTTATCTTTTCCGGCCTTATCAAAGCCAATGATCCTTTAGGATTTGCCTATAAACTGGAAGAGTATTTCATCGTTTTTGACATGATGTGGTTCACTTCTCTATCTCTATTCCTCGCCATGTTCATCTGTATATTGGAGATCGTTTTGGGCGTTGCAGTTCTCGTTGGTGTAAAGATGAGATTCTTTACCCTGCTACTTTTGTTGATGATCATCTTTTTTACATGGCTTACGGGCTATTCTGCAATTACCGGGGAAGTAACTGATTGCGGCTGTTTTGGTGATGCGATAAAGCTCAAACCTGTAGGCTCTTTCATTAAAGATCTCATTTTGCTGTTCTTCATACTGATCCTATACTTGAAAAGAAAAAGCGTTCACCCAATTTCAAAAAGCAGTTTGCCAAATATATTATTGGGTATCAGTTTCGTGTTGATCACAATTTTTACTGTAAGAAGCTACTTTCACCTTCCCATCAAAGATTTCAGACCTTATAAGATCGGTAATAACATTCCCGAGTTGATGGTTTGCCCCGAAGGGTCACCTGTTGATGAATACCAGGTGATATACACACTTATTCATGTTGAAACCGGGGAAACAAAAAAAGTAACCGACAAAGAATATCTGACAGAGAAGATATGGGAAGATAAAAATTGGGAGATCAATAGTGATAAAACGGTATCTAAGCTCATTGTGGAAGGATGCAAACCACCGATACATGACTTTTCTATTAGCACGGATGGCAATGATATCACTGATAGCAAGCTTCAAGATGAGAACTTCAGTTTATGGGTGATCGCTTATGATCTGGATAATTCGAATGTAGAGAGTTTTAAGGAGATCAATATCCTGGCGGGCGAGATGGAACGAAGTAGTATGGGTACTTTTTTACTCACTTCCACCTCCAATGCTGAACAATTTAGGCATGAAAATGGAGCAGCTTACCCATTTTATAATACCGATGTTACGACGCTGAAAACTATCATTCGATCCAATCCGGGTTTATTATTGGTAAAAGGTGGTACTATCATGGGAAAGTGGCATTATAATGATATCCCAACTATTGAAGAATTACAAAGTGAATTTCCTAATCTAAGATAAAACGCGGTGATCAATTTTATTATCAGAAGGTTGTTCTATGGTTTCCTGGTTTTAATTGGTGTACTCATCATAGTGTTCTTCCTTTCCTATATTCTTCCCGGAGACCCCGCTCGTATGACCCTTGGACAGCGGGCAGATGTAGCTTCTATTGAAGCGGTAAATAAAGAGTTGGGGCTCGATCAGCCATTGCATATCAGGTTCATGATGTACTTCGGTGATTTATCAGTTTTTTGGATCTATGAAAACACAATAGAAAACCAGAAGAAATATGATTACCAGGAATTGTTTAGTGTATCAAATGAAAAGGTATTTGTTGCTAAGTTCCCCTATTTGAGGCGATCGTACCAAAGTAAAAGAAAAGTCTCTGACATATTAATGGAAGCGGTGCCAATGACCTTTATCCTATCAGTGACCTCAATGTTGCTGGCAAGTATCTTTGGAGTCATATTAGGTGTAATATCGGCTATTAAGAAAGCAACTTTTGCAGATAACTTCTCACTTATTGTTTCTGTAATCGGGATATCTGTGCCCTCCTATTTCTCTGCGATTATCCTTTCCTGGATGTTTGGATACCTATGGGGTGACATCACAGGACTGAACATGACAGGAGGCCTCTTTGAGTTTGGAATAGAAGGGGATGAGCTGGCCCTTAGCAATTTGATATTACCATCCATTGCTTTAGGTATCAGGCCCATAGCAATTATCATGCAGCTTACCAGAAGTTCCATGCTTGATGTGTTGACTCAGGATTATATCAGAACTGCAGTCTCCAAAGGACTCAGTTATTATACCGTACTATTCAAACACGCACTCAGAAATGCGATGAATCCTGTGGTCACTGCTATATCAGGATGGTTTGCAGCCCTGCTGGCAGGTGCTTTCTTCGTTGAGATCATTTTTGACTGGAAGGGATTAGGGTATGTGACAGTAAAGGCCCTACAAGAATCTGACTTTCCGGTGGTCATGGGTTCTGTGATGTTCACAGCCACCATTTTCATTGCTATCAATATTTGTATAGATATTATGTATGGTATATTAGATCCACGAGTCTCCATTAAATCCAATAATTAAATCATCTAAATCGATCATGCGACTCTACTTAATAGGATTTATGGGTAGTGGCAAGTCCTTTTTAGGAGAAACGCTGGCGAACCAGTTAGGACTTCCGTTTATTGACCTTGACGATCACATTTCACAACATACCCAAAAGCGGATCGATGAAATAATATCCGATGAAGGGATCACGAAATTCAGGGAAATTGAATCTGAATGTCTGAGATCATTTGACACCAGTATCCACCAGGTGATGGCTACCGGTGGGGGTACTCCCTGCTTTAGCAATAACATCGAATGGATGAACAATCATGGAGTGACTTTTTATTTAAAGGCAACCCCTGTACAGCTTTATAATAGATTGGCAAGTGAAAAAAGAGACAGGCCGCTCATTGCCAAATTCAACGATGAAGAATTATTGAATTTCATTGAAGAAGAGCTTCCTAAAAGAGCTCCTTTTTACGAAAAGGCAATACATATTATTGATGTGGGGGATAATGCTGAAGAGCTGATCATCAAGTATTTAAAGCAAGAAGAATTGATCTAAGAACAAGGATCATCTGAAACTAAAATTGAATATTGGATTTCAAAGTTTTGACCATGCCCTCTTATTCCCCCTTGTAAAGCCCACTCCCTCTTATTCCTCCTTGTAAAGCCCACTCCCTCTTATTCCCCCTTGTAAAGCCCACTTCCTCTTATTCCTCCTTGTAAAGTCCACTCCCTCTTATTCCTCCTTGTAAAGCCCACGCCCCTCTTATTCCCCCTTGTAAAGTCCACTCCCTCTTATTCCCCCTTGTAAAGTCCACTCCCTCTTATTCCCCCTTGAAAAGGGGGCCAGGGGGATTTGGCTTTCGGAT
>CAZNGA010000018.1:36892-47907 GCA_964572485.1 uncultured Chitinophagales bacterium
CGGGATCACAATTACGTAAGAGCACAGTTATGAACTCAGCATTCGTCATTCTTATTCCTCCTTGTAAAGTCCACTCCCTCTTATTCCCCCTTGTAAAGCCCACTCCCTCTTATTCCCCCTTGAAAAGGGGGCCAGGGGGATTTGGCTTTCGGATTACAAATCCGAAAGAGCGGAGGGGGGGGATTACAAATCCGCAAGAGCATTAAGTGCAGCGCTTGCAGCAATGGATCAATGATCGCTAACCTTGGCTCATTTCAAGTTAAATAAACCCTTGCGTTACCTTTTGTTTCGAGATGGATATGTTCCCGCATGGTTGTGGATAATGAAAGGCCAATATAATCAGGTCTGACGGGAAATGTCTTATGCTTTCTGTCTATCAACACAGCAATCTGGATCTTTTTAGGCAGATGGTTTTGAAACAACTGTAAAGAATAAAAAAGTGTCCTGCCGGTATTAGCCACATCATCAATAATGATGATCACTTTATTATCCAGGTCCTGTTCAGGAATATCGTATTCAACGGGAGTGTTCAACGGATTTTTTTTGTCAAGAGAAAGTGAGGTTAAAAAGATCTTGAAATTTGAATGCTTCTCTAAGTATGCAACCAGTCTTTTTGCAAGGAAAAATCCTTTTCTTTTGATACCACAGATGATCACTTCTTTTTCATCAAAATTATTCTCAATGATCTGGAATGCGATCCTTTCCAACTTTTGGCTTATTTGAAGCTTGTTTAATAACAATACCTTGCTATCTTCCATGGCAAAAGAGATTGTAATGATTGGGATTAGTAAATGATCATTTTTCGGGCTGCAAACACATTTTTGTCAACAACAAATGTACAAAAATATATTCCGGTAGGTAAATTCTCTCTTGAGAATTGAATGGCTCCGCTATTTTGTTTCACAGGCAATCTCATAACTACCTGCCCTACAACATCACTGATAAAAATTGAAGCGTCAGAGAAATGATTGCCACCTATATTGTATTGAATAGTAGTTATATCATATAATGGATTAGGGAATATTAATAATCCCGGGTTGTTTGTAGTGTTCATACTTATCCCGGTAGTGTCATTGCCACCGGTAAAGAATTTTAGTGCCTCATAAGCATTAACCTTCCCATACCCCCAACTATTATTAGGTAAGCTTGTGGTTGTAAAAGTATCCTGTTTTGCTGTGTTCGTGATCGCATCCATGACTTCCAGATAACCTGCTGCTCTCCCATCTTCAATGAGCACTCTTTGCAGGTAAAGTGCTGCAACTCCGGCTACAACAGGGGCAGCCATAGAAGTTCCGCTATTCCTCACATGCATTCCACCCAAAGCTACTTTTTCTGGTTCGGTACTAATAAGAGCATTGATCCGGGTTGCTTCTCCAGCGGAAAAAATGATCCTACCTGTAGCAGCAATATCAGGTTTTACTCTTCCATCTCTTGTTGGCCCTTTACTCGAACTTGGCGCTAGTGCCCCGGGGTTCTCAGTACTTAATATTTGCAGGGTATTGTTTACATCAAAGTACTCATTTTTATTGATGTAGTTTCCAACAGTTATTGTAGAGGGGGAAGAGATGAAACTGCTATAAACAGATGACTCTTTGTCCTTCATTACATGATTTACGATGGCAGGATATTGAAGAACGGTTGGCACTTTGGCATCACCGACCATTTTTGTTGTAAAGGTCTCACACGAATTGCTCCATATATCAAACTTCCCACTTCCTGTTGTACTAAAGCGATAGTAGTACTGGGTAGAATCCAAATAGATCTTGATCTGCATGAGATAGGTCCCTCCATTCACGATCTCTGCATAAGTCTCTACGATTCCCAACCGATTGGCAGCAAAACTGGTCAGGGTATCTGTAATTGTCTGGTTCAAGCGATTGCTGATATTATCGAATGGAGTATTGCCCCGAAAAACATAATCCGGAGTTACTTTGTCAGCTCCTATCGAAAAATAAACATTATTAAAGTCTGCTGTATCTGCCCACAGATAGTATAACATTTGTACACCGGGCCCACGGCAATTATCACATATACAAGAACCACAGCCACTTGTACAATTGAAAAACCAAGTAAAAAGGGTATCTGAAGTAACGTTATATCCCAAATGGTGTTTACTTTCTCCTGAATTCCCGGCTGATGCTACAAATACACGCCCATCTTTGGCTTTTACCAGGCCGTCGATGACTTGAGCAGCGGGGTCTTTTCCATCACGGGACCCATAGGCAGAAGCCACATCATAAGTACCCAGACTGGCATTGATCACACAAGGCTTGCCGAGTGCATCTGCCTTTTTGAAAATGTAGTCCACACCATCTGCGATAGTTGTTAACCACCCAACCGGAGCGGCACTACACGTTGTAGCATTGGTAGAAACACAACCGGTTGTAAAAGGGCTTGCCACCATGATGATGTCAGCTTTAGGGGCAACACCGGTAAAATTATTGACTGCCGATCCGTTCCCGGCTGCAATACCTGCAACATGTGTACCGTGCCCCACACAAAAGCTAGGGTCAACATGGGTACAAATACCTGAATCTATTTCGACAGAGGTCCACTCAATTCCATAATTATAGGGTTGGGGTGTTGTGGCATTACATGGCTGTATCTGATCCCAGATATATTTGACCCTGGTGGTGCCATCACTATTTTTGAAATCTCCATGGTTGAAATCGATACCGGTATCAATAAATCCTATTACGATGCCATCTCCATCATATTGCTGAGCAAGTGGCGGTACTCCCTGGTGTACAGGTACCACGTTATTATTGATGATCATTTGATCATTCAGCACTTTACCTTGTACATGGTCATCTTCTATTCTTGCGATATAGTTTCTCTCTGCCAGAACGGGTACCTTGCTTAAGGGTATGATCACCGTGGCAATATTGTTTGCACCATACTTGTATATACCCCCAACTTCTTCCGTAATTTGTTTGATCTTTTCAAGATCACCTTTTACAAAGAGGGATATCATTTTATCACTTTTACTACTGCTCGTGACCGCCTCATTGAGTGTTCTGCTAAGCTTTGCATCCTGTGCACTCACATTTATGCAAGCAAAGATAGTGATGATTCCAAACAGGTAAATAGTTCTACACATATACAGGTTGAATTTAAGGTTTTTATGGTTAACCTTTTTATTACGAAAATGAGTGTGGAAAGTTGTGTGTTGGGTTGGAATAAGGGGTAAGGGATAAGTATTAAGAGAAGAGAGAGGAAAAAGAGGAGGAATGGGGATTGCTAAATAATTATGCTGTGATCCAGATTTAATTGGGCATACAAATCCCAAGACCTTAACTTTCGGATTGCAAATCTGAAAGAGCATCTTTAAGCAAAAAGAAAGAGAAGAAGAGGAAAGGAAAAGAGAAGGAATAGCGTAGATCAAAAAAATCACAATTCTGTTTATTTCACTCCAAATAATTTCTTAATCAACCAATTATGGTATAATTTAGCTGCTGTAAAATTTTGATAACATGTTAGGCAGCCAGGTGATTTTTCTCCTTGTACTTATTATCACACTCGGATTCTTTGGATTTACCATGTCCCGTATCCTGGGCCTTTTCAAATTTGTTCGCCCCGCTGGTTCATTCGACAAAATTGGCTCACGTATATCATTGACTTTATTGGTGGCTTTCGGCCAATCTAAAATATTAAGAAAACCCGTTGCCGGACTCTTTCATGCTATGGTTTGGTGGGGTTTTTTAGTGATCCTTTTGGGAACTATTGAGATGATCATTGACGGATTGAGCGGGCTCGAAAGATCATTGTCTTTTTTAGGCGGCATCTATGACCTGATCACTGCATCAGGCGAAATATTTGGCGCACTAATTATCATTGCCTGCCTCGGATTTTTGGCAAGAAGATATTTAGGCAATGTAAAACGATTTACCGCCCCCGAGATGAAACCTTCATCCCGCATGGATGCCACTTTTGTACTTTGTTTGATACTGGCCCTCATGCTTTCGTTGATAGGGATGAACATGGGATATGTAGCAGAAAATCCTGATGGTTATCATGGTGCTTTTCCTGTTTCCATGCTGTTGATAGAGAACTTTAGCAGCTTGTCTTTGGCTGACATGGCAATGTTCGAACATGTTAACTGGTGGCTGCACATCTGTTTGGTGCTCATATTTCTGAACATCCTCCCCTATTCCAAGCACTTTCATGTGATCATGGCTGTGCCTAATGTATTTATGAGCCGCCTGGAACCTAAAGCCCAGTTGAATGTAATGGAATCCGTTACTAAAGAGGTCAAACTGATGATGAATCCCGATACTGCTTTCAGTGCACCGGAAGGTGAAGTACAGCAGGAACGGTTTGGCGTTAAAGATGTAGAAGATGTCACATGGAAAAATCTTATCGACAGCTTTACCTGTACAGAATGCGGCAGGTGCTCTGATGTCTGTCCGGCAAACATTACCGGTAAAAAGCTCTCTCCACGAAAACTGATGAAGGATATGAGAGCCAGGATGAAAGTAAAAGGGCAGGGATTTAGAAAAAATGGTAAAGGATATTCAGATGACAAATCTTTAGTTGGATCTGTAATTAGTGAAGAAGAAATTTGGGCCTGTACCTCCTGCATGGCATGTATGGAAGAATGTCCGGTGATGATCGACCATGTTCCTTTTATTATAGATATGAGAAGGTATTTGGTGATGGAAGAGTCGAAAGCCAATCCGGAGCTCAATATGATGTTCAACAATATTGAAAATAATGGTGCGCCGTGGCAGTTTTCCCCGGAAGACAGGATGAGGTGGGCGGAAAACCTAAATTCAAAATATGAATAGCGATAGCAAAGAAATAAAGGTCCCTTTGATGTCAGAATTGGCGTCGCGAGGTGAAACACCTGACATATTGTTTTGGATAGGTTGTGCGGGTGCATTTGATGATAGATACCAAAAGGTGACACGTTCATTTGTCAGGATACTGGATCATGCAGGGATCAACTATGCGGTGTTAGGCAAAGAAGAGAGCTGTACTGGTGACCCGGCTAAAAGGGCCGGCAATGAATTTCTCTTTCAGATGCAGGCCCTACAGAATATCGAGATACTCAACAACTACAAAATAAAGAAGATCGTAACTGCATGTCCCCACTGTTTTAATACTCTTAAAAATGAATATCCTGCCCTTGGTGGCAATTACGAATTAGTACACCATACTACCTTTCTACAGCAATTGATATTAGAAGGGAAACTGGCAATCAAAGATGACAGTATCTATAAGGGAAAGAAGATCACTTACCACGATTCATGTTACCTGGGAAGAGGCAATGGTATCTATGAAGCTCCCCGAAAGTTGCTAGATACATTGATGGCAGACATGAAAGAAATGGAAAGATCACGCACCAAAGGAATGTGTTGTGGAGCCGGTGGTGCACAAATGTTCAAGGATGAAGAACAAGGTGACAAAAGAGTGAATGTAGAAAGAACCGAAGAAGCTCTTGAAACGGGAGCTGAGGTGATCGCTTGCGCCTGTCCATTTTGCATTACCATGATGGTGGATGGAGTAAAAGAGAAGGACAAAGAAGATGAGGTGCAGGTGCTGGATATTGCTGAATTGATCTCCAAAGCCGAAGGCTTAGAAAAATAAGCAGCTGATCAATTGATTTCATGGCTGCTCTTCAGCTTCCTAAAAACTTTTTCAAAATTATTCTCCGCTCTAAAATTCTTTTCCCAATATTTTCTTACTCCTTGCCTGAATTGAAAGGTATTCTTATGATTAGATTTGAACTCCCTGATCAGGTCCGCCACACCTTGGGCATCAATATCTTTCGTTGTTAAGATCCCTGTCTCCTCATTTACGATCTCCGGGATTCCTCCCACTCCACTGCTTAGCAATGGTATACCAAAACTTGCCGCCTCCTGCATGGATACCGGAACGCCCCCTTCGGCACTACTAAAGGAGATGAATAGATTCACATGGTTCGATCCGTAGTAATTCATCAATTCTATATTTAGAATATGGCCTTTGAGATCTACCTCAATATTATCAGGTAATTGCTTGCAATATTCCAGGATATCATCTCTTAAAGGTCCATCCCCAAAATGAGTCCACTTTATACTAAAATCGATGTTCTTAAGAACTTCAATAATAAAAGGAATCCTTTTAAGATCCACTAAATTGGCACATGATACCAAAGAAAAGGAAGCCTCCTCGTTAAAAGGAGCCATTCCATGATCCTTAGTGCCTAAATAACTTAAGGCCATCTTCTCTTTGCTAAATATATTTCTACTTTCAAAAAAATCCCGGCTGGCCTCCGACCCTACAAAGATGCTTTTCGCATGGCTTTGAATAAAGTGGTTAAAAGAAGTAAAACCATTGTGTTTATTCTCCTGGAGGAAAGTAAATCCATGTACCCGACAAACGAAATTATTGATCACTTTTTTGTGTTTCAAAACACCAAATATCAAGGCCCCATAGTTAAGCCAATAGGAATAGAACATTGTGCTTCTCATATCCTCTTTTATGATCAGCGATTCAAGATATTTCGCCTTCTCAATACACGTACATAAAATTCGTGTACTCCTCCAGATCTTTTGCAAATAATGACCCTTATTATTTGAATGATAGAACTGTGTTAGCAATGTACTTATTATAAACCGGAAGTTTTTGAAAAACACAGACTTATTATTGGGGATGGGCTCTAATAACGGAGGAAAGATGGTGGTAACATTAGGTGGAACCTCTCTTTGGCTAGGCGACTCCTTTACTAAAGGCAAAATGTATATCTTTTTAAAGTATCCGGATAGAACATTGATCTCATTCTCAAGATAGGTTTCCCTGATGCCAAATGGATATTCGACGGTGATCAGATAAAGGATCAGGTTGGACGAATTATTGTTCAATGTATCTTGATGATTGTTCCTTATTAAATAATAGGCCCTTTACTATTGAATTGACCTGGGTACTTTGAATTTTACCTGCCACTTTCCAATATGTCAATATACCCAGCACATTGGTGGTTGGTATCAGGTGAAATAAATTCCTCCATTTCTTAGCAATACAATTTTCAAGGGCTTTGTGTGGATAGACATTATTACTCAGATTAGCTTCAACAATAGTATTCAAGTATTTATAATATTGAGTGATATTAGAAGGAGAAAGAGGAAGCTTGTTGCTCTCAAATCCAATGTGCATAAACAATTCCCTTTCACTTGGAGCAATGCCCAAGACTGATAGTACTGTTGAGTAGAATTTCTTTTTCCTTTCAATCAATGAAGGTGCATTATTTATGGTGATGCAATTCGCTCCTCTTCTATACTTATAGAGCACGTGATCAATATTTGCAAAATCGGTATATGAACTCATACGTCTCCAGAGGTCATAATCTTCCATATGTGGATGATCTGCTCTGTAAAGCAAGTCATGATCTTGCAGCACGCTCTTTCTAATAATAGCCGCTGCGTGCATGATCGAACTTTCAAAAAGCAAGGAGGCTTTAATGTGATCATCTGTTAAGGGTGGTCGCCATATTCCAGTTTCCGTGCCAAAGAGTTCAATATATGAACTTGCCACTCCAATTTTTGGATGTGCATCCATAAATGCAACTTGCTCGCTGATGCGGTCAGGATGGGCAATATCATCACCATCCATTCGAAGGATATATTCACCTTTTAATGTGCTCAACCCTTCATTCAGGGTATCAACAATTCCTGAGTTTTGTGCATGGCTAATATATCTTATTCTTTTATCCTGGTAGGATCTTACAATTTCATCTGTCCTATCTGTGGAACCATCATTGATGATAATGAATTCAAAGGCAGTATAGCTTTGGTTGAGAATAGAGTCAATGGCCTCACTTATATGCTTTTCTTCATTGTAAACGGGCATCAAAACTGAGACAGTGGACATAATTAACAGAGCTTTTGATCACAAATTAATGAAAATACGTTGAAAGTAATATTGCAATAAACCGGTAAATTTCTTTACCGTTTTGGGCAAATGAAAATAAAAATAGGTCACACCTCTCCATAGTTTAGGTTTGATAATGTCATACTTGAAAAACTCCATGATATCACTTCCCTCCTTTAAAACGTCATTGATCTCCCTGATATTATTAATCGATAATCGTAATATTTGGCGTCTGTTATGATCAGAAATTGTCGAATACCTTTCAAATACTTTAAAATTCTGAGTAAAACTCATATCACCTAATTCTGAGATTTTTTGAGAGATCGCCTCACATATTTTGCCGGGATCATCAGCAAATGTTTCATAGCTGAAAAATAATCTGTTCTGCAAATGATTGATGTTATTCATTTGATGTTTCATGGTGGTAATCCAAAATTCAGCAATGGCCCTATAGCTTTCATCCTTCATATGCCGCCTCTTCAATCCTTCACATACAGCATAGGGGTTTCTGTACAGGATAATGAAGAAACTGCCGGGAAAAAAACGGGCGATATCAGAAGCACGGCACAGGTGCGGTGGGCTTTTCTCCAATAAAACCGGTTTTCCTAAATCCCATTCCTGATGCCAATAATGACTCACTTTCTCCCAATCGATCTTCTTATCAGCTTGCCATCGATCCTCTTCCCCTAATATTGGTCTCACCTTTTCAAGCCATTGCCCTTCGGTATCAAAAGCAGATACCTTTGAAGAACTTGCGATCATTCTCCAAAGGACAGTGGACCCAGAGCCGGGTGCACAAAGAACGAATACATATTTTTTGTTTTCGATATGCAACTGTTGTATTGATCAATAATGGGATGCTTTATCTTCTAACGATCATCGCTGAATATTTCTTACGGTCTTTCCTGGCTTATAGAATAATTTACAATCATTGATCTGATCGGTTGATAGCTCAATTCCAAGATGTTCTACCATCCTAGCAAGAGTGTCATCAAAAGATTCCTGAAAATCGCGGTAATTCAAGTCTAATGCCTTTTTAGATACCTTGCTTCTCTTCCAATGATCAATTCTATTCCTGGTCAACTCCTCCCATTCCTCAAAGGAAATATGCTCTCCAAATCTACTCCTATAGGTCTCCTCAATGTCTCTACTTACGTAAAGCCATTTTGCCTCCGGAAAGAGTTCATCATAAATATCGGAGATCAATGTAAGTCGGTTCCCTTTATACATTTCAATTTTCCCTTTGCGGATGATCTTGGAAATTTTCCGCTTTTCCTTTTCAAAATCAGAGGTCCATCCTTCCTTAATATCAGGAAGGTCATGAAAATTACCTCCTAGTTTGTTAAGGATTAGATTAGAAACCTCCATCAATTTTTTGCATTCAAAATACCCTGATGGATTAAATCTATCAGGCGGCTTGACCCATTTTTCAGGTCCCAACTTAAAACCCATAAGATTGACCAACCCAGCCACCAAACTAGTACCGGTTCTTGGAGTACCTGTTACTATTACATTAAGAGCAAACTTCCCCATACAAACTCATCAATTTTCAAAATCATATCCAAAAAAATCGATCTCCTCCTTGAATTTTCGTCCTACTATGTCTTTCAATTTCTCATCATAATATTGCATAAAATGTCCATGATCAGATCTGTTTCTTACAGGGAGCTCTTTAAATGGTATATCCAATAACTCACATAATTTCTTAAAATCGTCATCTAACCTTTCAAATTGCAATAAATAATCAATATGCTGATCCGGTTGATCCATTTTTTTCTTTTTCGAAAAAATAAATTCCAGCCATCCACTACTTGAATTTGAGTGATCATAAATATAATATTGTAACGGCTTAATTTGCTTGATCATATTGACAAAATTATCCCTATCCCAATTTATTTTACCTCTATGAGGGGAAAAATACAAAGAGATCATTCTATCCCAGGGGTTTCTTATCACAGCACACTTGAACAAATCCTGAAAGAGGTCTTTTTCAAGTACTTCGCTATATTGAGTCAATGTAGCGTGCTTGGTTACATTGTATTTTCTATTCACGACTCCAAAACGCTCTACACCATCTTGGTTATCATTAACGACGATCTCATCCTCTGAATATTCCTTCAAAATACTTTGAATGCTGTTTCCGCCCGTCTTCGGAACATGAATGAAGAGAAACTTCTTTTGGATAGATATCATATCATTGATTACTGTCAAATGGCCAAACCGCCAAACCATGTATCGCATTCCTTATATCCATACTCAAATTTATGGTCTTTATTGCTTGACCTCCCGTACTCAGATCATAGACAGAGATGGTAGCAGGGGAAGAGCCCCCGATAATGTACTTATCCTTAAATGTACTCAACCCTCTCCCAAATCTTTGTCTGGCAAAATCTTCCGGGATATCAGACATCAAAAGATCCTCTTCAGCATATGATTTTATCTCCCATTTGGTCTTTAAGTCCCCCTTTTTATCCAGCAATATTACCTGATCACTCATTGTATCATTGAAAAGTATCCCTTCCTCAAAGATAGTTACATTATGTGTTCCTTTGGGAATAGAAATATGTGGGAGAATTTTGTCATTTTCAATGTACAATAGATTTGCAATGGAGGTGGCTGACATGTGTATTTTACCCTCCTTAACAAAGGAGGTTTTTTTATGGGAAATCCTGAATCAGCATACAGAAGAGCAACAAGAAGTCCTGATCATCCATATGGAGAAAAGATAAAAGGCCTTGGACTATCACATTGGGAAGTTGTTAAGCTTTTAAAACAAGCAAGAGAGGGAAATCCTTTAGATTCAGAAAGTGCAGATCCTACTTGCTCTTGTTGCATAGATCACGTTGAAGGGGGAAAGGATGACAGAACCGCAGTGCTTAGATTTAGATCAGGTCCTTTTTATGCCTTATTGTATGAAGAAGTTATCGGTTATAGGAGACTTGATCGACGCAATGGCATTCCGCCTACCATACCTGAAACAATAGATTGTCTGTTAAGGAATGAAAGATTAAAGGTTGTTTTTCAAGAAGGTGGAGAAATGGTAATGCCACCAGAGTTAGCCACCGAAGCTCCAATGACAGAAGCTGCGACAGAAGATGTACCTGTAGATACTTACTCCAACGCTACGCCAGGAGAGATAGCAGCAGCAGATCAACGCAACTCCA
>CAZNGA010000019.1:0-47005 GCA_964572485.1 uncultured Chitinophagales bacterium
AGGAAGAGAAGAAAAAATATAGAACAACTCTTGAATAAAAGGTTAAAAATTGATAAGTCTTGATGGTTTTTGAGAATACGGGGTGCTGTATTGACGAAAACAGGAGGCAGTACTCAACCGCCCCTATAAATAATCAGGGCGATGTCTTTCAAATAATTACCATTATCATGTTATCCTTTCTTTTAGAACCATCTGTACTGTATGGCGGCTCTTTTGCTCTAACAATACATCTTTACCTTTAATGAGTTCTTCAAGTCGCTTTTCATCATAATGGCGAATGGTAAGTAATTCAAGGTGATCATTTCTAAGCACTTTAAATCGTTCCTCCAGCTCTTCGATTACATCTTCGGTTCGCTCGCTGTTGTCTATACAACAGGAGAAACTAATGGCAGAGTTTTGGATCATATTTATCTTTAGGCGATGTTTTGCAAATAATCCATAAAGAAAACTCAAAGAATCCTCAGTGATAAATGAAAAGTCCCTGGGAGCCACAGAGAGTAATACCTGGTCCTTTTTGAGTACCATCACCGGCGGAATGTTCTCTGTCATCAATTGATGCCCTATCAGTGTTCCATAGGCTTTAGGATCCTGGAAGGACTTCACCAGCAACTCAATTTTCTTATTTTGTAGTGGCTTAATGGTTTTCGGATGGATCACTTTGGCACCATAATAGGTCATTTCAATGGCTTCATGGTAAGATAACTTTTCGATCAATTCAGTAGTTTCAAAAAACCTGGGATCCCCGTTCAATATTCCTGGGACATCCTTCCAGATAATTACACTTTCTGCATCCAATGCATATCCAAAGATGGCAGCCGTATAATCAGAACCTTCTCGTCCAAGGGTGGTTGTATTTCCTTGCCGGTCTCTGCTAATAAAACCTTGAGTAATTATTGTATTGGCTTCAATAGCAGGTAGGATGGTATCTTTTATCAAAACCGTTGTTTCATCCCACACCACGTTTGCATCCCTGTAATTGTTGTCGGTAACTATTACATCCCTTGCATCAAGGTATTGGCAATTGACACCTGAGTTTTGGAGAAATGCAGCAACGATCTTGGTGGAGAGCATTTCCCCTGCCGGAACGATCTGATCATAAATGTAATCCGCATTTGAGGTGTCGAAGGTTTCAATGGACTTCTCAATGGATGCAAAGATTACATTGATATCATCTTGCAGAGAAATGTGTCCCTCTGAGGGAATTTGGGCGGCTACATCAAGGTGAACTTGCTTTAGTTGATCCAGAAGTTGGTTGGTTTGTCCATCGCTTGATAAAATTGATGCCACGATTTGTTCCAAAGCATTGGTAGTTTTGCCAATAGCAGATATTACGACAACTAATTTCTCTGTTGAATAATCCTGCAGGATCGTCTCTATCTTCTGTATTCCAGATATATCAGCAATACAGGCACCTCCGAATTTTAAAACCTTCATACTAGTCATATTTCAATGGGAACTCCCCTTGATCTGTAGCTCGTTTAACTTACAAGTTATCCACTCTTCATCAAAGTTAGTTTCATACTTCTTATAAAATTCAATTGCCGGTGTATTCCAATCTAATACGTGCCATCGCATTTGCTTAGCGCCTTCACTTTTGGCAATATTGACCAATTCATCAAATAATAGTTGCCCAATACCATTATTTCTTAGCTTTTGAGTAACAATAAGGTCATCAAGATAGAGCATTTTTCCCTTCCAGGTTGAATATCCAAAATAATAAAGAGCCATTCCTACGATAGAATTCTCATTCACGGCTACAATAAATTTGAATAGAGGGACATCGCCTGTCCAATTTTCTTCAAGCTCCTTAAGGGATGCAGTTACTTCGTGACTCGCTTTTTCATAGTCAGCCAATTCTTTAATTAGCCCTAGCACATGAGTCAAATCTTCCACTTTCCCTTCTCTGATCTTTATTTGCATAAAATTATAATTTAATAAAACGCTACCCCAATATTTAGACCATATCTTAAGAATAGCTGTCCTGGTGCATTCTCAACTGGCGTTATGGTTTGTACACCGGAGAAACCATCAACTACCAGAAATTTAGTCAAAAATAGCTGAAATCCAAAAACTGCTCCTCCACCAATGTCACCTGTACTATAAACATTTACCAGTGGTGAAAAATATAATCCATTGATGTAATCGACGATCCAAAAGCGGGATTGCACTTCAAATCGCAGGTGCTCTCTAATACCCCTTACAAATTCTGAACTATCTGTTTTGCTAAAATACTTAACAGAGAAATTGAAGGTCCAGTCTGGGATTCCAGCTCCGGTTTCATAAGATAAAACTCCGCCTCGAACCATAATATTCCTATAAAAAGAAGGACTCACCTTGAAGATATTCACTTGCCCAAAACGATAAGTATCCCCAAATAGAGGAGTGATCATCTTATTGGGCGATGATATTCCCAGAAGAGGGAAGGCTAAGAAAAGGAAAAGTAATTTTCTCATATTATTCCTGCTAAGAATCCCGCAAAGATAAATATTAGTAAATGATTCAACTTTAATTTTGGAGGTTATTATTGATGGTAACGGAAGTTAGCAATGAAAATGTATGTCATTTGCTTAAAACAGTAATCGAAAGTTACCATCATTGCTTAAATAAATTAATTTCGGTTGTATCTTTATGACGTAAATTACAACCAAAAGAAGAATTATTATGAATTCAAAGCTAACTTCTCTTACTGAATTTATTGCTCAGCAGAGGTATGAAAATTTTCCTGTAAATGAACTTGGATCGATTATGCACAGCATTACAGAAGCTGCTGTTGCGGTAAATCATCAGGTAAATAGAGCAGGGCTGGCAGATATATTAGGTGCTGAAGATTCGGAGAATATTTCTGGTGAAACACAGCAAAAGCTTGATATTATTGCGAATGATCTATTTATCGATGGTTTCAAAACTGGTGGTTTGGTTTGTGGATTAGCCTCTGAGGAGAATGATGACTTTGTAGCTTTTGAGTCTGCAAAGGGCCAATATTTGGTGATGATAGATCCTTTGGATGGATCATCAAATATAGATGTCAATGTTTCGATCGGTACTATCTTTGGAATATCTAAAAGACCTTCAGGACCTGAAACTGTTTCTATACAAGATTTTTTCCAAAAAGGAAGTGAGCAATTAGCTGCTGGATACGTATTATATGGCAGTTCCACAATGCTAGTTTTTACCACCGGACATGGCGTAAATGGTTTTACTTTGGATCCTACAGACAATAAATTCTATCTATCCCATCCTGATATGAAGATTCCGGATGATGGGAAGATCTATTCTATAAACGATGGCAATTATACCATTTTTGATGAAGGGATCAGAAATTATATTGAGTACTGTCAGAGAATTGACGGTGCATCCAAACCTACCTCTTCTGCCAGGTATATTGGATCACTGGTAGCTGATTTTCATCGGAACTTATTAAAAGGAGGTATTTTTATGTACCCTGCAACAAAGAGTGGTCCAAATGGAAAGTTACGTTTATTGTATGAGTGCAATCCACTATCATTTGTAATAGAGCAAGCAGGAGGGAAGGCAACTAACGGGAAAATAAGGATCATGGAAATTGTCCCTGAGGAATTGCACCAAAGGGTCCCATACTTTATCGGGTCCATAAAAATGGTGGAAAAAGTGATGACATTGATAGAACAAAGTGCGAAAGTATAAACGGATCTACAAACGACATAATTTCTTTTAAAGATAGACCGAATACCCTGTGATAGTTACCAAATACTAAGCGATAGCAACAAAATACAAAGTTTATTACCTGTAAAAGTGAACATTTCCATATTTTAGTTACAATTTAAAATATTTATCCACCAAAAAACCAGGACATAATATGAAAAAATTAGCGCTATTGACCGCCTTACTTTTCTGCCTGATTTCAGGAATCAATGCCCAATTAACAGCTGACTTTACCTTCGTTGGAGGAGATGGCTGTGAACCTGATACTGTGGCTTTTACAAATGCAAGCACCGGAGCTGTATCCTACCTATGGGATTTTGGCGATGGAATGGGTACCAGTATTCTCACTGATCCATCACATACTTATCAGTGGAATGGGACCTTTGTGATTGTATTGAAAGCATATGACGCTGGTGGAGATAGCGCAATCGCTGTGAAAACAATAAACGTGATCAACAACTTCTTATTCCCTATGATGAATATAAGTCCAATGACAGCTTGCCCTGGAGAAAAGATCAGTTTTCAGGATTTTGGGACGAATGATGTTGACTCATGGTCCTGGGATTTTGGAGATGGCAATACCGCTGCATCTGCTAATGCTACCCATGCATATGGTGCACCCGGACTTTATACAATAAAACTAACGATAGTAAATTCCTGTGCTACCCATATTGATTCAATGTGGACAGTTAACATTTCAAACACAGCAGCTCCGAGCTCTTTTTTCAATCCTTCTACCAATACGGTATGTCCCGGTAAAGTAGTGGATTTTACAAATTTTAATAATAATGGTTTAAATACTTTTGCTTGGGATTTTAATGATGGCGGTACTTCTACTGATGTAAGCCCTTCATATTCATTTAGCTTACCAGGTATTTATAATGTGTCTCTGATCTCTTCAAATGCATGCAGTAGTGATACAACTGTTACACCCATCACTGTGATCAATACTGACGTTTCCTCTCCATCATATTCACCAATGGGGCCATTGACAGTTTGCCCGGGAGAGGATGTAAATTTTTCAGTAACCTTTCCTGATGGAACAGTTAGTTATGCCTGGGATTTTGATGATGGCACTTTTTCAAATCAGAAATCTGTCACCCATTCTTTTACTGCACTTGGGCTTCACAATGTAACTTTTACTGCTTTGAACAGATGTGACAGCTCTTTCGTCAGAACAATAAAGATAACCGTAGATACTGCAAAAGCACCATTTGGCAGCTTTAACAATACCCCTTTTTCTAATATCTGCCCTGGTGCGTTGGTTTCCTTCACTGATGGTACTTCAGGAGGTGTTGCATGGGATTGGGACTTTGGAGATGGCGATACTGCGCATTCCCAAAATCCTCAACATACTTTTGCGAGTGTTGGCGCTTATTCTGTTAACATGATAGTCACCAATATTTGTGGGAAGAAAGATACGGTTACTAAACTCATTACCATTACTTCGCCAAATACGCCTGCTGCAACTTTTAGTATGGAACCCACGAGTGGGATCATTTGTAATGGTGGAGAAGTTCAATTCAATCAATTTCAAAATGATATTGTAGATGTATATTGGGAACTTGGTGATGGGGACACTTCCCATCGAAAGAAATTTTCACATATTTATACAGGGATAGACCATTACAACGTGCTATGCAGAGTGACCAATTCTTGTGGTATTACAAGTTATGCTGCTGATGTAGTGAGCACAACAAATACTTGGGCCCCTAGCGCCTCTTTCTGGTTTAATCCATCAATAGCTTGTCCGATGGAGAGAATAGATTTCTCACCAAATTCAATTGATTTTTCAAGTAGGTATTCCTGGGATTTTGGAGATGGAAGCGACTCCATGGATCCAATCGTCGAGCATTTCTATGAGACCGGAGGTGAATATACGGTCACATTAATAGCCTTTAACAGCTGTGGCGCTGATACTTTTTCGTTGATAGTTACTATAAAATCAGGGCCAATTGCCGACTTCAGTGCAGCCACAGTCTGTCTGGGAAGTGCAACCTCCTATATTGATGGCTCATTAGGAAGTCCGGCAGCTTATTACTGGGATTTTGGTGATGGTGATACTTCCTACACCCGAAGCCCAAGCCATACATTTTCTGCCATTGGAACCTATTCTACGAAATTGACAGTACACAGGAATTGTTGCTTTAATGATACAACAAAAACGGTAGAAGTGATTGATGCAAGTTCTATAACTGCCGGTTATAGCTTTGTAGTTACCGGAGCTACAGTTGATTTTACAGATGCTTCTGTATATGCTGCATCCTGGTCTTGGGATTTTGATGACGGCAATGTGTCTACCCTGCAAAATCCTTCTCACATTTACGCTGCCTCAGGGACCTATAAGGTGAAATTAGTAGTAGCAAATGCTTGCGGAACATTAGACAGCATTGAAAAGGATGTAACCATACTTGTTGGTATTGATGATAATACCCGGGACCTACATTCTATAAACATATATCCGAATCCGGTGAGAGATCTATTTACATTGAGTTTTGTCTTGAAGCAACCACAGAATGTGGATGTTTCTTTGCATAACTTGCTAGGCAAGAAAGTGTATGGATATAATGAAATGCAAAGTAGCGGAAGCCAGGAGGTACTTATTGATACCAAGAAAATAGCTCCCGGGGTTTACTTCCTTAAGTTAATAGGAGGTACTGCTGATGAAGGTATTATTCGGAAACTGATCAAGATCAGGTGACCCTTTTGATCAATTAGATTACGAGTTGAAGATGGTCTTCTTAATAGTTTTGGGGATATCTGAACCTATTTTTGGATAAGGATTTTTCTAAAGTAGTTGGAATCGCCCACCTTTATCCTAATAAAATATAAGCCTGCAGCAAAGCGGTTTGAAGTAATTTCAAACTGAGCACTTTGTCCATGTTGCTCATTAACATACATAACTTCACCTAAGAGGTCTGTAATTATGATGGAAACATCATCCATTGTCTCCATGGAAACCAGTATGTTGAATTTGCCGTCAGCAGGATTTGGAAACACTTCAATACCAAATTGCTTACTCGCAAACTGACCTGTATTAACAATGCAGGTGTCCACGAATACTGTTACAGTATCACTTCTTGTGCAATTAGAATCAACCACAGTTAAAACATATGTGGTAGTTTGCTCTGGTTTTGCATAAGGTCTTGCAATATTGGGATCTGAAAGGCCAGTAGGAGGCAGCCAGCTATAAGTTATCACATTGGAAATTTGGTTATCACAAAATGTGATATCGTCGATCGCCCAATTATCATTCCCTGGTCCATCATGAAATTGTTGTTTCCATCTAAACAGAGTATTGGGTACCTGTGCACCTTTGGGAATAAATTCATTCACTCTTTTAAATGTCTGGAAATCCGCTAACTTGTAAGTATTTATGTTCTTCCAGGTGCCGCCATTATTTATGGAATACTCAAATACTACTACTTTGCCTGAATCTACTCGCTCACAAGAAGTGATTCCCGTTCCATATTTTAGATAAAAATTGACACTTACTCCAAGGGAGAGAGATAATTTATTTGTAACTGCCTGTCGTACCCCTGGACCATCAAAGTATAAAGCATCTCCGGTAATAGAACCACATCCAGATCCGGCAACACCACCAAGGGTTGTCGTCCATTTTGAATAGTTGATGCCATTGTTGAAATGATCATATGGAATATCGCAGGTCACAATATCTAACTTGACGGAGTCGCCTCTGCAAATTGTATCTTCACTAGACATGATAGACATCTCATTCAATCCGATATGAACCATCACTTCATCCGAAGCCTTACACCCGGCAGCAGATGTTACCTCAACATTATAGAACGTAGTGGCTGTAGGAGTAGCTGTAGGGTTAGAAATAGTAGTACTACTTAAACCATCTGACGGCACCCATACATAGGAAGTACCACCGGTAGCATTCATCTGAGCTGACTCGCCTTTGCAGATAGTGTCATCAGACCCTGCATTGGCCAAAGGAACCGCATTGATCGACACAATAATAGTATCAATATCCGTGCAAGCGCCAGAAGTGCCGGTCACATAATAGGTAGTTGAAGTGGAGGGAGTGGCGATCGGGTTAGGGCAAAGTGCACAACTAAGGGTTGTCGTTGGGTTCCATGAAAAATTAGTTCCCGATAAATTTGCACTTGTTGTAAGCACATATGACTCATTCGCACACATGGTTGTGTCCGCCACTGAGTTTATTGACAAATTAGCAGTATTAACAACAACTGAATCTGTGCTAACACAAGCACCACCACCATCAGCAAAAACTGTATAGGTGGTTTGGGTGGCAACAGTTGCAATTGTATTCTCACTATTTGGATCTGATAATCCGCCGGGAGGGGACCAACTGAAAGCATATATCCCAGCAGTTGAATTATTGGCTCTCAATAGAGTAGTATCATTGGGGCATATAGTACCTCTGTCAGAAGTCGGATTCAATATGGGAACAAAATTCACTGTAACGGTAAGAGAATCAGTTATTGAGCATCCTAAAGCTGTTGTGATGGTTGCAACGTAAGTAATAGTTGACGTTGGAAAAGCAATGGGGTTGGCAATATTGGGATTAGTTAACCATATTCCCGGATTCCATAGGTATGTAGCACCACCTGTTGCATTCAACTGCACAGAATCGTTGATGCACAACATGGTATCATTACCTGCACCGCCAACAGGAAGTGGATTTACTGTAATATTTATTATAGCTGCATCAGCACAAGCCCCACTACTTCCATTTACAGTATATGCTGTTATTGAAGTTGGTTTAGCCATAGGGCTTTCGCATGTTGTACATGATAACCCAGTCGTTGGGGTCCATGAATAAGAAACGCCATTGAGGTTTGAAGAGGTAGTAAGTAATACAGAATCACCTTCACAGATCGTAGAGTCAGGAATTGTTGTAATCACCAAAGGTGCAGTGGCAACGGTTACAGAGTCCTGGTTGTTACAACCAGTACTATCAGATACCATGACCATATAAGTAGTAGTGGAAGCCACTGTAGCAATAGGATCAGCGATAGTTGCATTGGTTAATCCCCCAGCAGGAGTCCAGGAATATGTGTACGCTGATGAAGAACCAGAACAAGTGATGTCCACATTATCAATTGCCCAATTATCAAAGTTAATTCCAGAATTGCCTAATTGCATCCAGCGGAACATAGTACTAGCAGTTTGTGCACCCGCAGGAATCGGTTCTACAATATTTGTCCAGGTAATATATGCTGCTTCATTATAAATATTGATATTGACCCAAAGAGCTCCTCCATTCGTAGAGTATTGTAATGCTACGTCTTCACCACCATCAGCATTTTCGCAAGGGGCTGCACCATTTCCGATCACCAAAGAAAAACTGATGTTCCCGCCGCTGGCAATATTTAACCCATTCGTTGTAGAAGAACGAAGGCCTGCACTATTAAAATAAAGTGCATTCCCAGTAATAGACCCACAATTTGTACTGACAGTTCCGCCTGAAATATTGGACCAGGCAGACATATCGATCGCAGGATCAAAATCATCTGTAATTGAACCACATGTATTGACATTCAGCTGAGTTGTATCACCTGCACATATTGTATCTCGAATAGATGTAGCAACAACCGCAGGAGGGCCATTCACTATTATTTCTAATGTGTCTATAGCTGAGCATCCTGAGTCAGAAACTACCGTAAGACTATAAGTGGTTGTTATTAATGGTTTAGCAAAAGGATTACTGATACTGTCATCACTTAATCCGGCCGATGGGGCCCAATAGTAATTTACGCCTCCAGTACCATTCAGCTGAATAGAGTCGTTGATACATAAAAAAGTGTCATTGCCTGCATACGGAACCGGGTTAGGATTCACGGTTATAGTGATCGAGTCCACATCGTTGCAGATTGAAATTGACCCTGATACATAGTAAGTTGTGGTCGTATCCGGTGAAACCATAGGATTTGGGCATGTGGTACATGACAATCCGGTTACAGGACTCCAGTTATACAACGTGCCATCAATGTTGGAAGTGGTATTCATCTGAATAGAATCACCATTGCATATAGAAGTATCTCCACCAGTTACCACGTCTAATATTTGAATAACGATAGTAACAGAATCTACATTTGAACAGCCGTTGCTATCAGTAACAGTAACTGTATAGGTAGTAGTAGTTGCTACTGTGGCTATTGGGTTTAATATCGTGGCATTGTTTAAACTGCCTGCAGGGCTCCAATTATAAGTTAAGGGGCCTGAACCTCCTGAGCAGGTGAATTCAACATTATCAATGGACCAGTTATCAAAATTCAATCCTGAGTTGCTGAGCTGCCTCCATCTGAACATTGTACTACCGGTTTGTGCTCCGGTGGGAACATTTTCAACCACATTGGTCCAGGTCGTATAAATTGCTTCAGAGTATGTGCTAATAATAATCCAATTCGCTCCGCCATTGATAGAATATTCAAGAACAACATCCTCACCACCATCCGCATTTTCACATGGAGCTGCACCGCTTCCAATAAGGATTGAAAAACTTACAGTACTACTAGAATTTACGCTGATACCATTAGTTGTTGCACTACGAGTACCTGTACTATTAAAATAAAGAGCATTGCCGCTAATTGAGCCACAACTTAAACCGGCAACCCCTCCAGTGATATTTGACCAGTTGGACATGTCGATACCAGGGTCAAAATCATCCATAACAGCTATACACGTATCCACCATTAATTGGGTGGTATCTCCCGGGCAAATAGTATCTCTTGCAGATGAGATGGATATAGATTCAGGGCCATTTACCTGGATGGTGATAGTATCAGATTGCATACAACCAAAAACAGAGAGACCTGTAACTACATAAGTAGTTGAAGTTGAAGGGTTTGCCATTGGGTTTGCAATTAAAGGGTTGCTGAGCCCACTTACCGGAGCCCAGGAAAAGGTGGCACCACCGGTTGCATTTAATTGTAGAGAATCAATGATGCAAATGGCCGTATCATTACCGGCATTTGTATTAGGCAGTGCATTAACGACAACCGAAATAGTATCGGCATCAACACATGCCCCAGAAGTTGCATTCACATAATATATCGTCGAGGTAGTTGGCGATGCTTTAGGGTTAGCACAAGTTGTGCAAGATAGACCAGCGGCCGGACTCCATGTGATCGCTGCTCCCTGTAAATTTATTGCAGCATTTAACTGAATGGAATCCCCTGCACATAAAGAGGTGTCGTTACCTAATGACAAATTTAATGCTTGTGTAGCCACAGTCACTGAATCAATATTTGAACAGCCTGTGCCATCAGTTATGGTAGAGGTATAAGTAGTAGTGGAAGCAACAGTAGCTATAGGATTAAAAATAGTAGGATTTGTTAAGCCCAAAGCAGGTGTCCAGATTACAGAGGCAAGAGAATCATTGCAAATTTCAAATCGCGTGTTTGGCCTGGAAGAGTAAAGCCCCGGTGTGGGCAGTATACATCCATTATCTCCATCTGCAAAATCAAATAAGGATGAAACATAAGAGGTGGTTTCAAAAAATACCTCATCATCGTCAGTCCAACTTGTGTTATCAAAACAAAATTCCAGCACTAAATTGGAGTTGCCATCCCAATCAAATGGGGTGTCCAGTATGTGTGTGTTCCAACCCAGAGTGGTAGTAAAGCTATCCACATAATATACCGTTGATAATCCTGTCAGCCATGCACCACCGCTCAAATCCGGAGAAGCTGTGCATCCCATCTTAATAGTAAAATTTTGATAAGCTTGGGTACTGTTCAATACAGCAATGTTAAATGAGATCTTAGTGATCGTACCTCCTGACAGTCCTGCACCTTGTAGGTCTGCTTTTGTATATAATGACTGCCATCTTACATCTTCATAAAAGCCATAATAAGGAGAAGGTATGTCAGTGGATAATGCTCCCGTACCAACATCTACCTGGGAAATAATCCCAGAACATCCTGTTACATTTAATCCGCATGAAGAGGGATTGGTCTGGGTAAATAATTGAGTAGTATCGCCTGCACAGATGGTATCTCTATTGGAGCTAACAGCAATGTTAATGCTATTTACGGTCACTTGCACACTGTCAGTGACCACACTCATCATTGCATCAGTAACAGTGATAACGTAAGTAGTTGTTAGTAAAGGACTAGCAGAGGGGCTTTGGCAAGTTGTGCAACTTAGGCCTGCAACTGGTGTCCAACTATATGAATAGGGGGGTGTTCCGTTTGCAGGTACCGCATTCAGGCTTGTAGAATCTCCAAGACATATAGAGGTATCATTTGAAGCAACAACAGATAATTGGCCATATGCGGTGTAAAAGAAAACAATGCACACTAGTGTTAGCAGTATACTTTTCATGGTTGCAAGGTTCATTCTTCTGAAATATCTTAATATACGGCTAAATTAGGTATTTTTTAGATGAAAATAAATATTCTCATACTATTTAGATAGAAGAATAAAAGCACTTACAAGGTAAATAAAAGTTATTTCTGCAACATGAATTTCTTGACGATCGTTTTGTTCTCAGAAATGATCTCAATGAAATACAAACCAGAACTAAGATGCTCAAGATTAAACGAGAACATGGGATTATCAGCTTGAATTTTTTCACTGTTAATATTGATCTCATTACCGATCGGATCCAATATTCTGATCGAAGAGATCTTCTCATTGTTATTGCCAACATATACGTAAACTACATCAGTAGTTGGATTTGGATAAACTTCTATAACTTCTCTTCCTTTCGGATCCATGCTAACATTGGTAATACACTCTACAAAATAAAGTAAGAGGGTATCGCTGTTAGAACATGTCCCATCTGTTGCTGTTACAACATAGGTGGTATTCATAGTATTTTTCACAATAGGGTTATAGATCGAAGGATCCGATAAACTACCTGCAGGTGTCCATTGATAGGTTAATACTGAGGTGTCTCTTGAACAAATATTGATATCATCGATCGCCCAATTATCCTTCCCTGGACCATCGTGGGTCTTCTGCCTCCACCTGAATAAAGTGTTTAACGTCCTGGCGCGCTTAGGAATGATCTCATTTACTTTAGAGAAATTGGTGAATTTATCGATCTCGTAAGTATTAATTGCATCCCATTTACCTCCATTATTAATAGAGTATTCAAAGATCACCTCCTTGCCTGAGTCTACTTTCTCACAAGAAAGTAGCCCCGTACCATACTTCAAATAGAAATTAATGCTCTCACCACTGTTGAAATTAATTCCCTTTGTTACCGCCTGTCGTACACCTGGCCCATCGTAGTAAAGTGCATCTCCAGTTACAGAACCGCACCCCACTCCTGTATAACCTCCAAGGGTTGTGGACCATTTCGAGTAATCAATACCGTTATTGAAATGATCGATAATTGTATTACATGTAACAGAATAAAGTGTGGCTGAATCTCCAAAACAAATTGTATCGTCTTCAGTAGAGATTGTCAATTCATTTATTTTTACAAATACGGTAGCAGCATCAGAATTGCTGCATCCTTGGGGTGAAGTACCAACAATTGTATAGACGGTGGTAGCAGTTGGTGTGGCAGTTGGATTGGCAATGTTTGGATTGCTAAGACCGCTTATAGGAACCCATGTATATGAAGTGGTTCCACTTCCATTCAATTGTGCTGTTTCTCCCTTGCAGACAGTAGCATCTGTTCCTGCATTTACTATTGGTAGAGGGTTCACTGTGATCTTAACAGTGCCAATATCTGTACATGTGCCGGAGGTTGCAGTTACCGTATAAGTGGTTGTTGAATTAATACTTGCTATTGGACTGGGACATAATACACAGCTTAAACCTGTTGTAGGTGACCATGCGTAAGTGGTTCCTGAAATATTAGATGATGTAGATAATACATACGTATCATTCTCACACAACGTAGTGTCATTCTTTGTAGTGATAGACAAAGGAGCAATACTGACAGTGACCGAATCAGTGTTTACACAACTACCTGTCCCATCAACAAATACAGTGTAAGTTGTTTGAGCTGAAACTGTAGCAATAGGATTTGCCGATGTAGAGTCAGACAATCCGGATGCAGGTGTCCATGTATAAAAATATTGCCCGGGAGTAGAGTTATTGGCACGAAGTCGTGTGGTGTCAACTGCACAGATCGTACTTCGGTCAGATGTTGGTGCTAAGACCGGAGTGTCATTCACAGTCACCCATATACTATCTGATGAAGAACAATTGACCGCAGATGTTACATTTATAATGTATAAAGTAGTCACAGAAGGGTAGGCAAGTGGGTTTGAAATAAATGGGTTACTTAGACCAGTGGTTGGAGACCAGTTGTAAGTTACACCACCTGTAACATTCATTTGTATGGTATCTCCTTGACAAAGCATAGTATCGTCACTACCAATTGCTATTGGTTTTGGGTTGACAGTGACCGTAATCGTGTCATAATCCGTACAGGCGCTGGAAGTAGCCGTAGCGTAATAGGTAGTGGTTGTTGTCGGTGTGGCTTGTGGGTTGTCGCAATTCGTGCAGCTAAGTCCTAAGGCAGGTGTCCATGAAAAAGCAGCACCTTCAATATTAGAACGAGTTTTGACTTGGAACCCATCTCCTTCACAGATGGTAGTATCTCCGGTCAATATAGTAATATCAAGAGGTGCGGTATTCAAGGAAATGGTATCTGTATTCGCACATCCTGATCCGTCATCAACGCTTATGGTATATGTAATATTCGTGGTAACGGTAGCCACAGGATTTGCTATTGTTGAATTTGTAAGTCCTGAAGTAGGGGTCCATCCAAAAGTTGCCGTTGTTAAGGATTCGTTGCACATGGTGAATCTTACATCAGGCCTGCTGGAGTAAGAATAAGGTGAAGGGAAGTTACAACCAACGATCCCATCACTATATCTGAATAAGGTAGATATGTAGCCAACATTTGTATAAAAGGTGCCATCATATGTTGTTTTGCTAGTATTGTCGTAACAAGTTTCAATGATGATGTTCGAATTCCCATCCCAGTTAAAATGAGTATCTAAAAAATGTCTGTTCCAACCAACGGAAACTGTATAGTTTGGTTTGTAGTAAACTTCTGTTAATCCATTGATCCATACTCCACCAGATAGATTAGTTTTGGAGGTACACCCCATCTTCATAGTGAAGTCTGTATATGGCTGACTGCTATAGCTACGACCAACATTAAAGGCGATCTCCTTGATCGTGCCGCCAAATATTCCGGCTGCATTAAGTTCCTCTTTAGTAAATAATATTTGTAAACGAGCATCCTCATATGACCCGTTGTAAGGACCAGGCCAGGCAGTATAATTTGTGCCGGCGCCAATAGGGGTCATAGTTCCTAAACCGGCGCAACCGGCATAATTAAGACCGCAATCTGTAGGTATGGCTTCAATATCCAACTGTGTGGTGTCACCTGCACAAAGGGTATCCCTTTCGGAATTAGCCTGAATTCCTGAAAGCCCAGACACTGTTACTGTTACATCATCTGTGGCAATACATCCGGAATCAGATGTTACGGTTACGGTATAGATTATTGTGGATGAAGGACTAGCATTAGGATTTGCAATCATTGGATCATCAATCCCGGTCTGTGGAAGCCAGGAATAACCAACTCCACCGCTACCATTTAGTGGTACTGAATCCAATACGCACAGTGATGTATCAGTTCCTGCATCAGCAGGAGGGAGTGGATTTATAATAACGGTAATGGTATCTAATGATGTGCAAGCACCTGAAGTAGATGTAATGTAGTAAGAAGTAGTTACTGTAGGCAGCGCTATCGGATTGCTGCAGGTGGTGCAACTCAAACCTGTTGAAGGGCTCCAACTATATGAAGTACTTCCCATATTAGAGGTTACAGATAATTGCGTTGAATCTCCAATACATATAGATGCAGTAGGAGAAGTAGTGATGGATAACGGTCTTGTAAAAATGGTAACAGAATCTGAAATACTGCAACCTAGACCATCTGAAACCAAGGCTGTATATGTGGTAGTGGTTGAAACAGTAGCCTCAGGGCCGTCGATGGCCGGATTAGATAAACTTCCCCCTGGTGACCAGGCAACACTACCGGCGGTGGGTGTTTGGTAGCACATGGTAAATCTAGTATTGGGCCTTCTGGAATATAAATAAGTGGATGTCAAATTACATCCTGAACTTCCGTTTAGATAATAGAATACAGAAGAAATGTATCCATTATTAGAATAATAAATGTAATCGTAACTCGTGGTCTTAGCATTATCAAAGCAAATTTCGACTAAAAGGTTTGATTCGCCATCCCAATCATAGGGAGTGGTTAAATTATGGGTATTCCATCCGAGTGATGTATTATGGTTGCCGGAATAAACAGTTGACAAACCTGATTGCCATCCTGTATTTAGCATGGTCAATGCAGTATTCCCCATTTTAATGGTAAAATTACTATAAGGTTGGCTGCTGTATTTTCTTTCTACATTGAATGCGATCTGTGTAATAGTTCCCCCTGTTATCCCCATTGCATTTAACTCAGATTTCCTATAAATAATCTGCAATCTTGCATCTTCCCTAAGTCCAAAATAGGGAGATGGGTATGGACTGCTGGCAGTACTGGTGCCCACTTCATGGCCGATGGTAAGCCCACTGCAACCCCCTGCATTTAACCCGCAAATGGGTGGATTGCTGCTCACATGTATAATTGTAGTGTCTCCTGCACAAAGAGAATCCCTGTTATTTCGAATATTGATCTTAAATAGGTTGACCCTGATCTTTGTTGCGGTAGAATTTCCTAAAGAATCCAATGCTGTCACAGTATATTCCACAGAGGTTGTGGGTGATGCTTTTGGATTTGGGCAATTCGTACAACTTAAGGCAGTAGCAGGACTCCAAGTATAGGTGTAAGGTGCTGTTCCGCCTGAAGCAATCGCATTTAGAGAAGCTGAATCGCCTAAACAGATGGACCTGTCAGTTGTTGCTGTTACAGTTAACTGTGCATTTACAATAATGCATACAGTCATCAATAACAAGAATAGGATACTTTTTTTCATGGATAAGGGGTTTTGTAAGCTTTTTATCATTCAATAGAACAATAGTGATTGCAAGATAAGGCTTTTTTAAGTTTAATAAAAATATACTTTATTGATGAGAAGTAGGATAAAACTTGATAAAAAGTATCATTTTTCCGGCAAAATTGGGCCCATTTGCCATACTAAGTTAAAAGGGCGATCCCAATACCTGCTAAAATTGCTACCATCTTAAATATGTTGAAGCGGTGTATTTCAGCTTCTGATTCAAATAGAATAGTAGTGGAAATATGAAGGAATGAACCGATGACAATAGCCATTATAAGATCAAAGTTGATCATTGAAGTAGTATTAATGGCGTTACCGCAGATAAGTCCTAAAGGCGACATCAATGAAAATGCAATGAGTAATCCTATGATATATGCTTTCTTTGATGTGGAGAAGAAAAGAATACTTGTCAAGGCAAAAGCTGCAGGGATCTTGTGAATTGCAATACCATATAATAGAGCGCTTTTGGTACTGTATAAATATTCATTATTGGCTAAAGGGACTCCTTCTAGAAATGCGTGAATGGTCAATCCAAAAAATATTCCAATAAAATACATTTTGAATGGGGCTTCTGGCTTATGAATATGGCCATGCTCGGCACCTTTTGAAAATTGTTCTAGCAATAGCTGAATGATAAAACCCGCAATAATAAAGATCCCAATTTGATATCCATTTTCCTGGTAGATATCCGGCAATAAATGTAAAACAGTGATGCCAAATAAGAAGGCACCACTAAAAGAGAGGACCAGCTGTAAATACTTTTCAGCCAGTTTTTTGAAAGCAAAGACCAGGCCACCACCCAATAATGCTGATATGATTAATATTGAATATTGAAACATAGAGATCTCATCCTAAATTTTTATTCCTGAAAAATAACAATTTTTGTAAGAGAAAGCTAACGAGCCATCCGCAGGTTATACCTAATACGGCTCCACCCAAAATATCAAAAGGATAATGAACGCCGACGTATATCTGGGCATAAGATATCAGGGTCGCCCAGGCAATTCCTGTGGGTAACACCCATTTATATTGCTTCAACGATAGCCCAAGGGTCATTGCAATTCCAAAATGGTTACTTGCATGAGACGAGATGAAGCTAAATCCACCGCCACAAGGAACCAGCAAACGCACATAGTCACCAAGTATGGGGTCATTGCAAGGCCGTAACCTTTGAGCCAGAGGTTTAATAAGAGAACTGCTTATCTGATCACATAAAACCACTGTAAGTATTGTAAACAATATTATTAAGAGCCCTTTTAATCGATAATTGATTATTAAGTAGCTGATTATAAAAGCATAGAGAGGTGCCCAGATGTACTTGTTTCTGACCAGAGGCAAGAAACTGTCAAGGTACACATTTTGCAATTTCCCATTAATAATAAGGAAAGCGTGTTGGTCAAAATTTATGAGATATTCGATCATACTTCTTTTTGTGCAATCAAGATCAACCTGTCTGATGTGTCTTCATCGAATGGGGTCATCTTATAATCCCCAAACAAATTTAACACTTTTAATCCTGCTCCTTGGCAATATGTGAAAAAGTCTTCTTTTATAAAGCCCTTTACTTTTTCAACATAATTAAAATGGCTACCACCATCAGAAAACTGTATCTCTTTGATAAAAGTATTATTGTGGAACTCTCTTTTAATTTTGAACTGAATGTTGCTTTTAGTAATGGTCTCCTCAACAACAAGTTCACGTTTAGCTGTAAAGGTATTTAAATAATCAAGCATTAACACCCCCTGATTTTTCAGGCCATCCCCAATGGATTGAAAGGTCTGTATGTGTTCTGACGGAAGCTCAAAATAACCAAAACTTGTAAAGAAACTGAAGATATAATCAAACGCATTTTTACGAAATACATTTCGCATATCGTGATCATAAAATTGGAGATTGTGGGTTTTCAACTGCTGGGCCTTCTCAATGCTATTTTTTGAAAGGTCAATTCCAGTTACCTGCAATCCTTTTTTTGCTAATAATTGCGAATGTCGGCCATTCCCACAAGCAAGATCAAGGATATTTGAAGATAGCGGAATCTTCAAATGATCAACTAAAACATCTATAAATGCCCCGGCTTCAGCTTCATCCCTGTGATCATAAAGGATATGATAATAGGGAGAATCAAACCAAGTCTCAAACCATTGATCTTTATTGCCCATCGTTTTTGCTGAAAAGAATTGCATAAATGTAGCAATATTCTTTCTCATCAAGTCTTATAAAATGTTGAGTCAATTGTTTTAGAAAAAGGAGATGCAATGCAATTAATTCTATGAAATTCGTTATTATCTTTCTACTATTTTAGAGAACATTATTAGCTATCTTTGCTGTAAAACAAATAATAAATTGACACTCATTAAATCTATATCAGGTATCAGAGGTACCATTGGGGGCGAAATAGGCAAAGGGTTTACACCGATAGATATTGTAAAGTTCTCTTCAGCTTTTGGCACCTGGCTTTTGAAAGAGACTGACAACAACCAGGTAGTGATCGGGAGAGATGCACGGATTTCTGGCGAAATGGTTACCAATTTGGTAATTGGAACTCTGCAGGGTGTGGGCATTAATGTGATAGATCTTGGACTTTCAACCACTCCAACTGTCTCATTGGCAGTACCTGATCAAAAAGCTGGAGGTGGGATAATGATAACCGCCAGCCATAACCCAATTGAGTGGAATGCTTTAAAACTCTTTAATAAAGAAGGGGAATTGGTCTCTGCTGATGATGGGAATGAGATCCTGGCGATGGCTGAAAATTTCAGTGGTGAATATGCTAAGGTAAAGAATCTGGGTAGTTATAAGCAAAATGATTCTTCAGTTGAAAAGCATATTGAGAAAATTCTTAAACTCCCTTTGGTTGATGTTGATGCAATAAAAAGTAAAGACTTCAGGATAGTAGTGGATTGTGTTAATTCTACCGGCGGGATCAGTGTCCCTCGTTTATTGAAAGCACTGGGAGTAGGGGAGGTGATCGAATTATTCTGTGACCCAAATGGCAAGTTCCCACATAATCCTGAACCGTTGCCTGAAAACCTTAATGGTATTGCCAATGAGGTAAAATTCAGAAAAGCTGATCTGGGTATTGTTGTTGACCCTGATGTTGACCGTCTTGCCTTGGTTTGTGAAGATGGAAGTATGTTTGGCGAAGAGTATACCTTGGTGGCTGTTGCAGATTATATATTGCAAGAGAGTAAAGGAAATACCGTTTCAAATCTATCCTCATCAATGGCCCTTAGAGACGTAACTGAACAAAATGACGGGGTGTACCACGCCTCAGCAGTTGGAGAGGTAAATGTGGTTCAAAAGATGAAGGAAGTAAAAGCGGTTATCGGTGGTGAAGGCAATGGGGGGATCATATATCCTGACCTGCACTATAGCCGAGATGCCTTAGTAGGAATCGCCCTATTTCTTTCTCATCTGGCAAAAACAGAATTGAAAACCACCGGATTAAGAAGACAGTTTCCCGACTATTTTATTGCCAAAAATAAAATGGAGTTGAGTGATGATGTGAATCTGGATGATATTTTCGATAAGGTTCTTGAGAAATATAGCGATCAACCCATTAGTAATGAAGATGGATTACGGATAGAGTTTAATAATGAATGGGTACATCTTAGGCGGTCGAATACGGAAGCTATTATCCGCATATATTCTGAGAGCAAGGATGAGCAAACCGCTCAGGAACTGGGTAAAAAGATAATGGAGGATATCAGGCAGTTTATGAAATAATAACCATTTCTGCCTTTCTAACGATTTTTATGGATCATATAATCAATCAATTTGCCTGAACAACTTATATATTTTGATAATGCTGCAACAACACCTGTAGATGAAAAGGTGCTTGAAAGCATGCTCCCTTTTTTGAAGGGTGACTTTGGCAATCCCTCATCCATTCATGGAAAGGGTAGAGTTGCCAGGACTGCCGTTGAGAATTCAAGAAAAACCATCAGCAAATACCTGAATACCTCACCATCAGAGATATTTTTTACCTCCTGTGGTACAGAATCCAACAATTTGGCCATACAAAGGGTTGTGAATGATCTGGGGATAAAGAATGTGATATCCTCAAAGATTGAGCATCACTGTGTTTTACGCAATGTGGAAGCCCTTGAAAAGTTAGATGAAATGCAAATCCATTATGTAGCTATTGACGAAAAAGGACATTTTGATCTGGCACATCTGGATGAATTACTAACCGAAATTGATGGGCAATGCTTTGTCACATTGATGCACGCAAATAATGAAGTGGGCAGTATGATGAACATTAAAGCAGCTGGGGAAGTATGCAAAAAACATAAGGCGATATTTCATTCTGATACTGTTCAAACGGTAGGCCATTTTAATATTGACCTGCAGGATATTTATGTACACTTGATCTCAGGATCAGGACATAAGTTCCATGGGCCAAAAGGGAGTGGCTTTTTATATATCAATAATGAGCTACAGTTAAGCCCAATGATCAAAGGAGGGCCTCAGGAAAGGAATATCAGGGCAGGGACAGAGAATGTCAGCCACATTGTTGGATTGGGTAAGGCCTTTGAGATCGCTTATGAGAATTTAGCAGAAGAAAGCAAATATATTCAATCTCTTAAGAATCATATGATCGAAATGTTACGTGGTAAAGTTTCTGGTGTAGGGTTTATTGGGGATTTTGATGGGGATAGTTTATACTCAGTATTGAATGTCTCTTTTCCTCCCAACAAGAAAGATGAAATGCTCCTCTTCAACCTTGACATAGGTGGCATATGTGCTTCCAGTGGGAGCGCCTGTGGATCAGGGGCAAATGTAGGATCACATGTTCTTACCGCATTAAAAACCGATACCTCAAGAAAGACCATCCGTTTTTCATTTTCCAAATTCAATACTATTGAAGAAATTGATATAGTGGTCACCAAACTGAAGGAGTTAGTTGAAGGCTGATATTGGAAGCCCCTCTCACTTTTTATCTGACTATACGCTTGGGTGGGGTATCCCCCTGCAAAATTTCGAATCCTATATGAGAACTTTAATACACTGATTTAGATTAGGTTACTGCAATTAACCCTGCTAATAATTGTAACAAAAGGATATTCTTATTACTTTGTGTAAGTTTGTTTGGCTAATTCACTGAGAGCCAATGCTATTTCTCCACATAAAAACCGTTAGTCATGAAAACAATTAACACTCTTGAAAACTATCTATCTCTAAAGAATTTTTTAACATTTCTTAGTTTATTCACATTATGTGTTCTCTTTTCAATTACTGAAATGAGTGCACAAACAACCTTCCAAAAGATATTTGGTGGGACTGCTTCAGAGGGAGGACAATCTGAGAACAGGGCATTAGGAATATTACAAACTGCGGATACGGGGTATATCGTTGTGGCAAGGACGTCAAGTTTTGGAGCTGGTGGGAGCGATATCTATGTTATCAAGATGGATAATAGTGGGGATACTACATGGACTAGGGCTTATGGCGGTCCAGGAAATGAGCTCGGTTGTTCTATCTTTCAAACCGCTGATGGTGGATACGTCATTGCTGCCAGAACAGACTCATTTGGCGCAGGAGGAAACGATTTGTATTTAGTGAGAATTGATGGTAGTGGAACATTGATATGGGGAAGAGCTTGTGGCTTATCAACGAATGAAGTTGGAAGAGACGTCGTTGAAACCTCTGATAATGGTTATATGATTGCCGGAAGTTCAGAGGTAATGGGTGGAGGCAATTCCGATGGGTATCTATTACGTACTGATGTTGATGGAGTATTGGTATTTGCGAAGACATATGGTGGCATTAACAATGAGTATTTTGCAGCTATGGATGTTACTTCTGATGGAGGTTATATTCTTGCAGGTAATACATCGAGTTATGGCGCCGGAAATACAGATGCTTTCTTAGTAAAAACAGATGCAAATGGAGATACTATGTGGGCAAAAGCATATGGAGGAACAAATGGCGATCTGGCCTATGATGTTAAGCAAACAACAGATGGTGGCTATATTCTTGTAGGAGAAACCACAAGTTTTGGCCCTGGTTCCAGAAGTGTTTTGCTTATCAAAACAGATGCAAGTGGAGATACTTTATGGTCAAAAACTATTGGTGGATTAGGAAGCGGAGGCCCACCAAATGGAGATTATGCCGAAGGATATTCAATTCAACAGACCTCAGACCTCGGGTATATCATTGCCGGAGAAATGTATGGAATGGGCCCTGCAGGGAATAATTTTTACATGATCCTCACAGATGCGAGTGGAAATGTAGCGTGGACAAAAACCTACGGTGGTTCAAATGAAGACAATGCAAGGTCAGTTGTCCTTACCGATGATGGGGGATATATCTTTGCCGGTTATACCTCAAGTTTTGGAGCAGGAAGTACAGATATTATGATCATTAAAACTGATGCCAGCGGTATCAGCGGAACCTGTTATCTGGAAGATATTACTTCCACCGTTACTTCGCCGGCGCCAACAATAACCAATGCAACACCAACAATAGGCGCCTCGGGACTGATCAATTCCACTACCACAATAGAAAGTGGTGCAGCTACTGAGGTCAATGATTTTAAGTTGAAAATGTCTACTTTCACCAACCCTGCAATTATAGGAAATTCAGATGGTGAGGCAATAGTTTTGGTTTCTGGCGGAGTACCCCCTTATACATATTTATGGGATGACCCTGCAGCCCAAACAACATATATTGCTTCGAATCTCGCTGCAGGTAAATATACTGTAATTGTTACAGATGCAAGTGGTTGTGAGGATACGACTTCTGCAGTGATATTTGAAGTTACCGGAATTGTAAATAATGATATTCTGAGTACCCTGAATATATCACCTAATCCAAATAATGGACAGTTTGATATCGATATTCAGCTTACATCCGGAGACCTGCAATCAGTCAGCATTTATAGGTACGATGGATCTCTTATTTATCAAGAGATGCTTTCAGGCCATCAGGATAGCCATTATCAACAACATATAGATATCAGTCAATTTTCAGCATCCATGTATCTACTCAAACTTGTCACAGATGAGTCAGTGATCACAAGAAAGATCGTGCGTAAATAATTGTTGAGGGAAGCAGCTATAATTGTTGTAAGAACTGTAAAGTATCTATATCGTCAGCATAATCCCATAGATCGGGGAGTTGTGTTTTTCCAAGTGGTACAACTTGATTGTTGATCCTTTTACCAATATCGGTATTTGTGCTAATACACTGTATTGCCGCAGTATTTTTAGCTAAATGTTCTTTCAATGTTTCCAGTTCATGATAATGTTCATAATAGGTAGATGCCAAAGGGGAAACAAGTTCATCGTTTTCACGAAGGATCAGGAAATCATTGGAAAGGTGTGGTTCTTTGTTCATCAACAATAACGTACGATTATAATCATAATTATTCTTGTACTTATGGTTCGCCATTACCCATGAGAAATCATCAATGGCCTCAAAAAAGGTACTAAAATTATAATCGGGTGGAACATATAATTTAGAAATATTTCGGCAACCCAATCCGTAGTACTGAAATATATCATTGCCGAGTAATGCTAATTCCTCCTTTGTCTCGTTACCATCCAAAATACCAATACTGGTCCTGTTCTTCCTAATGATATGAGGGTGTTTCCCAAAATAGTATTCGAAATGAAGAGCAGAATTGTCACTGCCTGTGGCGATGACCGCATCAAAATCTTTGAGTGTTTCAATGAATTCAACTTTAGAACCATTTTCTGGGTCAATTTCTGAAAGTAGTTCATGGATATAAGGTAATAAGATCTTATCCTTTGAAGATAGTTTAATCACCTGTAGATTGCCTGATATCAGTACACAAAGAAAATCATGGAATCCTGCCAAAGGGAGGTTCCCGGCCATGATAACGCCTATCGTTTTTGCTGCTGAGTTTTCATCAAAAGAATATGGTGCCAGCCATTTTGACAACTTTTCCTCCACAAGGAATTGTGATGAGATAGCTTGTAATGCATTATTGATATTGTCAAAAGTAAACCATCCATTATGGTGAAATGCTTCTTTAATTATCTTGTCTAGATTGGGGTCTTTTTGTGACAATCGGTTGCCCAAAAGCACAAGACTATTGATCAATTGTGTTCTGGCGCTTAAGGTAGAAGTCATTTGAAAGGATTTGCTATTTATCTCTCGTTTCTGATTGCATTGATAATGATCTTGTCCAGCAATTGTGAAAAACTGAGGCCAATTTTTTCTGCTGCCTGAGGGTACAAACTTGTTCCGGTCATACCGGGGACAGTGTTTGTTTCAAGCACAAAAATATCGGTCCCATTCACGATCATGTCTGTTCTGGATAAACCTGAGCAGCCAAGGATCTTATGAGCGATCAATGATATCTCCTGTATCTTTTCGATGATCTTCTCATCAAGGTTGGGAGGAGTGACCTCCTCAGAAGCTCCCTTCTCATATTTTGCCTGGTAATCAAAGAATTCACCTGTTATTGGAATGATCTGAGTAGGAGGTAATGCGATCGGTTTTTCATCTGAATCAAGGATCGCACAGGTCACCTCATCACCTGCAATATATCGCTGAATGATCAATTCTCCTGAAATATCAAATCCGGATCGAATCCCCTCATCAAGGCCTTCTTCACTTTTTAGCAAAAAAGTGGCTGCACTTGAACCCCCGTCAACTGGCTTCAAAACGCATGGATAACCAAAGGTGCTTTCCACCTTTTTAGCTATTGCAGATGGATCGGATTGATATTCAAAAGGGGTAAATGCAAAATACTCCGGAACCAATAGATGGTGATGTAAGTAAAGCTCCATTGATTTTACTTTGTTCATACCAATGGCGCTTGCCATTACCCCTGATCCTGTATATTTGATGTCAGAAAATTCAAATAAACCCTGGATAGTACCATCTTCCCCAAATTTTCCATGCAAAGCAATGAACATTACATCAATACTCACATTTTTCAATTTACTTAAGGCGGAAGTCATATCCATTTCTTCCAGGTCATTATCAGGAGAGTTTAAATAATCGCTATCAATGGTTTTAGGGAGCCCCTTTTCAGGATCTTTACAAAGTAACCAGTTTCCTGATTGGTCGATGATCACCGGTGTGACTTTATATTTTGACTCATCAAGTCCATGCATGATGGTAGTGCCGGTTTCAAGTGAGATCGTATGCTCGGTGGATGTCCCACCCATTATAACGCCTATATGTTTCTTGCCCATATTCTTATCAGATCATTGATGATTTGCAATAAAGCAATATCATTTTTTTTCGACAACGCCAAATATACATCATTCACATAAAAAATGTTTCTTAAATAACGCTTTGTTTTTCTTAATTTTACATTTCCCGGTAGGGATGCTAATTAGCCATTGTTACAATAATTATTGGAAGAACACGTTTCTTCCATGATCTTAATTCCATCAATAATTAGTGATTTGGGTTTTTTAAGATTCATTATCAGCAGGAGTTTTTTTATTAATCTGGGTATTTTATTAACGCTGATAGTAATCGTTTATTGGGGAACAATGAAAGCACTGGATATTTATACAAAAAAAGATGAATCCATTACTGTCCCAGACCTTCGTGATTTTACAATGGATCAGGTAGATGAATTGTTGCAAAATAAGAGAATGAGTTATGTAATTGCTGATTCATCAATTTATAAGACCGGCAAACCTCCTTTGACGATTCTTGACCAGGCACCCAAACCCTATGCGAAAGTGAAGCCTAACAGGACCATATATTTAAGTGTAAATGCGAAACATCCGCCATTAGTAAAGTTGCCGGACCTCATTGACGCTTCTTTAGAGCAAGCTGAGATGATCCTGTCAATGATAGATTTGAAGATCGGTGAGTTGATCTATCGGCCAGATCTTGGTAAAAATGTTGTTTTAGAACACCAAATAGGAGGGATGACCGTTGAACCGGGGACACTTGTATTTAAAGGTGATGAGATCGACCTGGTGTTAGGTGATGGCTTAGGGAGTTCGGAGGTGGATATTCCCAATTTGTTTGGTTTAACCATAGAAGAAGCAAAAACGGTACTTATTGAATATTATCTGAATTTAGGTGTTCCCATCTTTGATAATACGATCATTGATACACCTTCTGCATTGATATTTAAACAGATACCTCCTGCCGATCAAGGATTTTCTCTTAGATTAGGAGAAGCCATTGATGTGTGGTTAACGAAAAAACTACCGGAAGTTGAAAAGGATACTACGAAAACGATAGAGGTACAATGAAAAGATACATAATAATATTTTGTTTGACTGTGTTAATTACTGGCTATCTCCATGCTCAGGAGCGATTGTCAGAATTACCCTTTAACCCTCAGCTGTATTACAAAACTTTGCATTTAAATACTGCTTCGTCAAAACAAGGGAATAGTGTTATTTACATTTTCATGGAAGACACCATCCAATTGCCATTTTTTGATGATTTCAGTTCTAATACATTAATAAAATATTCTTATTCAGAAAGTGATGTCGACAAATATGCAAAAGTTGGAGGATTGTGCATTTCCGAAAATGTCACATTGAATGAATTTATGTATGATACTTCCTGGAATTATATTTATGTAAATGATTCTACCTATGATTCTACGGCTAAGCCAATGCTTACTATTTACTTGTTCAATGATATTCCGAATTGTACGAGTTCAATTGCTACTGACACGGCATTATTATGGCCTGCCTATTATAATAAGATCGTCTTTGACTCCCTGGGGGATTCTATTAGCGGTTCAAAGGTAAATATAGATACGATACTCTTCATCTCTAATGATCACAAGGTCGTATCAGATGCTGGAGCATTATGGATAGATAATTATGCATACATCAACAATACATATCCGGTGAATCCAGTTACAATTGGAGTCGCTACCCTTGATGGATTGAATGAACTCGGTAGGCCATATGATTATACGCCTATGGCTTATGGAAAAGCAGATTATCTAACTTCGAAAGCCATATCCCTAAAAGGACTTTATCCTATTGATTCTGTTTATCTAAGTTTCTATTTTCAACCTCAGGGTATTGGAGACTATCCTAACAAGGGTGATTCGCTTATTCTTGAATTTAAGGTTAATGATACGACTTGGGTTGTTGTCTGGGAGAATGAAGGAGATACTACTGTTCACGATTTTACAAAAGTAATGATCCCATTAATTGATTCTTCTTTCTTCCATGACGGATTTCGTATCAGGTTTAGAAATTATGCTACCATCTCAGGGAATAATGACCATTGGCATATTGATTATGTTTACCTTGATAAGAATAGATCAATATTGGATACTACATTTAATGATGCCGCACTGAAAAGTCTCCCTGCTACCTTAATAACTGACTATCATACAATTCCCTGGGCTCATTATGATGCCACAAATCTGGCCTCATCTATCTCAATTAAGATGACAAATCTCTCCAATGCAATTAAGAATAGTGATTATAGTTACGATTTAAGAGAAGAACTCTCCAGTACCGCAATTAGTTCCTCAACATTTTCTACCAATATTTTCTCGCAAAGTGATACCACGCATACTTTTGATCTAAGCACAGTTTCAATACCCGCTTTCACATCAGATAGCATTTTACTAAGAACTACCTATAGTGTTGATGGGGGAGACGCTTTTCCATTTAATGGAAATGATACCATTGTACGTGAGCAAATGCTTAGCAACTATTTTGCCTATGATGATGGCAGTGCAGAAAAAGCCTATGGGTTATTCGGCATTGCAGCAAAATTGGCTTATAGGTTCACAATGGATAAGGCTGATACCCTTAGAGCCATTGCCATACATTTCGCTCATATGAATGTAGACCTTAGTAGTAGATTGTATTCTCTTGTTGTTTGGAGTGATAATGGAGGCAAACCAGGCGGTGTGTTGTACAATATCGATTATGAGAGCCCAACTTACTTTGACGGCTATAATGGTTTTTACGTTAAGGAACTCAATGATCCACTATTTTTAAGCTCAGGAGCATTTTGGATTGGGATGATACAAACTACCGAAGATGTCTTGAATATTGGTTTTGATATGAATAATGATGCAAAGGCTCATTTATATTATGATATTGGCAATGGGTGGATACAAACACAGTTCACCGGGGCTTTAATGATAAGGCCTCTAGTGGGCAAGAAGTTGCCTGTGTCCATTTTCCCAATTCAAACCCCAAATAAACCCTCAGCAATACGATTGTTCCCCAATCCTGCGACAGATATGCTCTATTTCACTTCAAAGCTGGATATACATGAATATTCTGCTTCTATATATGATTATACTGGAACCCTTGTTCTGCAAAAGGATATCAAAACCAATGCGCTCTCTATCAGGTCATTGCCATCAGGTTTCTATTTTATCCGCCTTTTTGATAGTCATAAATCAATTGTATCCACTCATAAATTCCTCAAAATAGACTAAAAGAGGGTCTACATGCCTATTTTAGGGCAATTTTAGATGCTTTTCCCTTAAAATAAGTAAATATTATTCCCAACTGCTACCGAATATCAGCTATTTCCTACCAGATAATAAGTCAAGTTAGCCATATATCAATCTACATAAGGGTTTGAGCAACATTGAGGTTGTTTCAACGTATTATAATATAGAACACCACTTATAGATTATAGTAAAAGAAAATATAGCACCTTATGTTAAACCAATTTTACATCCATGAAAAATTCTTAATCGCTGCCGGTTATTTTGTATCCAATAAAATAGCTGGCACTAAAACCATGAAATCATGATAGTAGTATCAGTTATCTTTAGTATTTACATTGCATTAGTTTTTCTCGTAATTTTTGATAAAACAAAACAAGAGAAAACTTCAAAAGGAAAATCTCTCAGAAATAGTTAGTTAATTACTTATGGGACATTTCAATGCATTCAACTCTTTTCCATACGATCATACGATGTTTTGTATGATCAACTGCTCTTTTAGAACCAAGCGCTAAAAGTGGATGTTATGGAAAGATGGTGAGTGAATGTTCCACACATCTTACACTTCTTCATTACCCCACTGAATTACCGATGAATTGGTATGACGGTGGGGTTTTTTTATGAAATCCACAACAGAAAACAACCAAAATCCTTATTTCTTCATCTTTATTAACTGAGGAACAAATGCAGGTTCTATAATGTTACTTTCGTAGAGCCCATTCCCTAATTTTATTACCTCCGATTATGGAATCGAATTAAATAGCTATAACTTAGCTACTTCAGACCTAAAATGTACATGAAAAAGTATCCTTTCAATAAATGGTTATATAGTGCTACCGTAATAGGTATATTCTTTACCTTTTTTGCTGTCAATTCCTGCCAGCATGATCTGGAGAAGAATGTAAATTGGGAAACTGGCCTGATAGTCCCTCTACTAAATGGCAATATGGATATTGAAGATTTGGTTGCTGACAGCCTTGTATCAACAAATGCTGATAACAGTATGAGTATCGTTTATCGAAATAGTATTTACAATCTACTTATCTCTGACATCGTAGTGATCCCCGATACAACCCTTGAATATAAGCTGGCATTGGATTCTTTGAAGTTGTCTGATCGGGTGATCGTCAAGCCCATTACCTTAGGAAATATGGCAAATCAGATCGGTGGTATTGTAGGAGCTTTGATCATTGCATCAAATGGTAAGTATATGGTGATTCCTCCATTGTCTGGCCTTACATCCAGTGCACCGCTTGATGCTACAGAATATTTTGAAACGATGACCCTGTTAGCAGGATGGATGGATATCAAAGCTGAAAATGGTTTGCCTATTGACGTTACAAATGTTGATTTTATGCTTAAGAATAAGCTGCCGCCATCAACTGTCTTCCAGGATAGCTTCACTATTATACCTGCAGGTGGTACCAGAACCAAGACCATTGATCTTGCAGGAAAGACCATTGAAGGGGAACTTATCTTTGATATTATCAACATGGATTCTCCCGGCACGATGCCTGATTCTGCAATCATTGACACAAGCGATGCTTTGATCGTAACCATTACCATAAGGGATCTGAAAGTTTTTTCTGCTACAGCGATATTTCCTGCTCAGGATATTATTAATGTCCCCCAAGATGTGGTGTATGGTATGGATGGAGCTGAGTTGACCTTCTTTGAGATCAAATCGGGATATTTGAATGTGGATGCAGTGAGTACCATCGAAGATTCTATATACTTCCATTTTTCTGTTCCTAAAGCCACTGATCCATTTAACCAGCAACTTGAAGCTTACACGGTATGTCCTCCGGCGCCACCCGGGGGCTCAGCAGTGGTATCGGAAAGCCATGATCTGGCCAATTATGATGTGGATCTCACCGGACTAGCCGGTGACACTTTTAATCTTTTTAAAAGTTTTATCGTTGGTAGAATTGACTCAACAGGGCGCATGGTTAACATCTCACTGCTTGACAGTATTTATGTGTATTATGGAATGGTAGATATCATCCCTGACCATATTACAGGATATTTTGATGACACCATAATTACTCATTCTGATGTGGTAACTTTTGATCTATTCAACCATGTTAAAGGGGGTAGTATTGACCTTGAAAAACTCGACCTGAATCTAACCGTTGAAAATGAGATTGGAATTGACGGTAATATCAGAATAAACTCCTTGAAATCAATCAATAATAATACCGGGAATTCTGTGGCTTTGTCAGGTTCCATTGTGGGTAAGGATAATATTATAATACGGGCGAAAGATGGTACACCGGTAACAGCGGGCCTTACCACAATAAAAATGGATAATTCCAACTCAAATGGTATTTCTCTGATTGAGAATCTGCCAAATGTCTTTGAATATGATATCGAGGTAGCCATTAATCCTTTGGGAGATGTGTATGGCCGCAAAGACTTCGCTTATTATAATAGTAAAATAGATGTGAGTCTCGACCTTGAAATTCCATTATCTTTGGTTGCCAATAAGTTATTATTGTCTGATACAATGGATTTTACCCTTGGTAATACTACTACAATAAATAGGGTGAAAAGCGGTGCAATAAAGTTACTGATTGACAATGGGTATCCTCTTGAGGCGGATATCCAAATATACCTGTATAATAGTAATTGGGATTTGGTTGATTCCTTATTTGCCAATACACATGTAAAGGCGGGGGCATTGAATAACAATTGCAGGGTAAATGGAAAGGTTAGATCTCAATTGATCACCCCAGTTGATGAAGCCAGGATCGCAAAATTAAGGACTGCAGTAAAAGCAATAATTATCGCTGAATTTTCTGGAAAAGGGGCGAAATGTAATAATACCTGGGTGAAAATATATAGTGATTACGGCATGGATATAAAACTTATTGGAGATTTTAATTATTTAGTGAATAAACAGAACTGACACAGGATAATTGAGGTAATGAAGGTCATATTTTTATTATTGTTATTATTATCAGGGTTAGCAGGGTTTACACAAGAGAACAATGTAAAAGCACCACCGCTATCATCGATATATCTCGACAACCATATTTTTAATTTAAAATGGGACCAGGCCCGGAGTAAGAATTTGCTTTCGATATCCGGAAATGGTGGTTACGCATCAAATGCAATCAATGCAGAATTTTTTAATGCTTTTCTGCTTAAGTATTTTATTGATGAGGAACTGAAGGATAAAGCATCCAAAAGGTTGTCTCCAACAAATGTATTTGGACTGAATAATAGTCTGGGAATGGATGTAGACCTGGGAATTACTTTCGCCAGGTTTAGCGATAGTCTGGTAAAGGTTGGAAAGGCTACTTATTTCATAAGTCTTAGACATAGAGTTCTTTCTGACTTCCAATACACATCTGATCTTTTTGATATTTTATTTTATGGAAATAGAAAATTTGCCGGGGAGACAGCTCATTTTGCTGAATCATACCTGAATAATTATCGTTTCAATCAGTTGCAGATCGGTTTGAAAAAGACGCTCCATTGCAACAATAATGCTTTTGATGTGGGAGTAGCCCTTTCCTTTTTGCAGGGGATAGAAAATGCGAGGGTAACCATCAATAGAGGTAGTATTTATACTCAGGAAGATGGAGAGTATCTCGATGTTGATATTGATTTTCAGGTGAATATGTCAGATACAGCGGAGTCTGATATCTTCTCTTTTAATGGCATCGGCGCGTCAACAGATCTCTTCTTGTCATTTACAAGCAAAAATGGGAATCAATGGCGATTTGCCTTATCTGATATTGGATTTATTTCATGGAGTGATAGATCACTGGAATATAAAAATGATACCTCTTTCAGGTTCATTGGATTTGAGATACCATCAATCATTGAATTGTATGGCAACTTTTTCAGGAAGTTCGAAGAAGATACCCTAATGAGGTTGTATGGCCTGCAAGGTGTGAAGAAAAAGTATACAACAATATTGCCTGTAAAATTGGATGTGAATTATACCTTTCAAGTGGTACCCAATAAATTATGGATGACGACAGGTTTACAAAAGAGATTTTTTACAAATTCCATTCCTCTGTTTTGGCTGAAGCCGAGTTACCTGTTCACAAATGAATTAATGGTATCATTTTATAGTGGGTATGGTGGTTTTGCTGGGCATGGATTCGGGCTCGACCTCACAGGATTAACGTATGGGCTGGAGGTGAACAAGCATTTTGGTAAATTCCATGTTGTTATAGGTTCTCGCGCCATTCAAGGGTATTTTTTCCCAGGAAGACAGCCAGGCATCTCAGGATATTCAAGAATAATAAGGACTTTCTGATTTTTTCGTTTATTTTTGTTTCAAACAAGAGCCTACATGCCATATCATAGGCGGTCATTATCAATTCTCATTATTTTATTGCCATTAGTTGCTATCTATTGCAATACTGAAAAGTTCAATGCACAGGGAGGTAGCGATTATCTAAACTGGAGTGATACCGTAAGCTTTGTTGGAATAAAGAAGTGCAGCACTTGCCACCAAAAAGAATATGCACAATTCATGACAACTGGAATGGGGCAATCATTTGACAAAGCTACCCGTTACAAAAGCGCAGCGAAATTTGATACCTCAGCACTTGTTTATGATAGGATCAGTAACTTTTATTATAAACCCTTTTGGAGACGAGATAGCTTCTTTATTCTGGAATTCAGACTTTTAGGTGGGGACACTACCCATAAGAGAGAGGAATATATCAGTTATATTATCGGATCCGGTCAGCATACTAACTCGCATATAGTCAACATCAATGGGCTATTGTATCAAGCGCCAATTACATACTATACTCAAAAAGGGAAGTGGGGGATGGCACCGGGATTTGAAGGCGAAAACAATTCAAGATTTGAGCGTAAGATCGGCCATGAGTGTATGACATGTCATAATGGACTGCCGGATTTTATTAGTGGTTCAGAGAATAAATATACCAAAGTGCTCACCGGGATCGACTGTGAAAGATGTCATGGTGCCGGCAGCGTTCATGTAAGAGAGATGGAAGCTGAAAGGGTAATTGATACATCAAAGTTCTTGGATCTATCTATAGTAAATCCTAAGGATCTAACTATTGCAAAGCAAATGAGTCTTTGTCAGAGATGTCATTTGCAAGGCATAGCCATATTAGCTGACAATAAGACCTTTGCAGATTTTAAGGTGGGTAAGGATCTTGCAGAGGTAGTGAATGTCTTTCTTCCTAAATATAGGGGAGGAGAAGACAAATTTATTATGGCCTCACACGCGGAAAGATTACATGCAAGCAAATGTTTTACTGAATCGAAGCTCATTAGTTGTGTTACTTGTCATAATCCTCACATTAATGTACAAACGGTTGGTGTTCGAAGATTTAATGTCACTTGCATTAGATGTCACACCAAAAATGAGAATTGTAAAGAGGAGATCTCCGCAAGAGCAAAAAAACAGGACAATTGTGTCCTATGTCATATGCCTGCGTCCTCAAGTATAGATATCCCGCATGTAGCTATTACCGACCATAAAATAGCAGTTCCAATTGTAGCGTCTGAGGTGAAAGAGAGTAAGCGCAAATTTGTAGGTTTAAATTGCTTCACTGATGACGATCCTTCAAATGAGGTTATTGCAGAGGGCTTTGTGAAATTATACGAGGCGTATATTACTGATGAGACATTGTTAGATTCTGCGGTTTTTTATCTGAATAAAAAAGGGACAGATCAGCAGAAAACAGTTGATCTGATGATCCACATCTATTTTTTACAAAATGATTATCTCAACGTATTGAATTGGGCAAAAAAAATGGTCTTGAAAAGCATCACAAAACCTTGGACTTCTTATCGTATCGGTGAAGCCTATTATCAAAATAGAGATTATAAAACCGCTCTATCTTATTATGAGCATGCACTAACACTGAAACCATACAATCTTGAATATTTGAATAAGTTAGGAAGCACTTATTTGATGCTAGGCAATGTGGTAAAAGCAAAAGAGGTTTTTGAGGCAGCTGTCAAACAAAACCCTAAATTTGTAGCTGCGATATCAAATCTTGGTTTTGTTCAACTGAAGATGGGAATGGTCGACGAAGCCAAGCAAATGTATATTAAAGCAATTGGCCTGAATCCTGATTATGAGCAGGGGTTGATGAATATGGCAGGATTGCATCTTTTGAGAAAGCAAAAGGTGGAAGCAAAGAAGATATTAATAAAGGTACTTGAGATCAATCCGGCGAATGGCAAAGCAAAAGATATTTTGAATCAAATTAATCGCTTATAACCTTGATGAAACGGGTGAAAAGAAAGAAAGTAGTATTTGTTAAGATCATTTCATTGATCATATTGATCAGCTTGGTTGGGGCAACTCCATACGCCTATAAACTCTACAAATGGGTATACAGCTCAAATGTCTCTATCACCGACGATGATACATTCCTCTATATCCCATCAAATTCATCCTATGAGGACATTATTGATATCTTGGATGCCAGAAGCATAATAAAGGACAGAACCTCCTTTGAATGGGTGGCAGAGAAGATGAATTATAAGAGTCATGTACATTCAGGTAGATATAGTATAACCCCAAATATGAGTAACAGGGCGTTGGTCATGATGCTACGAGCAGGTAAGCAAACCCCTGTGAAGTTGATTTTTAACAATATTATCACAAAACCGCAATTAGCCGGAGTTGTTTCTAATACCTTAGAAGCAGATTCCCTTGTGATCATCAAAATGTTGAATGATAAAGTATTTCTCAGAAAATATCACCTAACTATTGATAATGTAATGGGCATTTTTATTCCTAATACCTATGAATTCTTTTGGAACACAGATGCCATGGAATTCTTTGAAAAGATGATGAATGAGTATGAAGGTTTTTGGAATGATCAAAGGATAAAGAAAGCGAGAGCCCTGGCGTTAGAACCTATGGAGGTAACTATTTTAGCATCAATTGTGCAAAAGGAGACTATTTTCGATGATGAAAAAAGTACAGTTGCCGGCGTATATTTGAACAGGATCAAAAACGGATGGAAGCTTCAGGCAGACCCGACCCTCATCTTTGCATTAGGGGACTTTAGCATTCGCAGAGTCCTTAAAGTGCATAAAGAGTTAGATTCCCCTTATAATACCTATATGTATAGAGGATTACCTCCAGGCCCTATATGTTTACCTTCAATAAAGTCCATAGATGCAGTGCTTTCACCGAAAGAGCATGATTATATGTATTTTTGTGCTAAAGATGACTTTTCGGGGTATCATAATTTTGCAGTGACCCATAATGAACATATATTAAATGCAAAGAAATATCGGGCAGCGCTGAACAGAAAGAAAATCTACCGCTAATGGGCAAGGTTAAACAGGTATTGTTAAAGATCCCCTTAATTGCCGGATTGAATAATTTTGCTAAAACGATCACCTTACCCGGCTTTCAGGGAATATCATTACATAATATTGTTGCATTTTTCTTTAAAGAAATTGCACGAGATACAATAAGCATTCGTGCTTCATCAATATCCTTTAGTTTTTTATTAGCTATTTTCCCAACAGTGATCTTTCTATTCACATTGATCCCTTACATCCCAATTGAGGACCTTGAATTGAAAATGCTGACCTTTCTTGAGAATGTATTACCTGACAATGCGTATGAACTTTTACATAGCACCATACAAGACATTATAATGATTCCCAGGGGAGGGCTGCTTTCCTTAGGTTTTGTATTAGGATTGTATTTTGCTATTACGGGTATGAGTGCAGTAATGGATTCATTTGATAAAACTTACAGGTCTTTTCGAAAGAGAGCTTTTTTTGTGCAGCGATTGGTGGCTTTGGAAGTCATCCTTTTGTTATCCTTATTATTGATTGTTTCAGTAATATTAATTATTGCTGGCAACTTTACTTTGAAATCAATGATGGGGATCATCGATACGAATGAGGAATGGACTCAAATTTGCATTAATGGATTAAGATGGTTTGTTGTATTGTTCATGTTTTACATGGGATTTTCTGTTATTTACTATTTTGGCCCTGCAACAAAGAAGAGCTGGCGCTTTTTCTCCCCGGGATCTACACTGGCAACTGTATTATCAATATTGACTTCAGTCGGATTCTCATTATATGTGAATAACTTTGGTCAATATAATAAATTGTATGGCTCCATCGGGACATTCATTGTGATCATGATATGGATATACCTCAATTCAACGGTGCTATTATTAGGTTTTGAATTAAATACCTCCATAGAGGTCAATAAAGATCAAATGGTCGAGGGTAAGGAAAAGAGGGATTAGCTTCGATCATAAAGTTCGTTATCTTATTCTATCAATATTCATAGGAACTTTGTACTTTTGCTCCCATTATTCGCAATGCTGAATTTTTATTTTGGAGAGATGGCTGAGCGGTTTAAAGCGGCGGTCTTGAAAACCGTTGTACCTTACGGTACCGGGGGTTCGAATCCCTCTCTCTCCGCAACAAAACAAAAAGGGTCCGCACAAGCGGCCTTCATTTTGAGCGAAACAAATCCAAACTTGTTTGGATTTGTGAAGCGATAAACGAAGGAGCCCGAAGACCTTTTTGTTTTGTTGCAGGTCCCCATCTCAGGGATCAGCGAAGCTAATCCCTCTCTTTTCTCCTACCTTTTGTATTAGGAAACCGCAGCATTTTTATTGGTGTTTTGACTTTTTGTTGACCTTTAGAACGGTCAATCTTAATCGGGCATGGTCAAATGTTCAATAATCAATGTTCAATATTCAACAATCAATACCATCAATGTGAGAAAAACAATAAAGGAGCCCGAAGACCTTTTTGTTTTGTTGCAGGTCCCCCGTTCTTTGTAGCGTATCGCTACGAAGTTTTCATCATGTAAACTTAGAAAGGTTGTGCTAAAGGTTGCATAGCAAAGCGTAGCTACGGACTTTTTATTTCGAGTGCTATCGATTATGCCGGTGGTAAAGGGCTAGTTGAAATTAGTCTTATAACTTCTCTTCTGGCAAGTTTTTTGCTTTGAGTGGTTTTATTTCCTTTTTCATATTGTTAATATTAGTTTATTAGTAATGTTGAAGTAATCTAGAAGTCAATCTGGAACCTCATTTGAAAGATGCCGGCATTTCCAAAATCTGTGATGTTGTCATTATTTGCAATATCTGCACTATTAACTGATGCCATAACATAGTTTGCCATAATTCTTGCAGTTGGATTGAGATACCAATTCACTTCAAATGAAATATCATTTAGCACACCGCCATTGATAATTGTTTGATCACTACTTTTGCCATCTACAAGATCAAGTCCTGAATACCTTACACCCACTTCAAAAGCGCCTGTCCCACCATCTTTTCCTAAAAATGGATTTTTGGGTTTTACTCTGCTAAATACACCCCCTGATCCCTTATAGTTTCTATGATCGCCTTTTGTCAGAAAAAAACTTGCCATTCCATAGAAGCCGGAAAAACGATTGTCAATATTACTGACAGCTCCTAAAGAATCAGCTATTGCCCTTGTTAATGATGACATCATATATTCACCTTGTATTGAAAATGGGCCCATCACAAAAGCAAGCTCAGTTCCTATAATACTGATGCCGTGGACTCTACCAATTGTACCTGTATTCACATAATATTTAGGGGCCAAATGAGATTCTGCTTGCGACTTGAGAGAGTAGTTACCTGCGTCAGGAGTTCTATAACTGAATGCTAAACCCAAGTGGAGCAATTGTGATTTTTCACTGTTTAAATAGGGTAAGCCGGTTACACGACCGGTAACATTATAATTACTTTCTGAGGACGATGTGGCATTACCATAATATCCGGCATCACGAAATACTCCAAAGGCCCAGGTCATCCGTTTTTCGAGGATGGAGTTAAACAGCATCCCACCCGTGTTTCTTGCAGGGGTAAACGGACTGGTTAAAGACCGTTCCATGAATGTAACATAATTACTACTGGTAAGCTCTTCAAGACCAAATGGCTCCTTAAAGTGCCCTACCTTGAAATTACCTACAAGAGGTAGATTTGAGAATTGCAAATATACATCCTTAAAGTCAGCATCACCTCCGGCAAAATCGAGCTGAATTTTATATTTAATAACTTTGTAGATAACCCCTGAATTATAAAAACGTGCTCTGCGAAACTCAGTTCCATCTTTTGATGGGAGTAGAGTATGCAAAGTGTCGTCCTGAGAAAAGAAAGCCCAGTCATTCATGATCCTTCCACCGAAGATCAATTTAAATTGCTTGTCCTTGCTCTCCATTTTAAAACCATTATCCCAATAAGCTTTGAAAGTATTTTCTTCAGGAGTCCCTTGACTTTGCGAAAAGCCATCCCCCGGTAATATCCACCAGATAACGGCTAGCGCAACAATTGACGCTATTTTAATATTTGCTGACATCTTAATATTGTTTTGATTATTGAATTGATTGAATTGTAAAGTTTTCTTAAAAGTATTGAAAAAAATAATGACATATACCAATAAAAATATTGCATTTTCATATAATGTTGTAAGTCCTAAGCCTAGAAGTACTTTGAGCATATTAAAGACATTGTTAGCAGCGATTTTATCTTTTTATTATCTTTATCCAGTAATCAATCAACAAATCAAATGAAAGAATCCAACTTAAGAAGTGTCATAAAAACGGCAACCTGGCGTGTATTAGGAAGTGTTGCAACTATGGCAATTGCCTATTACTTTACGGAAGAAGCTACTATATCAGCCTCAATTGGAGCTGTGGAGTTTATTGCAAAGACAGTTTTATATTACCTTCATGAAAGAGGATGGCAATGGGTGAAGTGGGGGAGAAGCTGATCAGCTTTTACATGCACACCCTATAAAACCTCTGCAACTACAAAAGTACTGCCCCCAATAAAGATCAGATCATCATTGTTTGCCTTCCCTTTCGCAGCTATAAATGCTTCATTTACAGAAGAATAGCCCCTACCATTTAAGCCATTATTGCAAGCTACATCTTGTAACTCCTTTTCATCCATTCCTCGGGGAATATTTGGTCTGCAGAAGTAATATTTTGCCTCCCTGGGGAATAATGACAAAAAGCGCTCAGCATCCTTGTCGTTAACCATTCCCAACACAATATGCAATTCTTTATAAGGTTGAGTTTTTAGCTGCTGGAGTACTAATTTGATCGCTTCGTTATTGTGCCCACAATCTGCAATGATCAACGGATGATTGCCAATTACCTGCCACCTGCCTTGTAACCCTGTGATAGCATGAACTTTACCTAACCCGGTTCTGATATGCTGTTCGTCAATTTCAATGAAGTCACTATGAAGCTGATTTAAAGCCGCTAGAGCAGTTATTATATTCTGACGCTGATAATTACCTTTAAGGTCAGTTTCCAATGTTGAGAAAACCGCATTGCCTTCCTGCAGGATATCCAGAATCATACCATCACCCTTCACTCTATAATTACCTTCCTGAAATATATCATTTGCGAATGAGAGGAGAGCGGTTTTCTCATGACCTTTATCGATAAATACCTGTCGTACCTTTGAGTTTGCTGATCCTACAACTACCGGAATCCCGGTTTTAATGATCCCTGCTTTTTCCATAGCGATCTTTTCTTCAGAGTCGCCTAAATATTGTTGATGGTCTAAACTGATAGTAGTGATCACGGATAGCATGGGAGTCAGGACGTTAGTGGAATCGAACCTTCCGCCCATTCCTGTTTCTATGATCGCAATGTCAACACGGTCCCTTGCAAATGCATCAAAGGCCATAGTTACACTCATTTCAAAAAAGGAGGGTTTTATTTTTTCAAGGATGCCCTTATTGCTATTCACAAATGATATCACCCTTTCTTCTGCAATAGGTTGCCCATTGATCCTGATCCTTTCTCTAAAGTCTTTTAAATGGGGGGATGTATATAGACCTGTTTTGTACCCACCACTTTGTAGAATGGCAGCCAATATATGGGCCACAGATCCTTTGCCATTTGTCCCGGCAATATGTATAGACCTGAATTTATCATGAGGGTTTTGAAGATGGTTACAGAGTTTGAGGGTATTGGTAAGGTCTTTTTTAAAAGCAGTTGCCCCAACTCTTTGAAACATAGGAAGCTGGTTAAATAAATAATCCAGCGTTTCCTTATAATCACTCAAGCTAGTGTACTTTAAAGTTAAAGGTGATAGTTCCTACCTGGTAAATGGCTGCAGATGGCATTGGATTGAATTTTGCTTCCAAAGCTGCTTTTTTGGCTTTACTGATCAAGTAAGAGTTAGAAGTTGTAGATCCCTTTTGCTGGTATGTTGCAGATATTACTTTCCCCTCTCTATCCACTTTGATCAATATAACTACTCTTCCCACTTCCTGGGAGACATCAGATATATGAGGCTTCTTAAACCATTGTCTTCCTTCAAGATCGAGCCCGATCCCTTCATCCCCTAACCCATAGTTCGTGCCTGTATAATTTTTCCCATCAGGATTGCCATCTATTACCCCTTTGTCGCCCGGTATATTATCGTCACCTTCACCTTTACTTGTATTCTTGATCTTATCGGGGGTGAGTAGCGCATCAGGATTAATGGTAGGCTCTTTGGTAACTTCTTTGTCCTCCTGAGGATCCTTTTGTTCTTTTGTATCCTTAACAGAAGGGGCGTCTTCAATATCCTGAGTGAGCAGGTCTTCCTGCGCATTCGCACTTTTCTGCGTATTAGGCTGTTGATCGGTGACTTCTTCGATCTGAGAGGGCTGTACGTCGCCTGAGCCAAAGTCCATGCTACCTAAATTCACCATGATCCCTTCTTCACCAGGGGGTGGGAAAGGAGAAAGAAGAAAGAAGAAGAAGAGGAAAAGAAGGAGCAATCCATGAATAATAATGGTTGTGATTATACCCTTTTTCCTGTTTTCCTTTTCCTTAAGTTCCCATTTTGAGATATTCTTGTTCATTATTATTTAGGACTTGTTGCCAATATTAATTTTACTTTAAGATCATTAGCGATATCCAATACTTCAATTACTTTTTCGTAGGGTACCGTTCTTTCTGCATTCAGCACCACGGTGGGTTCCTGTTCCCCTTTCATCTGGCTTGAAATCGCACCGGATAATTGATCTATCGATACCATTTTTCTCCCTACATAATAATCCAACTCCTCTGTTATAGAAACTGATATAGTTTGTTTTGCCAAAGTTTGAGAGTTAGAGCTTGGCAAAAGTAATTTTAGCGCATTTGGACTTACCAACGTGGATGTAAGCATGAAAAATATCAATAACAGAAAAATAATATCCGTTAAGGAAGCCATACTGAAGATAGCGCTGATCTTATTTCTTGTTTTAAAACTCATGATGCTGGTTCTTGAAGAAGGTCAACAAATTCCACGGAAGTGGCTTCCATTTTAAATACTACTTTTTCAACCATTGCTACCAAAAGGTTATAGGCAATGTACGCCAGAATACCTACAGTCAATCCCGCCGCAGTTGTGATCATCGCTTCATATATACCCCCGGCAAGTTGACTTGGATCAATATTGTGTCCTGCTTTTGACATATTGAAGAATGCTCTTATCATTCCCAAAACCGTGCCAAGAAATCCGATCATAGGGGCGGCGCCGGAAATGGTAGCCAGGGTAGCCAGACTCTTTTCTAACTTATAGATCTCAAGTTTTCCGACATTCTCAATGGCAACATTTATGTTCTTCAATGGTTTGCCCAACCGCAAAAGCCCCTTCTCTATCATTCGAGCAATAGGGGAGTCGGTGTTTTTACAGAGATCTTTGGCGGCATTGATATTGCCGCCGGTCACATGATCTCTAATATTATTCATGAAATTATTATCGATCTCAGTAGCTTTCTTGATAGTAAGGTATCTTTCAATAAAGATATATACTGCCAAGATCGATAAGATCACGAGAGGGATTAATAAAACGCCACCCTTCATGATCAAACTTAAAAGACTGGTTTTCTCGACAGTTGAGATGACCTCACCGGCTTCATTATACAATGTGTCAACAACTTGTAAAAGGATCATATTATTTAGCTTTGCAAGCCCGCTTTGCAGAAAAAGGCAGTGGTCCAGCAGACCGGATTATTAATTGAACGATTACCGCCGCAAAAATATTTCGCGACCATTGCAAATATATGAAATAAAAGAATTTACAATTGATTGACATTTGAACATTAAAGGGCTTGAATGTATAGTAAATAATACATCTGCGCTTGCTTAAGAATTTATTAACATTAGGATGTTAAAAACTAGCTGAAGAATTCGCCTATAATCTGTTCCAAACGGCCACTTTTTAAGTATTTTCAATTATCTTTGATAGGTTACATTTCATGGTATTTTAAATCAAAAATAATATGGCAAGCGGCGAAAAAATTATCCCTATTAATATTGAAGAGGAAATGCGAACAGCCTATATCGATTATTCGATGTCGGTAATAGTTTCAAGGGCAATTCCAGATGTTCGAGACGGATTAAAACCGGTTCATAGAAGAGTTCTTTTCGGGATGCATGAGTTAGGATTAGGATTTTCCAAAGCTTATAAGAAATCTGCGAGGATCGTTGGAGAGGTTTTAGGTAAATATCACCCGCATGGTGATACCTCAGTTTATGATGCGATGGTGAGGATGGCTCAGGATTGGTCACTTCGCTACCCATTGGTTGATGGACAAGGGAACTTTGGTTCTATTGATGGAGACAGCCCGGCTGCTATGCGTTATACTGAAGCAAGATTACAGAAGATAGCAGAAGAGATCCTGCTGGATATCGATAAAGATACTGTGGATTTCAATTTGAATTTTGACGATACACTCAAAGAACCGAGTGTGTTGCCTTCAAGAATTCCCAATTTGCTGGTCAATGGTGCTTCAGGGATTGCTGTTGGAATGGCCACGAATATATTACCACACAATTTATCCGAAGTTGTTGATGGGATCAGTGCTTATATTGATAATAATGATATCACAATTGAAGAACTGATGGCTTTCATTAAAGCCCCTGATCTTCCAACCGGAGGGATTATTTACGGTTATGCTGGAGTAAAGGAAGCTTTTGAGACAGGAAGAGGGAAGATCGTTATCCGGGGAAAAGCAACTATAGAAGAGACAAGAACCGGAAAATCAGTCATTATTATAACTGCGATCCCTTATCAGGTCAATAAGGCCTCCTTAATAATGAAAGCAGCAGAATTGGTAAATGAGAAGAGGATCGAAGGCATCTCAGATATTCGCGATGAATCTGACAGGGATGGATTAAGGATCGTCTTTGACCTCAAGAGAGATGCTGTGGCTAATGTTGTGTTGAATAAGTTATATAAGCTGACTCCATTACAATCATCATTTGGGGTAAACAATGTGGCCTTAACGGGTGGACGGCCCAAACAATTAAATCTTAAGGACCTGCTCAGCGCTTTTGTTGAGTTCAGACATGAAGTGGTGGTACGCAGAACAGAATATGAACTGGCTGAGGCTGAAAAACGTGCACATATCCTTGAAGGATTGCTTATTGCGCTAAATAACCTTGATGAAGTGATTGCTTTGATCAGGAAATCAAAAACACCTGATGAGGCCCATAAAGGGTTGATAAAGAAATTCAAACTCTCTGATGTACAGGCAAAAGCGATATTAGAATTAAGGTTACAGAAGCTTACAGGACTTGAGAGAGATAAGATCAAGAATGAGCATAAAGAATTGATGAAATTGATCGATCACTTGAAGAAGCTACTATCAGACGAACCGATGCGGATGCAGGTCATTAAAGATGAATTGGATGAGATCAAAAAGAAGTATGGAGATGAGCGTAGAACCGAGATCATCTATGCAGGTGATGAATTGAGCATTGAGGACATGATCGCCGATGAGAAAGTGGTGATCACTATCTCACATCTGGGATACATCAAACGTACCCATGAAGGAGAATTCAAACGTCAGCACAGAGGGGGCACAGGTTCGAAAGGCTCTACAACCCGATCAGAAGATTTTATTGAATATATCTTTACTGCCAGCACACATAATTATATGCTGTTCTTCACCGAGCAGGGAAAATGCTATTGGCTTAGGGTATATGAGATCCCTGAAGGTGCTAAAGTGTCCAAGGGCAGGGCAATACAGAATTTGATCAATTTACCGCAGGATGTTAAAGTAAAGGCCTTCATCAATTTGGAGAACCTAAAAGATGAAGAATTCTTTAATTCCCATTATGTCATGTTTATCACTCAAAAAGGAATGATCAAAAAGACCTCTCTTGAGGCGTATTCCCGCCCCAGGCAAAATGGTATCAACGCTATCACCATTAACGAAGGGGACCAATTACTTGAAGTGAAATTGACAAATGGCAATTGCGAAATATTGATGGGAGTACGTTCTGGAAAAGCCATCCGTTTTCATGAAGAAAAAGTAAGGGCAATGGGCCGAAATGCAGCAGGAGTAAGAGGCGTAAAGCTTGCTGATGATAAAGATGAAGTAATTGGCATGATTTTCGTTGATAAAGATAATGAGGATGAAAGTGCTTCTTCTGTGATGGTAGTTTCAGAGAAGGGGTATGGAAAGCGCTCACAGGTTGATGATTATCGAATGACCAATAGAGGCGGCAAGGGTGTCAAAACTATTAATATCACTGAGAAGACCGGAAAACTTATAGCTATATTGGCGGTAACAGACGAAAATGATCTGATGATCATTAACCGATCTGGCAAGACCATTAGAATGGCGGTCAAGACTATAAATATTCTAGGAAGAGCAACACAAGGAGTTCGGCTGATCAGATTAAAAGAAGGGGATGAGATCGCTGCAGTTACCAAAATTGAAGAATATCAAGAATTGGATGATAAAATAGCCCTTGACGAGCTTGGTGAGAATGGCGAGGAAAAGTAACCCGAACTGACCGTTTTTTGACATTCCTTTCCTTCAAAAAACCTTTATTATGCAACGTGTAATCATTTTTGGCATTGCAATGTTATCCTTGGTTTTGGCATTTGGGCAAAATGCCAAGGTAATAAGCGCGAACAAATACATCGAGTATTACAACCAGGATAGGAGTGACAAAGCATCTTTGATGAGTGCAAAGGATGCGATTGATGAAGCTGTGAATCATGAGAAGACCAAAGACAATCCTAAGACCTGGTACTACAGGGGAATGATATACAGGAGTATATTTGAGATCAATGACCCAAAGCTCCAATCAGATGAGGCCTTATTCATTGCTATTGATTCATACATCAATGCCATTGAAAAGGATCATAAGAACCGCTTTGTTATCACAGTGATCCCTTCCATTGAAATTCTTTCAAGCTATGCATTCAATATTGGGGTGGAAGCTTTTAATAATGAAAAATGGGAGGATGCCTTACACGCATTTGAGCAAAGATTAAGAATCGTCGCGTTTATTAATAAAAATACTGCCACATCAACTCTAGATACGATGAGTATCCTGAGGGCCGGAGTTGCTGCACATAATAGTGGTAATAAGGATAAAGCAAAGGACCTATATACACGGCTAATGGAGATTGAATATGCCAGAGCCGTGATATATCAGTCGCTTGCAAATATATATAAGATAGAGGGCGATACGTTGAAGGCTATGGAAGTACTGGAGAAGGGTAGGGAATTGATACCAGATGACAGGTCACTTATCATTGATGAGCTAAACCTTTACTTGTCAGCCAACAGACTCTCTGATGTAGTCGAAAAATTAAAACATGCTATTGAGCATGATAGCTCAAGTGCAGATCTTTATTTTACTTTAGGCACTGCATATGATAATTTACAAAAAACTGACAAAGCAATTTTGGCCTATAATAATGCGCTTGAAATTCAGCCAAAATACTTTGAAGTCCTATATAATTTGGGGGCTATTTACTATAATATGGCCATTGAGATATTTGATAAAATGAAGGTTTTAAATCGACATGAAGAAAAAAAATATACATCTTTTAAAACAAAAAGCGAGGAGTTGCTTAAATTAGCACTCCCATTTTTGGAAAGGGCTTATAAAATTAATAAAGAAGACGTAAATACCAGGCTGGCATTGAGAAAGATTTATGTTAGGCTTGGTGAT
>CAZNGA010000020.1:0-33838 GCA_964572485.1 uncultured Chitinophagales bacterium
TATTAGTTCATTCTGACAAAAGTATATGGATTGGCGGCGACCATGGATTGACCAAGAATTATCAAGGATCAATAACTAGATATATGCTGGGTGGAGTTAAAAATATTTGTGAGAGCCAAGATGGAGATCTATTGATTGCAAGCTCAAAGAGCTTATTGAAGTTAAACAAGAATATGTCTGCCATTTCTATTGATCAAGGGTCTCAGTTTACTATCAAGCAAAGCCTTGTGGGACAACAAAGAGCACATGCTGTAGCTGTTAACAGCGCAGGGCAAATTTGGGTGAGTATAAATAAGGGTTTAATGACCTTTAAGGATAGCTCCCTGATCCCCCACAAAAAAGCAAATGAATTGATCACCCATAGAATAAATGATATTGAAATTGCTGTCAATAACAGGATTTGGCTTTCTACAGATGGTGGTGGTATGTTCTCAATCTATGAAGATCAAATAACAAACATATCCACTAAAGAGGGATTGGCAAGTAATTATTGCAAATCCATCTATATTGATAGTGATAATAATGTTTGGGTGGCTACAAATGATGGGTTATCAAAAGTGACACTCAACGAGGGAGCAAATACTGAATACAATATCAAATCCTATACTATAAAAGACGGCCTCGCCACTAATCAGGTAAATGATATTTCGAAAAAAGGGAATTTTGTGTGTGTGGCTACAGGTAAGGGGCTCACCGTTTTTGATGAATCATTGAGTACAAAATCATCGCTGTCTCCAATTCATATCTCAAAGGTTACAATTTGGAACCGCGATACTGCTATCCTGAAGGAATACGTTCTGGACTATTCAATGAATAATATTTCCATTAGTTATATAGGGCTATGTTATAATTGTTTGGGCGATATACAATACAAGTATAAAATGGAAGGTATTGACACCACCTGGCTATTCACTTCTCAAAATACTGTACAATACCCCTCTCTCCATCCCGGCAACTATACCTTTAATGTGAGCGCCGCAAATAAGGATGGAATATGGAGTGTAGTTCCTGCCTCTATTTCGTTTAGGGTAAGCCCCCCCTTCTGGCAAACATGGTGGTTCATTACTATCATTACTATTTTTGTAATTGCATTTATCGTTGGTGTATCTCTCTTACGGATATCCCAAATCCGACAAAAAGAACAGGAAAAGACTAGCATAAACAAGCAGTTGGCCGAAATGAGATTAAGCGCTTTACAAGCGCAAATGAATCCTCATTTTATCTTCAATTCACTTGCATCAATTCAACATTTTATCGGCGCTAATGACGAAAAATCAGCACACCTATATCTGGCCAAATTTGCAGAATTGATCCGAATGAATCTAGAAAATTCAAGGGTAAATGAGGTGACCATTGCTGCAAACCTTGAGTTTCTCCGACTCTATTTAGAGCTTGAGGAAATGAGAATGGAAAACAAACTTAGCTATAAGATCCAAGTTGAAAAAGGACTGGATATTGAAAGTCTTAAGATCTCTCCAATGCTTATTCAACCCTATATTGAAAACGCTATTAACCACGGTATCATGCATAAGAAAGGCAAAGGGAAGATTCAAATTGATCTAAGAAATGGGGATAATGATTCGATAAAGTGTAGTATCGTAGACAATGGTATTGGCAGGAAAAAAGCACAAGAACTTAAACAAAAAAAACGATCATCGCATAAATCAGTTGGTATGGCAACTACGCAAGAGCGACTAGAGTTAATGAATAAAGAGTCAAAAAATAAAATGAGTATATCTATCGTTGACTTATATGATAATGATGAACCCTGTGGAACGAAGATCGAAATTATTGTGCCGGTTTATTATTCTTAACTTTGTATGATTAGATAATTATGAGCATATGATCAAAGTGTTAATAGTAGATGACGAAAGAAAATGCCGGGAAGTGTTATCCAATCTGCTTGATAAATTCTTTGATAATGTTAAGATAGTTGACATGGTCGATTCTGTGGAGGGTGCGTTATCAGCTGTATCCCATCATCATCCTGATCTTGTTTTTCTAGATATTGAAATGCCGAATGGGGATGGATTTGAATTTTTAGATCGTTGTAAGGATATTGATTTTGAAATAATTTTCGTTACCGCATATGATCAATATGCGATCAAAGCATTTGAGTTCTCAGCTATTGATTACTTACTCAAACCAATTAATCTTGTTAAGCTCAAAGAGGCCATTGACAAATTCCAAGATCGTAGTGAGTTTGCAATCGAAAAACAAAAATTTGAAGTCCTATTAGAAAACCTGAAGGATCAAAGCAAGAATGTAAATGGGAAAATTGGCTTACCTACAACAACAGGTATCTTATTTGTAAATGTGAGTGATATTATCAGATGTAAATCTTTTGATCATTATACCCATTTTTATACCAAAGATGGACAAGAAATAGTAGTTTCAAAGATACTGAAGGATTACGACACTTTACTCAGCAGTCATGGATTCTTTCGGGTACACCAATCTCACCTTATCAATTTACAGCAGATCAGCAAATATATAAAAGTCGATGGCAGTTATGTTGAAATGGCTGATGGCTCTACGATCCCTATAGCTAAAAGAAAAAGAGAGATTTTTAATAGAGCAATTGAAAATATGCTTCCTCCCTCCTGATCAATTTACCTCTTTATCCCTGATAATCAATTATTTCCGCCATAAATTTCGTGAAATATTCCCCATTTTAGCACCTTTCATTTCCCGAATATTATCATATAGCACCCGAATTCTTATGTTTACTTCCCGAATATTGATTGCCTATTGCAAAGGTGAAAAATACATAGTATTTTATACTCGTGTTATAGAACTGTAAGTGAATGTCATACCAATGGGGGGCTTACTAGCATTACAGAAAACAACTTATCTATGTTGTATGTAGAACATAAGAATGTCAACTCTGAAGGGATCGCTACCATTAATTTTAAAATTGGTCGTAAGGATACAGTGACCATAGATATATTCAATGATATTGGCTCATTAATTGCCACTTTACTGAATGAAGTAGTGGAGCCAGGCAAACAACAAAAGGTTGAGTTAAATACTGAACAACTAACTGAAGGAACTTATTACGCAATAATTCAGACGAACATTGAACGGGAAATTGTTAAAATGGTGGTTAATAAAGCAGCAAGGGCTTGTTAGTCTATTTATGATTGGCAAGCCTGCCCGTTCTACACAAATCTTCTCTCGACCAACTTGCTAAACTCATCTACCATTTTATCTTCTTCTTCCCAGTTGAACTTGTCTTTCAGATTAGAATTAATATACTGATTGGCTTCAACTATATCCTTGATCTCATTTAATGTACTCATAGCTTCATCAAATGCCCCGGAGTCTCCACCAAAAAGATTATCAATAAATGCTACCCTTTCATTTACTCCAATTGCATTCTTGAGATCAGCGATGGATGAATGTTCCAACTGATCCGCCAATTCGGGGGATTCCTGCTTGAACTTTTCGTGAATTGCAGGAGAATCATCGTCAGCAGAGATCTTGCTGAAAAGGTCTTCTTTCATCTGCTCTGAACTTTCCGGAGTCTCAACCTCAGCTTCCTCTACAATGGGCTCAGGCCCTATCTCATCAACTTTTTCTTCATTAGCTGGTGGTTTTTCAGTATTTTCAGCAGTAATCACCTCTTCGGCCAAGTTAGCTGTTACCACCTCCTTACTTGTCTCCATTCCATTACTGATCTTACCAGGCTTTAAGCTCACCATATAGTCATACAGATCAATAACATACGTCTTTAATAGATCAATATCAACTTGATTGAGTTTCATTGCCCCATCTTCAATTTTGGAGCAAAAACTATTGATCCTTTCAGTCATCTCTTTGATACGCTTAGTTTGGTGCTTATTCTCCATAATTATTCCAATTAATAGTTACATTGAGTGTATAAAGTTACAAACTTTACTAAACCAAGGTAGAATATTTTACCGGATTTTACCCTATTGCTAAAAAAAATGCGTTTATCATGGTACCAACTGCTTTCCTATCTGTCATTTATAAGTAAAAAAATCATCTTTTTTCTGTTAACTACCGTTTTTTTAGTATTTTTGAGGAAATCAAGCGCTTTATTGATTAACGCTTATAGTATTTATTAATCTGCTGATAAAGCAACAATAAAATGTAAATCATGAAAAACTTATTACTTATTTTATGCCTTTTTTCAATTCCCGTATTGTTATTGGGACAAAGTGGTACTATTAGTGGCGACAGACAGTACCAGTACATTCAACATGAAGAACCACCTTTACCGAGCCACTTGTCAAATCCTACTGCAAAAATGGTTGGTGACACAAGTTGGTACTGGGTTTCTTACTGGCAGATCATTGATGCCATGTATAATGAAGGGGGCAACTTTTCAGTTTTCTTATGGCCTGACTCCAATGTGTTAATAGAATATTCAACATCAATTAACAGTGTATGGCAACATGGCTATTCAGACGTGCTTGATCCATCCTCAGGGTATATTGATGATGAAATGGCTGACCGCATAGGATTCCATACCGGAAGTGGCTATATTATCGACTCTGTGTTTTTCTACTATTTGTATAAGAGAATGACTGCAGACAGTTTACTAGACACATTATTCCTATATACCTATGATATGACTAATATTACTGACGAGGCTTCAACATGCACCGACAACGGTAATGGAGATTACAACAGATCATGGGTTGCTTATAACAGACAAAAAAATAGGCCTCAGAGTGTTCTAACAACAGATACTATATTACTTGATACAGGTTCAGTCAACAGTGGAAATTTCTACAGATTGATGGGACTTCCTATTCAGAAAATACAGCTTGATAAAGGTGAAAAGATGGGCCTTGCATGGAGATATCAGCCAGCAACAGCATGGGCACCTGGTGATACATTGTATTCATATGTTCTAGATACTTGCATTGATAATAACTCATTTTCTTTAGGTTCCTATTGCGAACATTATAGTGCAACTTCTGGCTCCCTCTACCCTTATTCTCCTGTTGATGATTATCCTGCAACAAATTCTGGTGGAATAGCCAATTCTCAAGCCCTTTATGGTACTGATGGCTGGGGAGCAGAGTATCTGAATGGAATGATGTGGAGTTGTTCAGCACCTCATCCTTACCAGCACGCTATGACATGGTATCATGTTGCTACTATCGGATTGGATTATAGCTATACACGCGCGGGCTTAAAGGTTGATGCCGTTGAAGATTATTCAAACTTCAATCCTGACAGTTGGAATTGGACATTCACTGATAGCGGTGGGGTACAGTTTAATTATTTAGGACAAATTGCTTCACATACTTTTATGGCTCAAGGAACATACAGTGTTTGCGTTACTGCAAGTAATTCTATCGGTGACTCATATACAAAATGTAAAAATATTTCTGTTCCACCAATAGGGATCAATGATATTAATAATGACATGCAGATCTCAATATGGCCAAATCCAGTGACTTCTTATGTAACCATCGAGCTGAACGGCGCTGTTTCTCATGACCTCAATATCAGCATCGTTGATATCGTTGGTACGGAGATCTACAGTGAAGATGTTACTAGTACAACTACCTTCACCAAAAGTATCGATCTCAGCGGATATGCCAATGGTGTTTATTTTGTGAAGATCAGGAATGGCAATGGAATTTCCAGCCACAAGCTGATCTTATCAAATTAATACAGACCTACTTAAAATACTAAAGCCCTGCTTCGCAGGGCTTTTTTTTTGCTTATTCAGTTTGAGCTTTAAGAGGAAATCTACTTTCAACAGTACTTTACTCTGCATATGACATTCAATACCAGCACAACCTCTAATTTACGATCGTATACCATCTTATGTACCTACTCTATAAAGGTGAGCTCCGCTTTATAGTGCAGACTTAAATAAACCATGGCATTGTGAGTTTTGTAACAACGAAGTGTAATATTTGATTGGTATATAAAGTATGCTAATGACCTCTGCAAATACTACTCGTTGAGTACCTGCTCCACTTGCCGGCACATATTATTTACCTAGTGGAATGGATCTACCGGGCAACTTAACTATCAAAGTATTTCCAAATTCTTACAATGCTCAAATTGGACAATCCATATTTGAAAGGTCACACTTCAACCTTTGCTAGGTTTGGCACAAAAAAAAGGGAGGATTATGCCTCCCTTAAGAATAGATTGTATTTCTCTTATTTGATAACCACCATCTTTCCGACTCCTTGTTCCTTGCCAGCATTCACCCTTACAAAATAGGTTCCTGCTCTTAAGCTAGAAGTATTCAATTGGAATACATGGTAACCGGAGGATTGGTGCTTATATAGTTGCCTATTTATCTGTCTACCGGTAATATCATAAATAGCGATCTCAACATCAGATGGATCGGCAAGAGATAACTTGATAGAACTCTGGTCACTGACAGGGTTAGGATATATACTCATAAAAGTATGGTCATCAAAATTAGGCTCATAAGTATTCACAAGAGGATAATGGCTGCTTGGATCAAAACCTGAAGAGAATATCCCTCTTCCATGGGTACCAATATAAATCACCATACTGTCAGAAGCGACACCTCCATTTCCTCTAAATGGATGCAATTCTTGCCTGATGTCAAATACAGCCACAGGATTCATTTCACCACCATTCGCCTGAACCCATTTTGTTCCGCCATTCACTGTCATGTATACGCCCCAGTCAGTGCCCACATAGATGACATTTGGATCACTCTCATCGATCAGCGCACAATACACCGGCATTCTACTTGGAAGATCTCCCTGAATTTGGGTGAAAGTCACAGATCCGGTATCAGTAGCGTTTGTGGATTCGTATATGTGGCTTGTAGATGAAGTATAATTACCAACGGTAATCACTACATGATCCGCATCATTTGGATCCACTTCTATATCTGTGATCGTAGTATTGGTAGCCGAAGTGAACAACTTTGAGGAAACAGTGATTATGGTATTGGTATACTCAAAATCACAATCCACAGAATATGCAGTATCAATGGGTTTATTATTGGCATCTTTCTTAATTACCATGTCAATTACACAATTGTCCCGATAACCATAAACTGCATCTCTCAAACTGTCAACTCTATAGAGTTTATTATAGGTAGCAGCAAATAGATGATCCCCATCTGTTGTTATAGCCAATTCCTGAATATCCTCATTTACAGGCAATTTTGCCACCTTAAACCAGGTTGGGCTTGTTTCAAAAACTGGGTCCTTGCCCATCCAAATAGATTTCCTTAAACCAACAAACAATCTGTTGATCTTAGTATTATAGTATATTGAATCAGGGATGGTATCCATAACTACATAAGCTTCTTGGGCTGTATCGATGTTATAAGTTATGGTTGTGTCATACTTTACTCTTAAAAGATATTTAGTAAACCACCCTCCAATGCAACAGTCCTTCTGGACTTTATAGGTAAAACCGGGAACCGGAGTAGTACTTGTAACAACTTTCACAGTATCTGTATTCAAACAACAGCTGTCAGCAAATGTATATGTATTCTTGACAACCGGAAGGGTGTCAGTAACTACCAATACACTATCCAATCCAATACAACATGTATCTAATAACGTAAAGTTAGTATCAATGCCAAAAATTGTGTCAAATAGATAAGAAACAGGTACTGAGTCACCATCTAATGTATCTTGAAGAATAGTAAATGAAGTGTCCGGAACAATTACAATAGTTGCAATGGTTACAGAATCAGTTCCTACAAGACACGTATCTCTGAATACATTGACTGTGTCTATAGTGATCACCGTATCAATTGTAATCGCATTTCTGAAGTCTAATGCTCCTTTAACCTCCATTTCTGCAATTGAGTCATTGATGGTTTCCCACAATAAAAATGGGGCAAAGAATGCTTTCTCTTCATCAGGTTCACCATCTCCAACACATCCTCCTGCATCATTCTTTGGCTCACAATCAATATTAGTGTCATAAATAATATCCATTCCTGCTCCACTATTTAAGGACCTTCTCACCGTTGCATCCTGGAATGTAGCAAAAAATACTCTCGGACTTAATTTTGAAATATCACATGTGAAACCATCTCCGCCCAAAACTCCTTGAGAACTTTTTAAAGTATTTCCCTCGTAATCTATATATCTTGTTCCATTATCCTGTGTGCCTCCCATGACTCCACCGGTGGTTTCTGAAGCAGCAATTCTATAAACTTGCGTAACATTGTAGTTCTTATTCATCGGCTTGAAGGTTGGGAACTCATCTTGTGCATTTAATGTCTTGAATAAACCCCCATCACATCCTAAATACAAGATATCAGAATTCACAGGATGAAATATCAAAACGTGATGATCCACATGCACAGGGAACCATCCAAAGGAAGTAGTTATTTTTTTCCAACTCTTAGTAAGGCCATTTCCCACCCATAAATTCGACTGGCCTCCAACATATACTTGATTCTTATCAGCAGGATTCACAACGATCTCAAGGTCATACCAGCCCTGATCTCCGGCTGGATTGAACTCATCACTATTCTTGGGTCCTACTATAGTCCAATTCTGTCCACCATCCACCGATAGGTATGCACCATCAAAAACGCCATCTCCTGTTGTAGTATGATTGTGGGCAGCAATGGCATACAGGTAATTATTATCAGTAGGGGACATGGCGATCACGACACGTGGGTTTATTGTAGGTGGCTTTGGAAAACCTCCATTATTTGTCTCATTACTAAAAGTCAATCCTCCATCCATAGATCTCCAGTAAGCGGTCCCAAAGTTTCCTCCCATAATTGTATGAATGGTACTCCCATCATTTGATACTTCAATGTCAAAGACCTCAACATTAAAAGCTCCCGATGCTGTAGGGTCTTGCCAGGTGGCGCCTGCATCTTCTGAGTATTTAAGCTTCCTATTCGTTCCAGCGAATATTTTGTTGGAATTAGTGGGATCAACAACTATTTTGTTAACATAAGCCCATGTTTCAGAATCAGAATTAGTGGGCCCACTATTATCGAAATTTGTAACATCTGTTGAAGTAAGATGTGTAAAAGTTATTCCATCCGTAGATTTATATATCCCTCTACCGGGAAGATCATTACTCTGTCCCTCGCCCGTGCCTACATAAATAGCTCCATTTGGTGCTTGCGCAATTGTGCTTATTGGCAGTACATCCTCATCGGTTCCATTTAGTAATGGCACTTTACTCCAGGAGGCACCTCCATCTGTCGACCTAAATAAGCCACCACTAACACCACCCGCGAACATTATCAAAGGGTTTGTATTATCAAAAATAATGGCTCGTGTTCTTCCTCCAACGTCATCAGGGCCGAGTTCTACCCAATTCTTTGCTGTTCCCATCTTTCTGGAAACTGAAGAATGATCATTGACCTCCCTCAATGCCTTGTAATAATCCATCGGATCTAATCTGCCTGTTTCAGGATTCACTCTACGAGCATCCAGCCACTCCTTTGCTTTCTTATATCCGCTTTCATACTCTACACCATCTTGGGGGGCAAAGCTTTGCTGATCTCCCTGTTTCGCCACGTTGGCCTGAAGGGGAGCAGCATTATCAATACCGTCAGGTATTCTTGCGATTTGATCCTCCATTGGCTGATCTACAGTGCTATTCTTTTCTTTCAGATCATTCTTTACAACTACCTCATTTGAACTGTTGTCATTAAAAATGAACAAGGTGCAGACGATCGCTATTAGCAGACCTGATAAGATGACTATTCGTTTCATATTTTATTATTTTTAAAACACACATTTTTTGTAGAATGAATTCTACTTACCTATGTTTACTTTGCAGAAATATTCCAAAAACACTACAATTTACAATGATTTTGAAAACTATGTCAAATAATTATTGTCTCATTTATGTAAAATTATCAACAAAAGTAGTGTCTTTACTATTAAAATCCTTATTCTAAGTCTATTTTTCGACAGTCAATTGACTTTTACGAATCAATCAATCCAAAGGGGGAGAAATAAATTGAATGGAAAAGATGAGATCATTGGTTACTTAATTACAACAATTTTTCTAACCTCAATATCAATACCCATTTTCACTCTTACGAAGTACGAACCCGTTTGCAGTTTCAAGGTATTTAATCGAAAAATATTTGTTCCGATATTTTTATTGGCAAACAAATTTGAGTAAACCAATTTACCCTGAATGTCATAAATACCCACCTCAATATCAGTTCTTTGATCGAGTTGAACCCTAAGGGTAGCCTCATCTTTTATTGGATTAGGATATATTTTAACAATGGAGTTCTCCGACACCATCTCCTCAGGAACCTCTGTGCCACCAACAAATGTGGAGGGATCGAACCCTGAAGTAAATAGCCCCCTGCCATAGGTTCCAATAAATAGTATCAGGCTGTCTTTACCGTTAGATGCCATCAAATTCTCAGGATGCTTTTGCTGGCGGATATCTAATGTTGGAACCTGGTGCATACCGGTATTCTCCTGATCCCATAGCGTTCCGTTCCTCACATAAAATCCAAATTCTGTACCAACATAATAGCGACTTGAATTATTTTGGTCGATCAAAATTGAATACACAGGGATCTTTGGTAGATTCCCCTGAATTGAAGCAAAAGTTGGAGAAGCAGCAGTAGCATTATTTGATACATGAACTTTATTACTCGTACCATAGTTGCCAACAGAAATAGCAATATGGTCATTATTACTCCTATCTACAGCTATGTCAGTAATGGTCCCCGGTGCTGAATATATTGATTTCACGGTTATTCCTAAAGGCGTAGGGACAAAATCACAATCTACATAACCAACCAAAGTAGTATCACCATTATTGTCCACAACAGTTTGGCTCTGCAGTGTGCAATTCTTATAGTAACCATAGGTGGCATCCCTTAATCCGCTTATACGATATAATGTAGATCCGGTAGCAGCATACACATAATTCCCATCTTTTGAATAGTCCATGGCTGTAGCACTACCTCCACTTGCTATATTTGCAACTCTATACCACACCGGATTAGGTGAATTAACTGCATTATTGGCCATCCAGATGGCACCATATGTTGCTAAAAATAATCTTGATGCAGAAGTGCTTGAAGAATCAATGACAGTATCCATAACAATATAGGGTACTTCAATGGACTGAATAGTAGTTGTGGTATCTATACTGATCAATGTGTCCTTAATAACCGTAAAAGTATCTAAACCAATAATGGTATCTCCAAGAACCAAAGTGGTATCAAAAATAAAGGAATAACTGGTGGCTATTGAATCTCGATATGCGATATCTCCATTGATCCTCTTCTCAATTAATGTGTCGTCAACACCTTCCCACAATGCCAATGTAGTATAAAATGATGCGTCATCATCAGGTCGTGAATTTCCGTCAGCATCAATATTCGTATCAAAAAATCCGGACATTCCTTTCCCTTTATTCGTGGACCTTCTTACCCGTCCATAGTAGACAGAAGCAAAAAACACATTAGGATTCAATCTTGATATTTCACAACCAAAACCATCACCACCGGTAATATTTTGGGTAGAGCTCATAAAGGTATTTCCGGTAAAAGAAATATAAGGGGTTCCATTATCCTGGGTTCCTCCAATCACTTCACCTGTAGCTTCAGAAGCTGCCATATTATAAAATTGGGTGGCGTTAAAGTTCTTATTTATCGCCCGGAAATCCGGATACTCTTCTAATGCGTTTACACTTCTATAAATACCCCCATCACATCCTATATACATGATATTAGGATCTACCGGGTCGAAGGTGATCACATGGTGGTCAGCGTGCACATAACTATTTCCATATCCGGATATCCTCATCCAGCCTGTTGTAGGCGACCATGACCATATGCTCATCTGACCCCCAATAAATACTCTTTGAGGATAGTGGGGCATCACCGCTATTTCAAGATCATACCATCCCTGATTCCCAGGGGGGTTGAATGATCCAGATCCTCCTGGCCCAATATTACTCCAATTATCTCCACCATCTATGGATTGATAGATACCATATAACCCATTATTTGTGGAGGCGTACGCGTATACATATCGATCATCGGTAGGAGCTAATGCCATTACCAAACGATTAAAGCCACCATTGGGGAATCCATCTTTACCATTTCTCTTCTCCCAGGTTAGCCCGCTATCTGTTGATCTCCAATATTGCAAGCCTATTACCGCATGAATACTGGTGCCATCCGTTCCTATTTCGACGTCATAAGAATGGCCGGGATAGGTGCCGGTAGCTCTCTTCCAAGTGGCGCCCCAATCTGATGAGACCTGAAGCCCTCCACGTGTTGAAGCATAGATCCTGTCAGTATTTGTAGGATCTACACCAATTTTATTTACATAGCTCCAATCATTGCTTTGATTTGGAAAACTTGCTGATGTAGAAGGAATTTGGCAAAATGTGAGTCCGCCATCCACTGATCTATAAATCCCATTGCCTGGGTAACTTGTTCCGACAAATTCTCCAGTACCCACGTATATATCTCCATTTGATGCCTGAGTAATGCTTCCAATGACCAAAGCCTCTTCCACACTACAATTTTCATCAAGTAATGGGACTCTTGTCCATGAAAGACCTCTATTATTTGAAAAATATAAACCACCGCTTACTGCTCCGGCATATACATTCTTATTGTTGAATTTATCGACAATGATGGATCTTGTTCTTCCTCCAATATTATCAGGGCCCAATTCTATCCATTGCACGTTACTACTACCTCTCTTTCTTGCAGCAGCATGTTGGGCGACCTCCTTAAAAGCGAACAGATAATCTTCGATCTCAACTTTTCCTGTAACATCATTGAGTCTTCTTTGATTAAGGTATTCGATAGCCTCCTTGATGCTCTCTTTCTTACCACTTTTATGATTGACAGAAGTTTCCTCTTCGACACTGTTATTGGAGCTATGAGGTTGGGAGAAATAAAAATAACATATGGAAATGGTGAGCAAAGAACTCACGCAAAGAGTAATAAAATGCTTCATCTTAAATTTATAATTGTTAAGTAAGGAAAATTTATAATTGAAACTAGCAATTATTCATTGAAGATAGCAATTTTTTTTGTCTGTTTTATGTAATATTATGAGGGAGGTGTTTCTCTGCACGGTATGATGAGCGTATCAAAGGGCCGCTCTCTACATAATCAAATCCTCTTTTAAGGCCTTCCTCACCATATTTTTCAAATTGATCGGGATGTACATATTCTGTCACCTCTACGTGGTCTTTGGTAGGTTGTAAGTACTGACCAATGGTAAACACATCACAACCCACGTTAACAAGATGATCCATTGTTTGGTATACCTGGTCTTCAGTTTCCCCCAACCCAACCATGATCCCTGATTTTGTTCTTAATCCATGGTCTTTTGTTCTCCCTATTTGCTCAAGGCTTCTCTTATAATTAGCCTGTGGTCTTATGGTTTTATACAAATCTGCCACGGTTTCCATATTATGCGAGATAACCTCCTGCCCTCCCGTGATCATTTTCTCTAAAGCATCCCACTTCGCCTTCACGTCAGGGATGAGTGTCTCTATAGTAGTGGAAGGATTCAATAATTTAATCTCTTTTACGGTGTTGTACCAAATTTCACCACCACAATCAGCTAATTCATCTCTGTTCACTGAAGTAATGACAGCATGCTTTATACCCATTAACTTTACAGCTTCTGCCACCCTTTTTGGTTCGTCCAAGTCATGATCAGTAGGTTTTCCGGTAGTTACAGCACAAAAAGCACAAGATCGGGTGCAAATATCTCCAAGGATCATAAAGGTGGCTGTTTTCCTTCCCCAACATTCTCCGAGGTTTGGGCAATGCCCGCTCTCACAAATGGTAGCCAATTTATTATTGGAAACAATACTTTTTACATTGCTATATTGGTCGCCAATAGGTAATTTGACGCGTAGCCAATCTGGCTTGGGTTTCCTACGCAAAGGTTTGCTTTTAGAATGGGGATTGATATTAGCCATTTGTCTTCATGAAAAATATTACCATCTTTTTCCAAACTGGATGCTAAAATACAAATGGGCAAAAAATTGCTTGTTATCATCAACGATCATTATTGGTACCCTTTTCGCATAAATATCTAGCAAAAATCCAACTTCAACAGCTTTAATGAATTCATCATAGGTAGCCCAATCAAAGTTTAGCCCTATCTTTCCATGAAGTCCCGGCATCAATTTAATTTCGTTGAGTCCCTTTGCGAATCCGCCCGAACCATATATATAGCTTTTATTACCATTTAAGAAATGCTCCGGCTCATCGGGGTTATATTTCTCTAACACAAGAGGAGATTCTCTCGTTGGATTATTAGGGTCAGGGTTTATATAAAGATAATAGGGCTTCAATATCCCCAATGCTACACCTGCCAAATAGACTACCCTGAGTTCTACAGCGCTCTTTTCGCCTCGTTCAGCAAGTAGCTTTTGACCTCCAATAGATCCGTGGATGGCATAAAAATTATTTTGCTTGCCAAAGAAAAATGGCTTGGGTGTTTGTGCATTTGAATTGGCAATCGCCTTTCCCAATTCTTTATACTCTTTTGAGTATTTTAATTCCTGAAATTCAAACTGAATGAGCTTTCTATGATTTACGGTTACAAATTTGTCAATATCTGCAAAAATGGCCCAACCCTGAGTAGGCACTCTTATCCCAAAACTCAATCCTTTTTTATAGATAAATCCCTTTGAACCTATCTCACGCTGTCCAAATGCATTGATGGAGCTTAGAAAGAAAATGAATATGATTACTCTTTTCACTAATCAACATTAACGGAAAAAACATCAAAAATGTTCTTAAATATAGCAAAAAAATGGTTACAAGGTCATGGTATCACTAAAATAAGATAATGATCTATATTACTAGTGACATAGGTTTAAGCGTACGGATCAACCAAAATAAATACATCAGCATCCGAAAACTGGAAATTATAAAAACGGGGAAATTAAGATATTAAACAGGTTTTTCAACTACCTTAGTAGAGGTGATAGAGCCGGGACAACCGGATCTTTGAGAACATGAAGATAACGTAAGCAAAAATGTACAAACAACAAACATAATTGCTGCAACTTTAATAAGATTCTTTCTTTGTGGCATAATTAATTTATTTTGCAATATCTTGCTCCAAAAATAATATTTTATTTTAATTATAACAAACAAATACGAACAGTAGTTCAATATACTAGACGAAATACTCGTTTTCAATAAATAGAATCGATGAAATTACACTTTATCGCTATTGGTGGTAGCGTAATGCATAATCTTGCTATCACATTACGAAATAAGGGATATAAAGTTACAGGATCAGATGATGAAATATTTGAACCGGCAAAAAGTAATTTGCAAAAAGCGAATATTCTACCCGATAAAATGGGGTGGCATGTAGATAATATAACGACTGACCTTGATGCAGTCATCTTGGGAATGCACGCTAAAGATAATAACCCAGAATTACTGAAAGCTATAGAGTTAGGAATTAAGATATACTCTTTCCCGCAGTATATTTATGATCAAACAATTCACAAAAAAAGGGTCGTGATTGGCGGAAGCCATGGTAAAACTACCATCACTTCAATGATCATGCATGTGCTATCAAATGAAGGGATCAATTTTGATTATATGGTTGGGGCAAAATTAGAAGGGTTTGAAACTATGGTAAAATTGTCCGACCAATCATCAATTGCAGTCCTTGAAGGAGATGAATATCTCTCTTCCGCTATTGAAAAAACACCCAAATTTCATTTTTATAAGCCCCACATTGCTTTGATAAGTGGGATTGCCTGGGACCACATCAATGTATTTCCAACTTTTGAGCTCTATCTCAAGCAATTTGAAACATTCATACACCTTATTGAGAAAGAAGGCATGCTTATCTATAACGAAGAGGACCCCATTGTAATGGAGATGGTTAAAAAAGAAGGTAGTGATATTCAACTGCTACCCTATTCTACTCCTGATTATTCAATAAGGGACAATTCTACTTATTTGCAATATGATCAAGAAGAATTCCAGTTCCAATTTTTCGGCAAGCATAACCTTCTTAACATGGAAGGTGCGAGGGCTGTTTGCAACCAATTAGGTGTGTCAGATCGCACGTTTTACAATAGGATGCAATCCTTTAAAGGAGCCGCCAAGCGGCTGGAAGTGGTCACAGAAAATGAAAGTACCGCTATCTTTCGCGATTTTGCTCATGCCCCATCCAAGCTGAAAGCTTCAGTAAATGCATTAAAGGATCAATACCCACAACGAACACTGATCGTATGCATGGAACTGCATACTTATAGCAGTTTAAATAAAGACTTTTTAAAACAATACCAAAATGCTATGAGCGAAGCAGATATCGGGATCATTTACTACAACCCCGAGACTCTGAAGCTAAAGAAATTGGAAAGGATCGCCCCTGAAGATATTATCAAAGGTTTCAAGAGTGGCAATATCAATGTATTCACATCTATTGAAGAAATGAAAGAATATCTTTTCACTATGGATTATTTAAACACAAATTTTGCTTTAATGAGTTCAGGGAATTTTGGAGAAATGGATTTTAGCGAATTGATTAGCTTTGCAATGAACAATTGAACTTTTTACTGCTTTTTTAAAACTATTTTACAATATGAAATTGAACTTAACCAAACCTTTTGCCATTTTTGATCTTGAAACAACCGGGATCAATGTTACTTCAGACAGGATCGTTGAGATCTCCATCCTAAAGTTAAATCCTAATGGTGCTTCTGAGTCTAAGACCATGCGTTTAAATCCCACAATCCCTATTCCCCGCGAAGCTTCTGAGATACATGGGATATTTGATGATGACTTAAAGGACGCCCCAACATTTGCGGAGGAAGGCCCTACCATTGCATTATTTTTGAATGATTGCGATATAGGAGGTTATAATTCCAACAGGTTTGACATCCCTTTATTGATAGAAGAATTTTTAAGGATCGGGATTGATTTTGATATTTCTAACAGAAAATTGGTCGATATGCAGGCCATCTTTCACCAAAAAGAAAAAAGAGACTTAACAGCGGCGTATCGATTTTACTGTGATAAGACCCTTGAGGGAGCCCATGGTGCAGAAGCAGATGTACAAGCCACCTACGAAGTGCTTTTGGGCCAACTAGAACGGTATGATGATCTCAAGAATGATATTGACTTTTTGCATGCATTCTCCCAGGAAGGAAGATTTGTGGATCTGGGCAGAAGGATGGTCTACAAGGATAATATAGAGGTTTTTAATTTTGGAAAACATAAAGGCAAACCGGTGGCAGAAGTACTTCGAGATGAACCACAATATTACAATTGGATCATGAATAGTGACTTCATGCAACATACAAAACAAAAGTTGAAGGAAATTAAAGACCGACAAAAAATTACTCCTAAAAATACATGATGCTTCTTTTTGTCTTATATTTACTTCATAAGGGCTAGCGCATTTTTCATTAATAAATAGTTATTCTTGACCGACAGGATCGTCATCATACCAACATTTAATGAGAAGGAGAACATCAGGAAGATGATCCACAAAGTGTTTTCCCTTTCTCAAGAATTTCATTTGCTGATCGTAGATGATAACTCACCTGACGGCACTGCCGAAATTATCAAATCAATGCTCCAGGAATTCGATGGCCGTTTATTCATTGAGGAAAGAACCGGAAAGTTGGGATTAGGTACAGCTTATATACATGGTTTTAAATGGGCTTTGAACAAAGGTTATCAATATATTTTTGAAATGGATGCCGATTTTTCTCATAATCCTGAAGATCTTATCAGGCTTTACGAGGCTTGTTCCGACCCATCAGTTGACATGTCAGTTGGCTCCCGATACACCAAAAATGGAAGAGTGGAGAATTGGCCTATCGGCCGAATACTTCTCTCGTATTTTGCCTCAGTCTATGTTCGTATGATCACGTGGCTGCCAGTGAAAGACACAACAGCAGGGTTTGTATGCTACTCTAAAAAAGTATTAGAAACCATCGACCTTGACAAGATCAAATTCGTTGGCTATGCTTTCCAGATAGAAATGAAACTGGCTACCTGGCTGCTAGATTTCAAGATCAAAGAAGTACCAATCACCTTTACCGATCGAGTGGAAGGCACCTCAAAGATGAGTACCGGAATTTTCAAGGAAGCTGTTCTTGGAGTGATCCAAATGAAATTCAAGTCCTTTTTCGGAAGTTACAGGAAAAACTGATGGGCTTCTTCTCTTATAATTGGTATCATCAGGAATTTTGAAAATCACTTATTAGTTGTACTTACAACTTTTGCAGGTACACCTACAGCTACAGAATGATCATTTACAGAATGCAAGACCAAACTCCCGGCTCCAATGATACTTTTCTTTCCGATGGACAATTCTCCTTTGCTTGCCACAATATTACAACGCATTCCAAGATAGGCACCTTCCTCCACTAATATTGTTAAATGGGTTTGCCCCTTTCCGTGTAACGAAAAATAACACCCATATGAAATGGTAACATTATTTTTAATGGTCGTATGTGATGGCTCCATATCGTCTAAGTAACATTTCATGCCAATGAATACATTACTTCCAATCTTGAATCCCACAAACCTATACAACATAATTCTCAGAACATTGAAGGGGACATTTGGAGCAATAACCACATTCACATATTTTCTTATGGGCTTCCATAATAACAGCCATATGGAATACCTTGCATAGTATGGCACTTCCTTGTTTCGCATCTTATATACTAATTCTAATAATCTCATGATATAATTACCCTAAAAATTTGCAACATTGAAATACGTATCAGCGCTTATACTTTATCAATTGAGCTTAAAGATATAATATTTATACATTAAACTGTATAAGGCCATAATGGATGATGATGTTGAATTATTTTGTTGACAATATAGTGCTATTTGATATGGTTTTAAGATGGAGTGCTCTTATATATGGTCTTAATGTCAGGGATTTCTGTGCAATAGTAGTGTACCCAAATATACAAATGACTAAATACAGCAACCAACAATGACGCTTCAGACAAAAATAGAAATGGCGGGATATAGATCAAAAGGAAAGCATACATGTACATCCCATTATTCGTGTATTTAAAAATTCCCTTCTTAACAAATACCATTTTGCTAATGCTCTCATCAAAGTGATCCAATCCGGCTGCCCGATCCATTCCAAAATATTTCTTTACAGAGTAAAAAGCATATGAACCAATGAGAACAAGAATTCCGATGAAAGCAAAATTAAGTAATGGAGGTATATAGAAAGTGTTCCTATTTGCAACGGCCAACAGAATTATAAAGACCATTCGCCCTGCAAAGAGGATAAAAAAACCGATCTTATATGATCTAAATACATTGGGGCCGAAAGCTCGAGTCAGTAATTTGTAATAGAGCTCCAATCTCCAGCATATCAAAACATATACCTGATGTACGATAGGAAAAGCCATGGCAATGATAAACCATGTACTTGTGGGAACATGGTAAAGGTCTCCTGATAATATCCCCTCATCATATTGAACAACTACATAAACTCCTGCCACTAAAATGATCAGGAATAACAGATGATAAAATTGTCTGGTAAGCATATTCAGTTCAGGTTTTTCCGATTGTCAAAATTGAAAGTTGAATTTGATCATCATCCCTTTCCTCTTTTCTTTCTTCTTCCTCTTCTTCTTTTCCACCAATACAATAAACCCACTAAAAGTAAGAATGGCACTAACACTTGCACCCATGCACTTATACGAATTCCCTTATTAAGTATATCTGTATGGGTCACATTGTCAATTTCTACATTTGCATATTTGGCAACATGACTAAGCAGATCCGCTGCAAGATCTTTATCAGGTACTGTTTGATGACAAGACAAGCAAACCCCACCGCGGTCAAGTTTCATTAATTCTGCTTTGTTCAATGGACGGGATCCTGAAAAATGGTGCCCTACTGTTTGCAATTGATTATTGTCATCATCAATTATTCTGCTCCAATCCATGGTTAGGTTGGGTATCGTATTAAATTGTGTATCTACTTGCCTGGCGATCACATTTCCATTGGCATCAATGAGATCCATTACAAAATTAGTATCAGGCCGAAAATATAACTTCCCTCCACTGATCCCATACCCCATGGCTTTCGGATTGCTATGACAACTTTCACAACTTCTGGATTCCTTTTGCATGGTATGGGGCTGAAGAGGAGCCATATCAATGGCAAGCTGTCCCTCATCCCCCGCTCCTTCAACATTAGGGATCTTAAAAATGTGATTCAACAATTGAACCTCGCCATCTTCATTAATAACAGTTACCGTAGTTTGGCAACCCGGAATAGCAGGAGAAATTCGATGCTCTCCATTTACAACCAGTGGCGGATCTTCCCATCTAAGGAAACTTCGTTGTTCCGTGATCTTACCGGAGATAACCAGATCCTTGATTTTTTTGATCTCTCCAGGCGACACCGCATCAATGGTTTCACCATGCTTATCAGGATTTTTAGCTACCTCAACCCAATCTATTTTTACTTCCGCCTCTGAATAATCGATCTTTATATGGCAGCCATAACATTGGGGAGCCCATGTAGCATGACATGAATAACATTCCATTTGATCAATGTGCCCAGGAATCTGAGCCATGGCGGTCTTTGCTTTAAATGATAATTTGTTTTCGTCAGCCAATTTCTTTAGAGGAGTAAGTTTCAGATCTTTCCCTCCGGCAGAATACAATATCACCTCATCACCATTCCTAACCACATGCGGCATAGGATTACCCCTGCTTGAGATCAAATAGCCATCACGAACACAATCAAAAGAGCCCTTTTGCAGATATTCTGGAATAGAGGATGAAACTCCTCGAGGGGCTCCTTGTTTTGGCGCAGTACCGACTATTTCATCACCGTAGCCAATAGGCAGTTCCCATGGATAGGCGGTAGGAGTGCCATGGCAGTCTTCACACTCAATTTCAACAGCCCCTTGTATCGCACCTGACAGATCCCCTAAGCTGTGCAGGTCTCCCGATGTATGGCAATCCTGGCACAACATTCCTTTACTTAGGTGTAGATCTGATTTCAGATGGATGTAATTCTTCTTGTGGATCTTCTGTTGATTATCGCCATTACTCATGAATGGAGAGGAATATGAAGTTTCCATAAGCCCCTCATAGGAAACGCCAATTCTCCTGCCACGGTTATGACAGGCAGTACATGTCTTTGTAGGAACACCGGTATAAGTATGGCCATTGACAGAAACTTTTGCATCCCGTGTTGCCTGAATGGAATGGACCAAAAGCTTGCCTGCTTTCTGCTTATCAATAGTTGGGTCATTACCTTCATACAACCCTTTGCTAGAATATGGGATATGACAAGATGCACAACCTGCTCCTCGAAAATCGCCAATGGCTTCATGCCCTTTTACACCTATATGGCATCTTTGGCAATCCGTTCTTAAATAAGTATAAACTGATAAGGAGGGATTTTGCTCGAGTTCCTCTGCTGTTGGGGATGCGGGTAGCCCTTTCATTTTAGAGGGGAAGATATGAGGTTCGGCCTTTTTCAATTCAGCCATGTATTTTTTATAGGTATCTGAGCCTAAGCGCTGATGGGTTTCGACCTCCTGCACTTCAAGATTTGCCACATTACGCTCATATCCTTGCAGGCCACCAAAACCCCAGGTGGTACCCTGTATCTTTCCTGCTTCGGTAAACATCAATGAAGTGAACTGAGTGGATACCTGCTCCTCATGACACATGCCGCAGGTCTTATCATTGATCCAGACACTCCCGGGATTCGGATAAAACTCATCCGGCCCTTTATTCTCGATAAAAAAATCGATCGATCCCTTATGTGCACTGACCGGATCCATTGCTTCAGGATCTCCACCGTGGCACACGATACATTCATTATCACTAAATCCGGCTTTAGCAGCTACTGCATAGATCTCCTGCATCATTCCCGATCTGGGGTCACGGATGGGTTCAATGGTTATATGGCAAGAAACACAATTGTTGTTGGAAGCATCAGGAAATACGAACAGCGAAGTATCTTCTTCTAGTTTTGAGCAAATATTTGTATTCAAAACCTCAAGTTCCCCAACTGTTTCATTGCTGCGACAAGTGATCAGAGCGATCAATGCTATTAGAATGAGGAGTATTGGGAGAGATGTTCTGACCATATACTATTGTAAGATACTAAATTATTCCATCTCCGGAATCTGAAAAAATTGAGTAGAAATGCACAAGGGTTCAATTCACTTTTTCCAATTCCTTATCGATGATCTTGACCATCTGTTTAAATTCCTTCCTCTCATACAGACGGGTGAGGAAGATGATCTTACCTTCTCGGTCTATAACTATGTTGCGGGTTACACCGGCCTTTGGAAGGGTGAACAGTTCAAATAGTGAGCCATCGGTATCAATGGCCATTGGATATGTGACCCCCATATTTTCAATGAAAAGCTTTACTTTTTCCTCCTCCTCCTTTAGGTCGATCCCGATAAGCATGAAATCTTCATTCTTGAATCGCTGCCATACTTCTCTTTCGAGGTGGGGCATCTCCTTTCGGCAAACGCTGCACCAAGAGGCAGTAAATTGAATGACTACAACTTTACCCTTCACACTTTCATTAGAAATGGGAGTGCCATCCATCAGAGAAAATGAGAAATGAGGTGCCTGTTCACCTACCCTTACTTTATAGCCTCTATTTTTATCATTTTGTGCCATACACAATTGGGTGATGATCATTGCTGAAATTAACAATACTTTTTTCATTATTTTCTAGCTGTTAGATAAGTAGATCTTTATAGGGAGGCGTCTGGTCAAAGTTCAGAAACTATTATTGTGCAATAGCCACAGTTATAGATAAACTCTCTATTTCCACATTCAGCATTTGCAAAGCTTTCCTGTATGTATCAAGATCCTTAAGAATGGTCACTTTTGTATCTTTAAATTTGTTTTTCAGTTCACTAAATAAACTTTGATAATAGTTGATCCCTTCATTCAGATTGTCTGCAAAAGACATCAAATACATTTTTTGCTTTTTCGTCATCTCGATCCTTGTTTCCTCAACTATATTCTTCAGAAAATCAATGTAGATCTTCAATTCCTTGATAAACATATTTGGCCGATCAGTCCTTGAGATCACATTCAACCTTCCGTAAATGTGGTCGGTCATTTCCTTTAATGTCGATTTTTTCGAAAAATAGGCCAGATTTGGGCCTGGGCAGACAGAAACTCCTTCACCTTCAAACTTTGTGTCTATACCATTATTCATCATAGCGCCTGTACCTAAACTGGCACAAACGCATGTTTTTTCAACAATCTTATCATATTTGGCTTGACGAATCTCAGGAGGTAGTTTTTCCTTATCCAATTCCTTTAATTTTAGGTATTGGTATTTTCTAGAAGAAACGCAAATGGCTTTTTCAGTAAACTCCTTATTCGTAACAGCAAAATTCCTGGGGCAAGAACTGCCGGGCCTCCCTTTCTCTATCAATGCTAATCTTTCAATATCTTTGGTATTACGCTTAAGGTTATTGAATGGAACTCCCAGGGGAGAAATGGTACTCAAATATAGATCATCTTCTTTAGCCTCCAATAATTGATCAAGGGTACCATCATCCACATTTGTTACCTCAGGTACTAAAAGAAATGGAGTGCCCCATCCTACCGAATCGACTTCATAATAATCCAGCAGAAACTGATGCTCTTCATTCGTGCCTACACCCCCTTGAGCAGTTATCTTTAATGGCAATACTGTTTTAGGTACTGAATACTTTTTGTTGGAAAGTGATTCAATAAGAAGTTTATGAACTGTTTGAATTAATTCCTTCCGCTTATCTCTAAATTCTGCTAATACAGGCCCTAAAAGGTATCCATCAGTAGCAAACGCATGTCCACCGCAATTAAGCCCTGATTCAATTCTATATTCTGAAACCCAAAGCCCCTTTTTAGCCAGAAACTTGCCTTGAACTAAGGCCGACCTGTAATCACTGACCTTTAAGACAATTTTCTTTTTCAAATCCCCATTTTCATCAGGGTAAAAATCTTTGAATTGTTCCATATAGCCGTATAATCTGGGGCTCATACCTGCAGAAAGCACTATTGATGATCTAAGATCACTATTTGCGTATCCTCTTAGTGCTGCATGGGCATCATTGTATTCTTGAGATAACTTTTCACCTTTATAATAGTTTTCCTTATCAAGTTTGGTCATAATATTTACATCAATACTACCCATTGATAAGTTCTCTTTGATCCAACTCCTAATTTCATTAAGGTTAAAGTACTTTGCTGTCAGACTCTTGAACTCTTGCTTTATAGTTGAGCTATCAGGGAGCATGTTGAAATATTCTTTTATCTCATTACCTTTTTCAACAGTAGCACTCTTTAATTCTTCAAATTTCTTTTCAGCCAATTTGTTCAACAAATTCAAATAGGATGTGATCCTTTCAGCTCTGAAATCTTTGGTCTTGTTGGTGATCTCCTTATAAGGGATCTTATATTTCCCACAGTACATCTTTCTCAACTTCTCAAGAAGAATATCATCAACTAAGGAAATAACAGAATCAAATCCATAGTGAGCAACCTTCAATGGAGTATCAACCGTATATCCGATTCCCATAACCGGGATATGAAATGAATGTGTTTTTATCATGATTAAATCATTCTAAGATTAGTTATAGCTCTTTACAGGAAAGGGGAACAGCTTGTAGTAGCTGTATCAGTATTTCCTGAAAATCTCACTGATCAACTTTGCTAAATTACGAAATTTCTAATTATCCGCTATTATTTAGTTACAATTATACTCATTCCATCCGCTGATTCTTCAGTATATTAATTCCGATAAATTAAGAAATTTCCGCTATATTTGATAAAGTTTTCATTATATAAAATTATAAACTATGAGTATGTTATCTGTTAGAAGAATAGTGGTAAGCACAGGGATATTACTAAGTTTCAGCTTACAGGCACAAGTAAACTTTTCGCACGATTATAATAATTCTTGCCCACCTGCATTTGTTACTTTCACCAATAATAGCACACAACCGGGTGTAGACTATTATGTATGGGAATTTTGGAAATCGGGTGTACTAATAGATACTTTAACAGCTTATGATACTACCTATACCTTCACTACAGGAGGTAATTTTGAAGTAGAGTTACGTGGGTATGATAGTTTAGGGGGATTTTTAGGCAGCACCAGGCAAGGGCTTGATGTCATCCCCGCAGTATGGATCTCTGCTGATTCAGCATGTCCCGGAGACCTGATCTTCTTCGAAGGTCACAGAAATAGTGGAGGGGGCAACAGAAATTATTATTACGACTTTGGTGATGGGAATACCGTTACCGGAGATAGAGTATCTCATTCTTATTCATCTATAGGAACATACACAACTGCGTACGTAGATCCGGATTGCAGTAATGATACCTCTTTTAATGATATATATATAGGCAATGGAGTATATCCAGATGCGAATATTAATTTCTGGCCTGATACTATTTGCCCTGATGACAACATGAGCTTTGAAGCATTTGGCAGTGCCGGAAGTTTCTATTGGATGTTTGGAGACGGATCAGACACTACGCTCACCGATCGAAATGTGTATCATTCTTACAGTGCGCCAGGGAATTACAGTGTTACATTGATCGTGACCAACAGTTGTGGATTTTCCGATACAACCATAAGATCAATAGTTGTCCAGTATGGCCTTCTTTTTAACAATTGGGTAAATTATGAATTATCTCTTGACACTGCCTGCCCTGATGATCGCGTACAGTTGGATTGTTGGAATTGTGAGGATTACAATTATTTTGTTTGGGATTTTGGCGACGGCACCTTAGATACCAATACTTCCAGAGTATCACATACATATGCTTCTACAGGGACCTATGAAATAATCTTAACGGTAACCAATGGCTGCGGAAATTCCGGAGATTTCTATGATACTCTGTTAATTGCAAATGGAATAACTCCTGATCCTGCGAATTATGAATATGGTCCAATTCCGCCAATTGCTTGCCCCGGTGACACAATAATATTGTATTCTCAAGGCGGCGGTGCCGGTTATTTCTGGGATTTTGGAGATGGCACTTCAGATTCGTTACCTTCCAATATTGAAGGTACGGATGCTGTTGGTATCAACCATGCCTATGCTGATACCGGAATATATGATGTCATATTTACCTATACAAATGGTTGCGGATTGAGTTTCACAGACACTTTTAACGTAACTATTTCTGACACCGCTTCAATATTTGATTTTCAAGGGAATGGGCCTCCCCCATTCTTCTGGGCAGACGCAGAAAACGGTGACCCATCAATAGTGTGTGAAGAGATAAATTTTATAGCGCTTACAGGGGGCTCTTTTTTCACCTGGGATTTTGGAGATGGAAATACAGATACAAGTAGTTCTTCCAATATGGCTCACACATATGATTCTGCAGGTGTTTATACAATTCATCTTCTTGCAGAGAATTCTTGCGGAGATACAGCTTCTTTTTATGATGACATCACTCTTATAGGGGTATGTCCTATTTTGTCTGCTTCAGCCACAGGAAACGGGCCTACATGCGCAGATGGGAATGATGGCACAGCTACTGTAACAGCTACTTTGGGAGCACCTCCCTATAATTATCTATGGAATGATCCCGCAGCCCAAACCACTGCTACTGCAACAGCTTTAGAACGCGGTAATTACACTGTACTTGTAACAGATGGCGTCGGAGATACGGTATCAGCAAATGTAACTTTAACGCCACTATTTGATGTGACAATAAACGTGAATGTAATAGATGCAAGTTGTAGTGGAAATGATGGGGTAGCTACAGCTTCAGCATCTGGTGGCTCAACGCCTTACATTTACCAATGGTCAAATGGAGTAATTGGTTCTGTTGATACTGCATTAAGTTCAGGATTCTATGTAGTATCCGTGACCGACAACAATGGGTGCAGCAATTTTGCCCTGGCATCGGTCAGTGATAATGATGGACCCATAGTGTCTGTAGTATCCACCACAGATGCAAATTGCAATGGTACCGGAGGGGCTATTGACATCTTTATTTCTCAGGGTTCACCTCCATACACTTATCTTTGGTCAAATGGAAGTACTACTCAAGATGTAAACAATTTGGCTGCTGGGCCGCACGAAGTATATGTTACGGACACCAGTGGTTGTGTTGGGATAAAAAGTATCGTAGTTGATGGCCAGGCCGCATTTACCCTATCTACAACTACGTCAGATGCCACTTGTGGCAATACTGATGGAAGTGCCACAGTAAATGTATCAGGAGGCACAGGCCCATTTACCTATTCCTGGTCGAGTGGTGGAAGTTCTGCAACAGAAACCAGCTTAGGCGCCGGAGTATATACGGTAACTGTTACTGATGCCAACACATGCCTGGGATCTGCATCAGCTGCTGTAAGTAATGTTGGTGCACCTACCATCACCATTGATTCTACATCTGAAGCCACTTGTAACGGTCCAGGTGGTTCAATTTTTATTACAGTTACCGGTGGAACACCCGGGTATACCTATAATTGGTCAAATGGTGGTTCTACTCAGGACCTAGCCTCACTTCCGGCAGACGTATATGATCTTACAGTGACTGATGCCGGTGCATGTATATCAACAGAAAGTGTGGTGATCACAATGACATTACCGACACCACAACAATTATGTATGGTAACCGTGGATACCGTTACTGGCAGGAATGTGATAGTGTGGGAGAAACTGGTGACTCAAAATATAAGATCCTATTATATTTATAAAGAAAGTACACAAAGCAACACTTATTATTTGATAGACAGTGTAGCAGTGAATGCAATGAGTTCCTATTTTGATTCTGTTTCTGATCCCGGTATAAGATCATGGAGATATAAGATCTCTGCAGTAGATTCCTGTGGGAATGAATCAGTGTTAAGTGAAGAGCACAAGACCATGCACTTAAATATCAACCTTGGGCTAAGCAGTTCTATCAATCTGATTTGGGATCATTATGAGGGATTCTCTGTAACGACCTACAGAATTGAAAGGTTCGATGGTGTAAATGGTTGGGTGGTCATTGATTCAGTGCCAAGCAATCTTACCTCATTCACTGACTTTACCCCTCCTGCAGGAAATATTTCTTATAGGATAGATGTTTTGCATCCAACAGGATGCCTTGCAACTGCTAAAGCGAAAAACTATAACTCGACGCGATCAAATCCAAGCTCCGCAAAGGAAACCTCTGTGGGTGACCTGCCGGGAGGATTAAGTAATCTGATGGTGTATCCAAATCCAAACTTTGGTGTATTTAACCTGCACTTTACTGTCCCTTATGAAGAGGATTTGAACATTGCTATTTATAATGCTCAGGGGCAGAGAATTTTTGCAGCACATAATCTACAGGTTCGGGGTTCTTACCACCAACAGATCGATCTATCATCAGATGGCATTGGGGTATACTTCCTCCAGGTGGTTACCAGTAAGGGTGTATTGAATAAGAAGTTGATGATCATAAGGTAAGAGTCGATCGTAAGATCAATGTTCTCTTTCGTCCTCACTTGCAGCGAGGATGCAATATCTTGGCGTTTGTAACGCATTTACTCCTCAATAACATTATTGGATTACCCGGGGAATTCAATTTTAACAAGCCCCCTTTTTCCACAATAATCTCTTGCAGAACTGTAAAGGTATTGTTCCGGCAATTCTACAATTTCCTCTTTAACAGGATTAGTATGTATATATTCGATTCGTTGCTCCCACATTTTATGATCATGTGGCCCAATTCTATTGCATGATTGCTTTCCTGCCAAAACTTATATTTTGTGATTCGCCTATCACTTGTTTATGCATTATTTTTGTAAACACATCTATCCAATCCACAACAGTGAAGGTAAGAGAATAGGTGCTAAACTGGTTTCCGATTATATATCTCTCCTGACATATTTTTTAGTTTCCATTCGCACAACATGCGCAAGAATTAAGATCATCCTCGCAAAATGCAAGGACGAGAGGAGGTAAGAAAAAGTGATCTTATCTATTGGGTTTCCGACTTTTTACTCCTTTTCCTGTCAATTTCATTGAGCATGATCTTTCGTAAGCGGATGGATTTGGGGGTTACCTCAACATACTCATCATCTCCAATATATTCCATGGCTTCTTCCAATGAGAATTTGATAGCGGGAGCTATTGACACCTTCTCATCTGAACCGGAAGCCCGCATATTGGATAGCTTCTTGGTCTTAGTTATATTAATGACCAGATCATCCTGCCTTGTGCTCTCTCCAATTACCTGGCCTCCATATATTTCGTCATTAGGTTCCACAAAAAATTCACCCCTGTCCTGAAGTTTGTCAATTGAATATGCGATGGCAGTTCCTTTTTCCATAGCTATCAAAGCACCATTTCTCTTAGCTACTATTTCACCTTTCCATGGCTCATACCCTTTAAATCGATGCGAGATTACCCCTTCCCCTTCAGTAGCTGTTAATATTGGATTCGTCAACCCGATCAAACCCCGGGCTGAAATTTTAAATTCAAGATTGATCCTGTCACTTTTGGTCTCAATATTCAATATATCTCCTTTCCGCTGTGTTACGATCTCTATGACCTTCCCTGAAAATTCTTCAGCTACATTTATATTCAGTAACTCAACCGGCTCATGTTTAAAGCCATCAATTTCCTTGACGACCACCTTGGGCTGGCCTAACTGAATCTCGTATCCTTCTCTTCTCATGGTCTCAACCAAAATAGATAAATGAAGAATTCCTCTCCCAAAAACCAGTAATTTATCAGGAGAATCTGTTTCTTCAACTCTTAGAGCCAGGTTCTTCTCAGTCTCCTTCAATAATCTTTCCCTGAGATGCCTTGATGTAACATACTTCCCTTCTTTACCAAAAAATGGCGAATTGTTAATTGTGAAAAGCATGCTCATGGCAGGTTCATCAACGGTGATCGGCTTCAAACCTTCAGGTTCTTCATGATCAGCAATGGTGTCTCCTATATCGAACTTTTCAAGACCCATTATAGCTACTATTTCTCCTGAAGCAATTTCTTCTTTGGTCTTTTCTTTTCCCAGCCCCTCAAATAGATAAAGCTCCTTGATCACAGATCTATGCATATCACCACTCCGCTGTACAATAGATACCTTATCACCCATTTTAATGCGCCCTCTATGAACTCTTCCTACAGCTATTCTTCCAGTATAAGATGAGTAATCCAAAGAGCTGATCTGCAATTGTAAAGTGCCTGGATTTTCCTTTGGTGGATCGATATATTCAATGATGGTATCAAGCAGATAGCTAACATCCTGAGTTGGGGATTTCCAGTCAGCTCCCATCCACCCTTGCTTTGATGACCCATATACAGTCTGGTAATCCAGCTGCTCCTCGGTAGCATCTAAAGCATACATTAGCTCAAAGACCTGTTCATTTGCATCCTCGGGATTGCAATTTGGCTTATCTACCTTGTTGATCACCACAATAGCTTTTAGGCCAAGCTCCAGTGCTTTTTGCAACACGAACCTTGTTTGAGGCATGGGTCCTTCAAAAGCGTCAACAAGGAGTAATACCCCGTCTGCCATATTTAATACGCGCTCGACCTCCCCTCCAAAATCAGAGTGGCCCGGCGTATCAATGATATTTATTTTAGTGTCCTTATACCTGACAGATACATTCTTAGATAAGATAGTGATCCCTCTCTCTCGCTCCAGGTCATTGGAATCAAGGATCAGCTCTTGCACCTCCTGATTATCTCTGAACAAATTCACCTGATGCAGAATTCTATCCACCATCGTTGTTTTCCCATGGTCAACATGTGCAATGATGGCTATATTTCTTATGTCCATACTCCTATATATAAAAAATCCTAAGTTGTCGTGTCGCGAAAGGTCAGCTAAAAAAAAATAAAAAAGCCCATCAACAAGGATGGGCTTTCATTTTACTTAAAAGTTAAAGAATAAATGCTAAAGCACTTTGACATTTATTGCATTCATTCCTTTTTTTCCTTCCGTTAATTCAAATTCGACTGCGTCACCTTCTTTAATTTCATCAATTAAACCGGAGACGTGTACAAAGTACTCTTTTTTTGAATCGTCTTCACTAATGAATCCAAATCCTTTAGATTCATTGAAAAATTTTACTGTTCCTTTATTCATTGTATTAATTTAATTTAAGCCGCAAAGATAGTACTATTTTGCTTTGTATAGAAATTTTTGGGTATAAATATTTAACTTTCTCATTGGTTATAGAATTTTACTACTTAAAATTCCATCAAACTAAACAACTCAACTTCACTTTCCTTCCCTCTTAACTTCACAGTATCCACCCTTTCTGCCCGATACTCATTCTCAATATCCAATTGATCCAATAATTTGCCTGAAATAAGCAGTTCAGAGTCAAAAACATTGCATTGTTCCTGAATTCTGGCACTTGTATTTAAAACATCACCATTATATACGATCTCTCTTTTAATATCTCCGATCTGAGCACTAATCACGTCACCAAAGTGCAATCCGGCTTTAAAATGAGGAATATCTCCATATTTATCCCGGTAGTATTTTCTATTCTCATTTATCTTATCCCGGATCTTAAAAAATATCTTAAGGCAATTACCATTGGTTAAGCCATCAAAAGTTTTCCAGGTGAACACGACTTCATCTCCTACATACTGATAGATCTCAGCATTTGTTTTGCGTGCCGGACCAGAGATCTCATGAAAACAATCATTCAATAAAGAGTAATACTTCTCTAGTCCAAGTTGCTCTGCAAGAGTAGTTGAAGATTTCATATCCAGAAACATGAATATTCTTTGGGGATAATAGGTGGGTTGATCAGTAATAGATGTGAAAGGGGTCTCTATTTAAAACGTTTTCGACGGCCACTACCGCCACCACGCCGATCTCTTTTTTTATTTTCTTTACTATGCGCATACCCTTTTTGTCTGGACGACCTCCTTTTAGCAGGTTTTAGCCCCGGGGGCCTTTCCTTAGAAACCTCTACCTCTAAAGAGACACCATCAATATTCTTTCCCTGCAAAGCCCCCATTAGTGGTTCTGCCAAAAGCTTCTCTATTTCAAAGAAGGAAAACTTCTTCATAATTTCGATCTTTCCTACCTCAGCATCTCCTGAATTCAGGGCTTCGTTGATCATGCCTAACAGTCGCCCGGGGTTCAATTTGTTTTTGGATCCTGCATTAATAAATAAACGTGTAAATGTTGGCCTACTATTATCCACCCTACCTCTAGAATCTCTATTATCTACTTTATCCTTTCTTCCTCCCTTTTCATTCTTTCTTCTTCTTTCGTTCCCTTTTCCTCTTTGAATTTCTGAGACGTTAATATCTCCTCTATTTTTATAGTATTCCAAAAACCTGTTAAATTCAGCAGAAACAAAATGTTTAATAAGCTCTTCCCTGCTTAACCATGCCAGCTTTTCATAAATAGTATGTAAAAATGGACCAATTTGGGTATCATCAACCTGTACCTTTTCAATTTTATCGATGAGAGCAAATAGTTGTTTTTGGCAGATATCTTTGCCACTTGGGACCTTCTCTTTAATAAATTCGATCCCGAATTTATGCTCAATATCTCTGATTTTCCTGGCTTCCCGGGAGTGAGTTATTGTGATCGAGGTTCCACTCTTTCCTGCCCTCCCTGTCCTTCCACTGCGGTGGAGGTAAATTTCAGGATCGTCAGGCAAATTGAAGTTGATGATATGTGAAATATCTTCTACATCCAACCCTCGTGCTGCCACATCGGTTGCAACCAATAATTGCAATTTACGTTTTCTGAATCTTCCCATTACCTCATCGCGCTGCGCTTGAGAAAGGTCACCATGCAGTGCATCCGCATTGTAACCGTCATGCATCAGCTTGTTGGCAATCTCCTTTGTTTCACGGCGGGTACGGCAAAATACGATACCATATATATTCAGGTTGATATCTGCGATCCGCTTTAACACCTCATAACGCTCTCTTGCCTGAACCATGTAATAATAGTGAGACACATTCTCAGCTCCAGTATTCATTCGAGAAGCTGATATCTCAATGGAGTCATGCATGTATTTCTTTGTAATGGCGATGATCTCTTTTGACATGGTAGCAGAGAACAATAAGGTCTGTTTATTTTTGGGCGTTTCTGCTAAAATTGCATTCAAGTCTTCTTTGAAACCCATGGAAAGCATCTCATCAGCTTCATCTAATACCAGCCGCTTCACATTGCCAAGCAATAATTTTTTCCGATTGATCAAGTCTTTGACCCGACCCGGCGTTCCAACAACAATTTGAGATTCTCTGCTCAAAGCTTTAATTTGGGTACCAATACTTGCACCACCATAAACTGCTACAACACCTAACCCTTTTATATTTTTCGAAAAGCTGGCAATATCCTTTGTTATTTGCATACAAAGTTCCCTTGTCGGGCAAAGTACAATCGTTTGGATTCTTTTGTCCTCAATATTTGTAAGTTGTATTGCAGGCAATCCAAAGGCCGCTGTTTTTCCGGTTCCTGTCTGAGCAAAAGCGATCAAATCTTGATCCGAATTCAATAGATGCGGAATCGTTTTAGCCTGAATTGGAGTCGGTTCTTCAAAACCTATATCCTGAACAGCGCTCAATATTTGATCGTTTAATCCAATATCTGAGAAAGCATTCATAAGTTACTTATTTCAATAAGAGCGCAAAGGTCACACTTTTATCGGTGTAAACCGCACTATTGTTTGATTATTTGTGGGTGACTCGCCCATTTTCAATGGCCTGTTATACAATTCATTCATTGTATTTATGCAGTATTCTATTGGACGAAGGCGAAAATTATAAAGAAAATTAATCCTTTTGGTCGTTGTGCCGGAGGAGGGACTCGAACCCTCACGGCTAAAAGCCAACGGTTTTTGAGACCGTCTTGTCTACCAGTTTCAACACTCCGGCTGTTTGTTTTGTGTTTTTTGTTTTCTGTTTTTTGTTTT
>CAZNGA010000020.1:33938-45667 GCA_964572485.1 uncultured Chitinophagales bacterium
TGTTTTTTGTTTTGTGTTTTCTGTTTTTTGTTTTGTGTTTTCTGTTTTCAGTTGTCATCAATAGCTTCTTCAGTGACAATTTCTTCATTAATTTTTTTAGGAATGGGCAATTTCTCTGATAGAAAATCTGCGACCAATGGGAAATTGCTCCTGATGATGACATCAAGGTCATTTGAATTTGAAGGAAATATGACCGTCACCACATCACCGTACAATTGCTCACCATATTTATTAAAAATAGAAAAGTGGATCAGGGCTTCTCGCTCAAAAACACCATTTGCCCGATCAATACAACGATCATAATTTGTCTTTAATTCAAATTGATTGATGAACAAAAAGAGGTCGGTCCCATATTTTTCATTAAGATAAGTGAGCATTTCCACATTATGTATCTTCGTATTAAAATACTGTTTTGGCTCTTTTTCCTCTTTCCTGTAACTAGTGGCTTGCCTTGCTTCTAAACTATTGTCACTTTGAATTTCATCCTTTTTCTGAAACTTGGCCTTTAGATTGTCGATGATGTTGGAAATTCCCTTCTTCTTTTTCTCTTCCTCATCAGGCCTTAGCGGTGTTTCATATTTATATCCTATTCCTCTGTATATGGCTTGCAGATCTTTTTGTGCATCTACAGAGGTATCTCTCAGCATATGATAGGTTTCATATTTTGAAAGTATTCGTGCATTTATATTGTAGTCAAGGCCATATCTGAATCTTTTAGAGACCTCCTCGCCTTCCATTTTATTGTGTTTAATAAGATCATGAGTACAATCTGAAAGAAAAAGCCTCGGGTCATAAGGGATCACCATTACCTTGTTATAATTCATGGAATCACTTTCACTCTCAGGTGACAGAACCGTGTCCTGGGCTGCGAGGGTCAAGGAAAGAGAAATAAATAGTAGGAGTTGGCTAAGTCGTAAGGTCACATTTGTGAATTTAAAAGAAAATAGTCTTGAATCTATGTGCTAAAATAATTCATTTTTTTGCGGGACAAAAGAAATTAGATCAGTAAAAATGTATCTCATCAATATCAATAGAAAACCTAGAAGAGTTTCAGGATATCATTCCCAATAATAAATAACATAAGTCCTAATAATAGTACAACACCTATGATCTGCATGATCTCCATAAACTTATCCCCCGGCTTCCTGCCGGTTACCATCTCATACAAAAGGAACATCACATGACCACCATCCAATGCAGGAATAGGAACAATATTGATAAATGCTAACCACATAGACAGCACTCCTGTTAAGGCCCAAAATTTAACCCAATCCCACGTGGGCCCGTAGAATTTGGCAATACCGATCGGCCCGTGCATCGCTTTCTTAAATGAGATCTTCCCGCTGATGATCTTTCCTATCCCTTTGATACTATCAAATAATGACCGCCAGGACTTTTTCACACCTAAGGCGATAGAGGGGAGAAAATCAAATTTCTCCTTTGCGTAATTAAGTTCATTGATACTTTCGAATCCAATAGTCCCATCTTTGTCCACCAAAACCTTTAGGTTAGTCAGCTCTCCTTCTCTAAGCACGGTCAAATTGACCTCCTTGCCAATATTCTTTTTTAAAATTGCTCTGAGTTGATCAAAATAGACGGCATCCTCACCATTTATGTTCACGATCCTGTCCTCATTTAACAAGCCTCCTTTTTCGGCATTACTTGCAGATCTAACATTGCCAACCCTATAGGGAATCCTCTCCGAGATGAAATGCTCCCGAATATCAGAACCGGCATCTGCCAGTCGGTCTGCAAAATCGCCGGGGATTTCAATCTTAATTTCTTCACCATCCCTCAATACGGTCAAGGTTACATCATCACCGAATACGAGATCTGAGCTTATTATGTCCTTGAATTTTTCAATAGGCTTTCCATCAAGTGCAAGAACCTTATCACCAGTTTTCAAGCCAATCTCCTGAGCAAGTTGTTGTGCCACAATGCCATGCTTATTCAACTCTTCTACCGGCAGGTAGTTTTCTCCATATCTCAATACCAGGTAACAGAAAATGAGCATTCCTAATATAAGGTTCATGGTAACTCCACCCACCATAACAATGATCCTCTGCCATGATGGCTTGGATCGAAACTCCCAGGGTTTAGGAGGTTCCTTAAGCTGCTCCTTATCAAAGGACTCGTCAAGCATACCGGCAATTTTCACATACCCACCAAGAGGCAGCCAGCCAATTCCATATATGGTATCACCTATCTTCTTGCTGAATAATTCAAACCAGGGATCAAAGAAGATGAAGAATCGGTCAACCCGTATCTTAAACATCCTCGCAGCGATAAAATGTCCAAATTCATGCACAGCAACTAATATAGTCAAGGCAAATAGAAGCTGAGCGGTCATCACTAATCCATCCATAAAATATCTAATTTCATTTAATTACACAAATAACATAAAATGTAACCGAATATTGTACACTCTTCTCAATTTAACATCTCCTGAGCTATACTTCTAGTTTTACTATCGGTTTGCTCAAAGTCTTCGATATTCGGCTTTTCAATAAAATCCACTTTTTGCATGCATCTTTCAATGACATCCGTCATTCCTAAAAAAGAGATCTTATCCTCTAAAAAGGCCTGTACCACCACTTCATTTGCGGCATTCATAATGCAAGGTATATTTCCTCCCTGATGGATGGCCTCATAAGCGAGTGCAAGATTACGAAAAGTTTTGGAATCAGGAGACTCAAAAGTCAAATTATCATGCTCTAAAAAATTAAATTTAGGTTGGCTTGATTTGAGCCGGTTTGGGTACCCAAGTGCATATTGTATGGGTAACTGCATATCCGGAAGTCCCATTTGAGCTTTCAAGGAGCCATCTTCAAATTCAACTACGGAATGTATGATCGATTGAGGATGCACGATCACCTGGATCTGCTCGGGTGTCAAGTTAAAAAGCCATTTAGCTTCAATTACCTCTAACCCCTTATTCATTAAAGTGGCAGAGTCGATAGTTATCTTATTGCCCATATCCCAGTTAGGATGGTTTAGGGCTTGCTCCTTAGTTACATTTTTCAGGAATTCAATATCCTTCCCTCTAAAGGGGCCTCCGGAAGCTGTAAGGTAGATCCTGGCAATTGGATTATGAAACTCCCCGGCCAAACACTGGAAAATTGCAGAATGCTCTGAATCCACAGGATAGATATTGACGCCATGTTCTTTCGCAATGGATGTCACCAGATCACCTGCGACCACCAAAGTCTCCTTATTCGCCAAAGCGATCTGCTTCCCTGCTTTAATTGCACTGATGGTTGATCGAAGTCCGGCGTACCCCACTATTGCCGCCAGTACGATCTCTATATTATCCATAGCGACCACCTGCTCCAATCCATCTTGTCCTGTAAACACTTTTATCCCTTTTGGGTCAAGAACATCCTGTACTTGCTGATACTTATTCTCATCAGCAATTACCACGGTATTAGGTTTAAATTCAAGTGCTTGTTCGATCAGCAGGTCCGCATTACTATTGGCTGCAAGAAGTTCAACATTAAAGTTGTCAGGATGAGCTTTAATAACACTCAAAGCTTGAGTGCCTATGGAACCGGTAGCACCTAATATAGCAACATGTCGCTTTTCCATATCAGAAATTTGGATTCATCAGGTTGGAGTATCGCTTATATCCCTGATGGAGATACCCATTAAAAAGGTTCAAAGATATGGTATTAATTGTTCAATATCTTCCATTTATCCAGATCATCAGCAATATTTCTGCTATTTGAAAGGCGAGGCACTTTATTTTGTCCGCCCAACTTCCCTTTTGATTTCATAAAATTCCTAAATCCATTCTGTTGAATAGCGGTTATCTTTAAGGTTTGAAGGACCTTCCCAAGTATAAGATCCTTATAATAGCTATTTCTATTTTGAAGTTGCTCATCAATTTCCCGGGCAAACGCTTCCATATCTTCCGGGATGTCACCAAATTCAATGAACCACTCATGGTATGGAAGACCTCCATTGTCAGGATTTACCTGCGGGGCAACCGTAAATTCGTTGATCTCCACCCTGTTATTACCGGCCACGGTAGTAAGAGCATATACTACTTCTTCACCAATAACGTGCTCGCCGAATGCGGAAATAAAATGACTTATCCTTCCCGTCACAATCAACCGATATGGATCCTTTGAAACAAATCGAACCGTATCGCCAATATTATAACCATACAAACCTGCATACGAGTTTAAGATGATAACATAATTCACCCCTAATTCAACATCCTCTAAAGATACACGGGTCGGCTGCTCTGCATGCACTTCCTTGGAAGGAATAAATTCAAAGAAGATCCCTGAATTCACATTCAGCAGTAGCCCCTCTTCATTCATGGTATCCTGAAAGGCAATAAATCCTTCAGAAGAAGGATAGGTTTCGATGGTGTCTATTTTCTTTCCAACTGCATCCTCCAACTTCTCCCTATAGGGTTTAAAGTTCACACCTCCATGGACAAAAAGTGAAAATTCAGGAAATATATCTTTGATCTTTTTCCCTGCTCTTTCGATCAGATGATCATAGTACATTTGCACCCAGGGAGGTATCCCGCTGATGAGGGTCATGTTTTCACCTATGGTCTCATCCACGATCTTCTCTATTTTATTCTCCCAATCCTCAATACAATTGGTGTCAAATGTTGGCATATGGTTACTCCTAAGGTATCCCGGAATATGATGGTTAACAATTCCTGACAATCTTCCTGTGAGTATCCCTCCCTTTGTTTCAAGTTTAGGATTTCCTGAAATAAAGATCATCTTTCCATCAGCAAACCTGCTATTGGTGGTCTCCAATATGTATAAAAGCAAAGCGTTTCTTGCTGTATCCATATGGTTAGGTATCGAATCTTTCGTAATAGGTATATACTTTTCTCCGGAAGTAGTTCCCGCTGTTTTTGCAAAGTAAATGGGTTTCCCGGGCCATAACACACTCTCAGCCCCATCAATGATCTGCTCAACGTATGGGCGCATCTTTTCATAATCAATAATGGGCACATGATGCTTGTAAGCATCGTAGGAATCGACACCTTTAAGATCATGATCTCTCCCAAAAGATGTGCGAGCCCCCTTGGATACAAGCTTTGCAAAAATTTTTTCCTGACAGCGAATTGGATTTGCAGCCCATCCTTTCACTTGACTCCCAATAATTTTCGCAAATGGTTTCCCGAGTAATGACTTAAAACCCATTGTAAACAAATATAATAAAATTGTTTGGCAGTTATCTAATGAATCCTCTATCTTTAAGCCAAAACTATACCCCATGGCACAAATGCTCTTTGTACTCATCATATTCTTTTTGGTTGGAGAGTATGTATTGTTGAGATATCTGGATCACCTCAATAATAAAAGAAGAGGAAGGTCCCTTCCTGAAGAATTAACAGGTATATATGATAATGAAAAGTATTCCAGATCACAGGAGTACGATAAAGCAAAAAATCAGCTTACGCTAATTTCAAGCACCTTCAATCTATTACTGATCTTGGCTGTCTTATTCCTTAATGGATTTGCATTTTTGGATCGATGGACCGCGACCATCTCAACGGAACCGGTATGGCAAGGGCTGCTCTTCTTTACCATCCTCTTTCTGATCACTGATCTGATCAATCTCCCTTTTTCCATTTATAGCACCTTTACTATTGAAGAACGATTTGAGTTTAATAAGACCACACTCAAAACATTCATTCTTGACAAGATAAAGGGCTATTTTTTGGGTGGGATTATTGGAGGAGGGATATTGGCATTGATCATTTTATTTTACATTTATGCAGGGGATCTGTTTTGGGTATACACCTGGGTAATGATAACCATCGTATCACTTTTCTTTATCACTTTCTATACCTCTTTGATCGTACCAATATTTAATAAATTGTCCCCCATAGAAGAGGGGCCCTTAAAGGAAGCGATAAAATCATTTTGTACCCAAGCAAAGTTCCCTTTAAAGAATATCTATACCATTGACGGCTCAAAAAGAAGCGCAAAATCCAATGCCTATTTTAGCGGTATTGGTGCAAAAAAATCTATTGTTCTTTTTGATACCCTTGTCACCAATCACACTATTGAAGAGATCGTTGCCATCTTGGCCCATGAGATAGGACACAATAAGAAGAAACACGTGCAGTTAGGATTCATCCTTTCCGCCCTGCAGATGGGTATTTTATTGTATCTCCTTTCATGGTTAATCGACAATCCTTTATTGGCTCAAGCTTTACATGCCGACAAGATCAACTTTCACTTAGGCTTACTGGTCTTCACACTTTTATATAGCCCAATTTCCATTGTACTAGGTATTTTCATGAATATCTTATCCAGAAAAAATGAATACCAGGCCGATAACTTTGCCAAAACACATTATGAGGCGACACATCTTGTCAGCGCCTTAAAAAAGCTCTCTACCGATAATCTCAGCAATTTGACCCCCCACCCTTTATATGTTTTTTTCCACTATTCTCATCCGCCATTATTGCAAAGGATACAAGCGATCAAAGAGTAAGAATCTGTTAGGTTTGAAAAAGAGGAATCAGTGTAATGGCAGTTACTTGAATCTGATCGCATCTACAGGATTCATCCTTGCACCAACAAGTGCTGGCCAAAACCCTGAGATCAATCCTATGACAATAGACACGATCAATCCCAGTATAATATTACCTGAGGTAAGATAAAAGGTAAAACCTTCTATCAAATAATTCGCAACTATTGTTTCAATTAGCACCAAGATAAGCCCCAATAATCCACCGATCAAGCAGAGGATGATCGCCTCAAAAATAAATTCAAGCAATATGATGTAATTCTTTGCTCCCAAGGATTTCTTGATCCCAATGATATTTGTCCGCTCTCTCACTGAGACAAACATAATATTGGCAATTCCAAAGCCTCCCACTAATATTGCAAATCCCCCGATGATCCACCCGGCAATATTCAGCACGATAAACATCCCATCAATATGCCCCGTGATCATCGTCATTTGGTTGATCGCAAAATCATCTTCTTCTTTTGGCCTCAATTTCCTTATCGCACGCATAACTCCTCGCAATTCGTCTGTTAATTCGGCAAGGGTAACATCTTCTCTAGCCCTAACACTTATCTGTGCCTCAGCGTATTTGCTATTGACATCAACGATCTTTCTTAAGAAGTTGAAAGGCACAGCTGCATTATCATCAAAGCCTGTCTCAATAATGCTCTCCCCTTCATTTTTCAATACCCCAATAATTTTGAACTTCCGGTTCATTGATCGTATCTCCTTGCCAACTGGATCGGTATTGGGAGGGAACAACTCCTCCGCCAATCCTGCACCTATCACCATAGCCTCAGTTCCATTCTTTGATTCAACCATTGAAAAATATCTCCCATCTTTAAATTCAAAACCATAGATCTTCCCAAAATCATGGGTGGCCCCAATGATCCTGACATCTTCAACACTGTAATCGCCATACTCAAGGGTCTTGCTTAATCCCATCTGTATTGTCATGGCATCAGCGCCATGCAATTTTTCACGCAAATACTTAAACTCACGATAGCTGGGTGTAGGGCGTTTCATATACTTCCACCATGCATAGTCACTTGTGAATTCCCACGGCCACTTCTCAATATACAATACCTTTTTGCCGATCTGTTCAATACTGGAGCTGACATTTTGTTTCAGGTTATCTACTGAGGTGAGAACACTTATCACACAAAAAATACCAATGGTAATTCCCAGAAGAGATAAGAATGTTCTCAACTTACTGGTACTCAACTCAGCAATAGCAAGGCGGATACTTTCCTGAAATATTTTAAAGAATAACATAAGACAATGTGAAATTAATATTCCTTTTGTTAATTTTGAACCTTCTTTTACTTAACTTTGCACACTTTTACCATTCTTCATAATATGAAGCTATCCAAATTTAATTTTGATCTCCCACCAAGTTTAATTTCCAAATACCCATCAAAGAATCGAGATGAATCGAAATTGCTTGTTGTTAACAGAGAAACAGAAACTTTTGAACACAAGCAGTTCAAAGACATTATTGATTACTTTGATAGTGATGATGCATTAATCGTTAATAATACACGTGTATTTCCTGCTCGTTTATTTGGAAGGAAGGAAAAGACAGGAGCTAAAATTGAGGTTTTTCTTTTAAGAGAGCTCAACGAAGAGATGAGGTTGTGGGATGTATTGGTCGATCCTGCTCGAAAGATCAGAGTTGGGAACAAACTTTATTTTGGAGAAGATGATATCTTGATCGCCGAGGTTTTTGATAATACTACCTCCAGGGGTCGCACCATACGATTCCTTTATGATGGAGATGATGATGAATATAGGAAACTGCTTTCCTCTTTAGGAGAAACCCCACTTCCCAAGTATATTAAAAGAGAACCCGAATCCATTGATAAAGAACGTTATCAAACTATCTATGCCAAATATGAAGGAGCCGTTGCAGCACCTACTGCAGGGCTTCATTTCACTGATGAGTTGATCAAACGAATGAAGGTAAAGGGGATTGATTTTGCAGAGGTCACTTTACATGTTGGTTTAGGGACTTTTCGAGCCATAGAAGTTGAAGACTTATCAAAGCACAAAATGGATGCCGAATATTATAAGATCCCTCCCGAAAGTGCCAAGATCGTCAATAAAGCGAAGACCGGCAAAAAGAGGATATGTAGTGTTGGGACTACTTCCATGAGGACCATTGAAACTGCCGTATCTGCTACAGGCATGTTGACGGAAGCTGAAGGCTGGACCAACTTATTTATTCATCCCCCTTTTGAGTTCAAGATCGCCAATGCCATGATAACGAATTTTCATACCCCTAAATCTAGCTTATTGATCATGGCGGCTGCTTTTGGCGGATATGATCTGATCATGGCAGCATACAAGGAGGCTATCAAGCAAAAATATCAGTTTTTTACTTATGGTGACGCCATGTTAATCTTATAATTTTGAGTACAACAAAATATGCAATAATATTAGCTGCCGGAAGCAGTAAGCGTATGCAATCTGACCTTCCAAAACAATTTATGGTCATTGGAGGTAAACCGGTACTGGTACACGCTAAAGAGGCATTTGAGCATGCAATGCCCAACATAAATTTCATCTTTGTCTTGCCCGATAATTTTAGAAATAACTGGCCATATGATGTGGAATATCCCGAATTCTTTCATGATGCAGTGATCGCAAAGGGTGGGCCTACCAGGTTCCATTCAGTGAAAAATGGACTTCAGCTCATCAAAGAAAAAGGGTTGGTTGCGATTCATGACGGGATCAGGCCATTTGTGTCAAAGAGTCTGATCAGAAATGGCTTCGACACAGCAAAAAAGTTCGGAAATGCAGTCCCTGCCATTGATATTAACGATTCGGTTAGGAAGCTAGAGCAGGATTTCTCTTATTCCGTGAATAGATCACATTACAAATTAGTACAGACACCACAATGTTTTCAGACCGACGTCATCAAAAAAGCATACCTGCAAAACTATGATGAGAAATTTACAGATGATGCCAGTGTCCTCGAAAATACCGGTACTAAAATAAATTTAATCAAAGGAGACCCAAAGAATATTAAGATCACTACCCCATTCGACCTTGACCTCACTGAAGCATTGTTGAAAAATTACACTACCGGTAATATCTATAATTAGAACTATCCTTCTTTTCCTAACCTCAGGATCACAACAAGATATGTAAAGATGGCTTTGTCAACCTACAACAAGATCTTCCTCGAAAAGACGTAGCTATCCTTTGAATAGAAATTTCAAAAAAGGGTCGTGAGCAGTAAGATCAATATTCTTCTTCGTTGAAAAAGAAATCTTCGTGGGTAGGATAGTCAGGCCAAATTTCTTCTACACTTTCATAGGTTTCTCCCTCATCCTCTAGTTCCTGAAGGTTTTCAACAACTTCAATAGGAGCGCCTGAACGTATTGCATAATCGATCAATTCGTCTTTAGTTGCAGGCCACGGAGCATCTTCAAGATATGTTGCTAACTCTAAAGTCCAATACATAGTTTATAACCTTCGATAATTCGTGCAAAAATAGACTATTATTTTACATCTCATAGCATTAATGAAAATATTTATGAAAATTTTGATTATTGTACACGAACCAGCAATTTCATTGCTAAAAATAAAGGTGTATTGTAATCATACACTCCATTGAATTCGGGCTATTGGTCTGAGGACCATTCGATCTCCTTAGTATCTGTATCCTTGGCGACTTTTCTTGCTAGAACAAAAAAATAATCTGACAGTCGGTTCAAATATTTGATGACCAAATCTTCCACCTTTTCATTTTCTGCCAGCCATGTGGTTTTCCTCTCAGCTCTTCTGCAAATACACCTTGCAATATGACATTGTGAGACCAGTGGATGTCCGCCGGGTAAGATAAATGCTTTTAGATCAGGCAAAGAATCATTCATCCTATCCATTTCATTTTCAAGAAGAGCAACATCCTTTTCCGTCAAAGATGGAATACTCATTTTGGATCTTTCGGGATCGGAAGCTAATGACGATCCAATGATAAAAAGCTTTTGCTGAATATCTCTAATCACCTTACGATCATTTTCATCTTTCAACTGATCGCCCAGTAAGCCAATATTCGCATTTAATTCATCAACAGTTCCGTACGCCTCAATTCTTGAGTGGTGTTTAGCCACCTTCGTACCTCCTATCAATGAAGTGGTTCCTGTATCCCCCTTTTTTGTATAAATTTTCATTCAGTTATTATTACTTCCTCATTAATTATATCGGATTCAACTTCCCCATCCATCATGCGGATGATCCTATGAGCATGTTGTGCAATATCCTCCTCATGCGTTACTAAAATAACCGTATTTCCTTCTTCATGTATTTGCTTGAAAGCGCCCATAATATCAAGAGAGGTCTTCGAATCAAGGTTGCCTGTTGGCTCATCAGCCAATATTATTGATGGATTATTCACCAGGGCTCTGGCTATAGCAACTCTTTGCCCCTGCCCGCCTGATAGTTCATTGGGTCTGTGATCCAATCTGTCTCCCAAGCCCACCTTCTCAAGTGTCTTTAGAGCGATATCTTCCCTTTTCTCTTTGCCTACTCCGGCATATATGAGAGGTAGAGCTACATTTTCCAGGGCATTCAATCTGGGTAGCAAGTTGAAGGTCTGAAATATAAAACCAATTTCCTTATTTCTTATTTCCGCCAGTTCGTTATCATTCAACCGGCTGACATCCATGTTGTTCAAGAAATATTTTCCATTAGATGGCGTATCGAGACAACCCAATAGATTCATTAAGGTAGATTTACCTGAACCTGAAGGGCCCATCAATGCTACATATTCATTTGCCTTAATACTTAAGGAGACATTCCTTACCGCAGGAATTTTTACTTGCCCTAATAAGTATGTTTTGGAAATCGCATCGAGTTTTATTATTTCCTCCATACTACTTTTCTTTAGAAAAAATTTGATCGTTTCTGTGTGCCCTTCAAAGATAACGAACAAATCATAACACTCATTGTAATTTATCATTAGTTTATCAAAGAAATTAATCCTCTGCCATCTATTTTATATTGAATATTACAATATGGAACGAGTTGGGCTAGGAAAAGCAGTTATTTATATCAGGGAATCATATGGGATGATATGCGTAATTGGCCAACAATATTATGGCAAACTATTTATGGTATTTTTTGTATTTTCGAAGCATGGAAATAGTTGTCAGCGGGGTTAGGCCTACCGGGAATCTGCACCTTGGAAATTATTTCTATCCTATTCAATTAAAAGGTTTTATAATGAT
>CAZNGA010000021.1:0-45320 GCA_964572485.1 uncultured Chitinophagales bacterium
CGTTTCGGTACATAGGAATAGTTTTCGTAACAAACATGGTTATTAGAGACCCCCTTACTTCAATATAAAGTCTGCTGAATTAACCATTACTCCATCGCAGTAAAACATGGCATTATAATTCCCAGGAATGAATTGCTCATTTTTTAAGATATAGATGCAGAAATTCTTAGCTATATTATTATAGTCGATTTTAACTTTAGTTGAATATTGCTCACTTTGCGATAACGTATTCACCTTACCATCAACGGTTGGGTGATTTGGGTCAATGATAACCTGGTTGTTGGGATTGATTATTTTGATAGCCACTTCTTTTCCCTCACCTTTAGAATTATTACGCTTCTTTACATCAAAACAGATCTTTAATTTAATGATGTCTTTGATAATATTTGAACGTTTCTCGTCAGCGTTTGATGACCCCATAACACCTGTTATATTCACATTTTCCATCATTAGATCATTAGTTTCAAGAAAACGCTGTTTAAGTGCGTCTCTTTCATTCTTCAATGTTAAAGAAAGATTCTTCTCTTTTTCTATTCGCTGACTTAGCAGTTGGTTCTCTTTCAATAAAGAATCAATCTGTGCGAGGTACTTCTCTGTTAAATTGATCAGTTCCCGAACTCTCCCTTTTAATTTTGAATCTCCTGATTGATCTTGCAGACCGCTAATAATGGTTTTTAGTTCTGTAATCTGATCATAGGATTTTTTCAATAATTCATTTAATTCGATGGAGATCTCTTTATATTTTGCAAGTTCTGATATGGTTTGCTCCAGATTCCTTTCTAAATCAGTTATTCGGGTATTGTCTGCTTCAATTTTTAATTCAATATTCTCTTTGACATTCCGATATTGAATGAACTTATACAGAAAATAGGAGTTGGTCATGATCAGAATGACCAATAACAGCCTTTTTGCTATTCTTCCTCTTGCTTTATTAGTATCGGTAGATGAAGTCATTTGTAAACTAACGGAAAGATACGAAATTGTAATAAATAAGAACCACGCACCAAATGTGTTTCAATGCGTGGTTCTATAACTTAAATAAATTATTAATTTTCTTCAGGACTACTCTCCGCTGGGGTATCCTCAGCAGAAGTGTCTGCGCTCACAGGATCTGCTGTATACGTTGCCGGTTGGGGAGTACTGGCAGTTGATGAACTATTCTCGGAAGTTGAACTGGATGCAGTAGTCACAGCACCATAGATGTATGCGATTACAATACCGCCAATTCCTTGTTCCACCACATGCCAAAGACCATCATAGATTATTGCCATTCCTGATGTAAGGCCTTGAACACCATAAAGAACAATTCCATGGGGGATTACCCATACTAAGCCAATAATAGCACCAAATTTAAATCCCTCACTTAATAAAGAGCCCCCTTCATATCCTTTTGGATACGTATAGGCCATGAAAACGGCTAGAAATAGATATCCTAAAAGAATGTACTGTATCAAGGGTTCAGCCCTATTGATATCACCCTGTGCCCCATAAAAATCAGGGTTTGCATATAAGCTCTCGCCAGGGTAAACCATGTGCCAAACATATGCTAGTAAGCACATTACGATTCCAGATAGGATAAAGGATAAAGTAAATTTTTTAAAATTCATATTCCCTCCATTTTTTTGGTTAAATAATAAATATAGAAATAATATTTAGAAATGTAAAAGTTTGGAATGTACAATTATGAACATTCCCACAATCCCTTATTAAACTGATCTTTTTGATCATCATTCAATATACTTTCTTCTAGTCCAATTATTATCAGCAATATCAGGTTTTGACATAGGTTCTAAAGTCGTTTTTGAATCTAACAACTTGGAAGCCACTAACCCTGCGATCATACCCTCCTCCAGTTCATCACCAATAGTGGGCTGATCTTGAAAATGGGTAGCCACAAAGTGAGTATCAAATTTACCCGATATAAATGCTTTATGGTTCATCACAAACTCCCCAAAGGGAAGGGTCGTTTTTACTCCTGATATGGTGTACTCCTTGATACCTCTTCTCATTCTTTGAAGTGCTTCTTCTCTGTCTTTGCCATAGGTAATAAGCTTCGATATCAAAGAGTCGTAATATACTGGGATTTCCATATTGGTATTATAGCCGTCATCAACTCTTACCCCCACACCTTGAGGGTTTTCATAATGGGTGATCATTCCCGCATCAGGTAAGAAATCATGATATGGATCTTCTGCATAGACCCTTAATTCAATGGCATGACCATTTATTTTCAGGTCTTTTTGTGTCAATGTCATGACCTCGCCATCAGCGATCTTGATCTGTTCTTTTACAAGATCAGTGCCAGTGATGAGTTCAGTAACAGGATGCTCGACCTGTAGCCTTGTATTCATTTCAAGGAAATAATAATTCATTTTCTCATCCACTAAGAACTCAACAGTTCCGGCGCCTGAATAATCACAAGCACGAGCAACTTCAACAGCACTTTTCCCCATTTCTTCACGCATTTTAGGAGAGATAATTGCGGAAGGTGATTCTTCTACCACTTTTTGATGGCGTCTTTGAATGGAACATTCCCGTTCGAATAAGTGAATTATATTGCCATGATCATCGCCTAATATTTGCACTTCAATATGCCTGGGTGAGGAGATATACTTTTCAATGAATACGGATCCATCCCCAAAAGCCGACTTTGATTCACTTATTGCCCTTTCCATGTTCTCTTTAAGTTCATCCGGTTTTTCGACAATTCGCATACCCTTACCTCCACCTCCTGCTGCCGCTTTGATCAAGATGGGGAATCCGATCTTTTTTGCTGCTTCATTTGCTTCTTCAATATTTGTTATTGCTTTATCCATCCCAGGCACCATTGGGATATTGTACTTGGATACAGCAGCTTTAGCTGCAAGCTTATCTCCCATAACTCGAATAGATTCAGGTGAGGGGCCAATGAAAATAAGCCCGGCTTTAGTGACCATATCTGCGAAGTTTGCATTTTCCGCCAGAAAGCCATATCCCGGATGAATTGCATCAGCTTTGACCTCTTTGCATATCTTGATGATCTTTTCTCCCTGAAGATAGGAATCTGCAGAAGGCGGCGGCCCAATACAAACTGCTTCATCTGCGTGTCTCACATGTAACCCACCTCTATCGGCTTCGGAATAAATAGCGACCGTTCCAATTCCCAATTCTTTGGCCGACCGGATAATGCGTAACGCGATTTCCCCTCTATTAGCTATCAGTATCTTTTTCATTGGATTGAAATATGATCTCTTGTAAATTTTACAAATAAAAGTAGCATAAATATTGAAGAAATTATAAATTTGGATGTAACAACGAATTTCCAAAATCAATAGGAACGTGTCGAGTAAACTTGATAAAACAGATCTTGAGATACTAAAACTCCTTGGAGAGAATGGTAAGATCACCAATCTTGATCTCTCTGAGAAAATTGGATTATCTACCGCTTCAACCCTTGAGAGAGTTAAAAAGTTAGAACTAGCATCTATAATTTCTGGTTATTCCGCCAAAATTAATCCCTCGTCGGTTGGATTAGAAATGCAATGCTATTTACTGATTTCAATGAGTGATAGCGGAGAGACTGCCCATGATCATTTCAATGATTCCATACAAAATATTGATGGGATAGTTGAGTGCCATAGGTTAGCCGGGGAATATGATTATATAGTAAAAGTGATCACTAAGAACAATAGTTCCTATGAGGCCATCTTAAATAAATTGGGTGAGAATAAGGAACTAGGCAGAATGCATACAATGGTTGTGTTGTCATCAGCAAACTCATGCAAAGGATTGCCTTTGGATCCGGATCAGTAGGAAAATGCTTTGTTACAGCTGCAGATCACTGTAGGAGGGCAGTTCCTTGAGAAATTCATACTTCTTATTGGTGTGATCGATCTTACATGTATATTCCACAGTGCCATTGGTTACAACAAGGTAATCGACTTTGAGACTCATATTGTATAGTGCAATTTGATCAAAGGTCTTTTGAGTGATTTTAACTTCGGGCGCCTTACATTCGACCATTACACATGGAGCGCCCTGATTATTAAATGCAACAATGTCAAATCTCTTTTGCATTTGATTGTAGGATATCCCTTTTTCCACGGCTATCAGTGATCTGGGATATTGTTTTTCATTGATAAGAAATAGGATGAAGTGTTGCCTGACATTTTCCTCAGGGGTCAATACTACATATTTCTTCCTGATAATATCAAATACAAGTTGCTTATTATCTTCAATTATGACCTTGATTTTGTGACCATTCCCTTCTTGTTCCATTACTTTGGTATTTATGTAAAAATATTATTAAAATACCAGACACCAAATATCTAAAAAGGAATAATTGTAGGGTGGGGGAGACTATTTGATGAGAAAAGAGAGTAAGTCTCTAATTTAAAATGAATTATATGTAATATAAAAATAGTATGCGGGGGCCCCCCTTCCTTCCCCCCGGAGTCAAATTACAACAAATTTTGCCCACTTGCCAAAACAGTTTACACCAAAAAGTTACACGCAAAGTGATCACCCCACCATTAATAGCAAACTGATTGGATTCTATCTCAATAACTGTTGAACAAGCCAAATGATTTTGATATCTTTGATACGCTTAAAATTAAGGTTTATAAAGAAAATGGCTATGACCGATTTTGTGTTTAAAGCATTCGAGGAAATGAAACCAAAGGACTATGAAAAGATTGGTTTCATGTCGGGATTGGAGGTCCATCAACAACTTTTAACCGATAAAAAATTGTTTTGCAGATGCCCTGCTGGTAAATATAGTAGGGAGTATGATGCAGAACTACTACGGCACATGCGTCCAACACTCTCAGAACTGGGTGAATATGATGGTACTGCATTGATGGAATATAAGACACGAAAAGATATTATATATCGTATCAATCACCATTCTGTTTGTACATATGAAATGGATGATACACCTCCATTCATGATGAATGACGATGCACTCAATATTGGAATTAGCATTGGATTATTATTTAAAACTACCGTGGTTGATGAATTACACATTGCAAGGAAGCAGTATTTGGATGGTAGTATTCCAACAGGATTTCAGAGGACGGCCATCTTTTGTGTGAATGGCAAGATTCCTTATAAGGAGAAAGAGATCACCATCATTCAAGTCTCTATTGAAGAGGATTCGTGCAGGGAAAGAGGCGATGTAGGTCATAAACGAATCTGGTTTACCGATAGGTTGGGCATGCCATTGATAGAAACGGTCACAGCTCCTGATATGAAAACTCCAGCTGAAGTTGCAGAGGTATGTGAACTGATAAGAAGAGCAGCAAGAAGCACGGGGATGGTTCGTACAGGACATGGGGCTTCCAGACAAGATGTCAATGTCAGTGTGAGAGGCGGTACGCGTGCTGAGATCAAAGGTGTTTCAAGTATTAAGGAAATTCCACTATTAACTTATAATGAGGCGATGAGGCAATGGAATTTGCTGAAGTTGAAAGATGAGTTGAAGAAAAGAAAGATCACCACTGAAAATATGCAATATGCTGATAGTGATGTCACGGAACCATTAAGGAAAACTGATTTTGAGCCCATTAGATCATGCATAGAAAATGGTGGGTTCGTTAAGAGTGTCGTATTAAAAGGATTTCATGGTTTACTTCAATGGCAAACTCAAACCAATACTGTTTTTGCTAAAGAGATATCAGATCGCGTCAGGGTAATTGCTTGTTTAACTTCTTTGCCAAATATTATTTGTTTTGATGATCCTGAGAAAAGCATCACTTCAACTGAATGGAATGAAGTGAAAACCCTGAGCGATAATACAAATAAGGATGCAATTATATTAGTCTGGGGGAGTAAAAGAGATCTCAAAACTGCAGTTGAAGAAATTGTGATCCGGGCAAGAGAAGCGGCTTTAGGAGTGCCATCTGAAACAAGACAAGCCCTTAGTGACGGAACCGACGGGTTTGAGAGAATACTTCCCGGCCCTGGCAGGATGTATCCTGACACTGATCTCCCTCCCAAGTTGATCTCCGGTGAGGTGATCAAGGAACTTGCCTTATCTGTGCCAAAAAACTATTGGAATCGTGAGAAAATGTATCGCAAATTAGGAGTTCCTGAGGATGTTATTATCCCTTTGACAATATCAAAGTTTAGCCAGTTTTTTGAATATCTTGTGAATGAGGAAAAAGTAGATCCTATTTTATCATCAGTGGTCATTATCCAATTTATGAAGAGGTTAAAGAAAAGAGGAAAGAAAATAAGTATCATCGAGGAACCAATCCTTAAAGAGATATTCTCCCTGTATAATAGTGGAGATCTAGTTAAAGATGGGATATACAGAGCTCTTATGAATTGTATTGAGTTGGGGAAATTTTCGAAAGATGGTATTCCCAAACCCTGCTCATCTAAAGAGTTGACTGGTATTATTAAGGAGTCAGAAAAAGAGATGGCATCTTTGCAGCTTTATGATCCGGGGAATTATAAGAAATTGTTGATGGGAGTTATCATGAAGAAAGCAGAGGGGAGAGTAAACGGAAGCGAAGTAGCTGATATCATAGAGCTTGGGAAGGTAAAGAGAAAAGATAAAAGGGTCTCATTAGATAAAAAATAGTTATTATTTTGAAAGAAGATAATAAGGAATTATATAAAGGGTATCGAGGGATAACGCTAAAACTCTTACAGCGACATAAAGCCGTAGTATGGAGCTCTGTCGAGATCATTACTAAGCAAGGGGTTTATCAAGGGTTGATATTGCCAAGGGCGGAAAAGGCAGATGCTGACCATATTGTCTTGAAATTACCTTCAGGATATAATGTTGGAATTGCATCAAATAAGGTAAAGGATATTATTGTTGGAGAACTTAGAAAAGCGGAATATAAAATACCGGAAAAAGAATTCCCCCGTGACCCTGATAAACCCAGAGTTAAATTGTTCGGCACCGGTGGTACCATTGCAAGTCGACTAGATTACAGAACAGGTGCCGTTATCCCTGCTTTTACCCCGGGCGAACTTTATGGCTCTGTACCTGAACTTGCAGATTACTGTAACCTGGAAACAGAAAAGTTATTTGGGGTTTTTAGTGAGAATATGGGCCCTGAACAATGGATCATCATCGCTGAAGAGATAGGCAAGGAGATCAAGAAAGGAGTGCATGGAATTATTATTGGACATGGCACCGATACAATGCACCACACCGCAGCTGCCCTTTCTTTTATGGTACAAAATACTCCGGTTCCCATTGTTCTTGTAGGTTCTCAACGGTCCAGCGATAGACCATCATCAGATGCAGCACTCAATTTGATATATAGTGTTGTCACAGCATCTCAGAGCGATATTGCAGAAGTATTGGTTTGTATGTTTGGCCCCACATCTGATGAGTATGGATTACTCCATGGAGGGACCCGTGTTCGTAAGATGCATTCCAGTTATCGATCTACATTTAGAACCATCGGTGATATTCCTACAGCAATGGTGGATCAGTCAAAAATAACCCCCTTACGCTCTGATTATAGTAAAAGAAGATCAGATAAGAATGTGATCATCAATGCTGTCTTTGAGGAGAAGGTGGGAATCGTATATTATTACCCCAATATGCAACCTGATGTCATCGATTCATTGGTTGATAATGAATATAAGGGTATTGTTATTGCAGGAACAGGCTTAGGGCATGTCAATAAACATGTATACAAATCATTGGAAAGGGCAAGGGATAAGAACATCGCTGTTTATATGACAGTGCAAACACTATGGGGATATGTGCAGATGTATGTATATGAAACAGGAAGGGAAATGATGGACCTTGGCATTATCCCTGCCGCAAATATGTTGCCTGAGGTTGCCTATGTCAAACTTGGATGGGCATTAGCCCAAACAAATGATCTTGAGGAAGTTAAGAAGATCATGCTTACACCAGTACACAGAGAGATAACCGAGCGTGAACCCAGTAACGGGTATTTAATTCTTCAGGGAGGTATTCCAGAAGTTGAAGAGTATATTTCGAAATATAGGAAGTAATTTCTAATTAATAATAGATATTTAAATAGTATGGGAAATTTAGCAGGTATTGCAAAGAAAGAAGACTTTGGTGCACCAATGATCTTGTTGGATGCGGCTTCTGTTACAACTGAATCCGGAGTGGAAAATGATATCAGGGGAAATCCAGGGAAAAGACAAGTTACTGTTATCAGTAAGGACTGCTGGAAAGAAGCATGTGAGGAGTTGAAAGCAGAATTGCCATGGACCACCAGGAGAGCAAATCTCATGGTGGAAGGGATATTATTTGAAGATCTGCTGGACAAACAGATACATATTGGTGAATTAGAATTGCTGGTAACAGGTCCATGCGCTCCTTGCTCACGGATGGAAGGAATGCATGCCGGATTACAAAAAGCACTTACTCCAAAGCTACGGGGCGGTATTACGTGTACAGTTTTAAAGAGTGCAAATATTAATATTGGAGACTCAGTAACTGTTATTGATGGCTAGGTTGCTGGTTGGATGGCAAATTAGGATTTTAATAAATAATAAAGGATGGATTCATATGATGCCATAATAAGTGATCTTAAGAAAAAGATCTATCACCCCATTTATCTACTTGAGGGGGAAGAATCCTATTATATTGATAGAATTGCTGATTTTATTGAGGACAATGTATTAACAGAAGAGGAAAAGAGTTTTAATCTTACCATCCTATATGGAAAAGATATTAATGGCATAGATCTACTGGAAATGGTGAAGCGTTTTCCAATGATGTCTAATTATTTGGTGGTTATCGTAAAGGAAGCTCAACAAATAAAGGGGTTGGAGAAATTACTTACTTATGTTGAGAACCCATTGAAGTCTACCCTCCTTGTCCTGTGTTATAAGAATAAAAAACTTGATAAGAGGACAAAATTTGCAAAGGTCATTTCAAAGAAGGCACTTGTTTTCACTTCTGGAAAGATCTATGAAAATAAGATCCCTTCATGGATAGCTGAGTATCTTCAGAAATTGAATTATCGCATCACTCCAAAAGCTACCATGTTACTTGCAGATTATTTGGGTAGCGATCTTTCGAAAATTACCAATGAACTGGACAAATTAACTTTGAATGTTTCGGAAGGTCAGGAAATTGACGTGGATATTGTTGAACAATTGATTGGGATCAGCAAGGATTATAATGTATTTGAATTTCAAAATGCCCTTGGAAGCAAAGATGTGCTTAGGTCAAATAGGATCGTTGAGTACTTCATCAATAACCCTAAAGGCAATCCTGTAGTGATTATCATTGGTTCTCTTTTTCGATTCTATAGTTCTATATATAGATATCATTTTCACGGAGGCAGTTCTGACATGGAACTAGCCGGAATATTAAAGGTCAACCCTTATTTCGTAAAAGATTATAAGGTGGCCGGACATAATTATACCCTAGCTCAAACAGAAAATGTTATCGATATTCTCCAAGAATATGACCTGAGAATGAAGGGGATCAACAATGTAAATGTAAAAGAGGGAGAGCTGCTAAAGGAAATGACCTATAAGATCTTACATCTGCCAAAAGACAAGAAATAATCTCCTTTAGTTCAATATTATCTTACAATTTGGGAGGAGGGTCTTTAGTTTTTCGATCTTTTCTTCTGACATCCGATTATCCTTTAGATGCAACTCTTTTAATTTCTCTAATTTTGCTATTTCATCTGAAATGTTGGTGAGATAGTGGTTGCCGTTTAAATTAAGATACTCCAAATGGGATAATGTGCCGATTTTTTCGCTTACACCTGCTACTTGATTATAGGATAAGTCAAGTCGTATAAGGTTCTTAAAGGCAAAAGCTTGTTCCGGAATTTTTTTCCATTTAGGGTGCCCCATACTTAGATTCAGATATAATACATCATCAGGAGTTTTTGCTGCCTCATCTATTTCCTCAAAATATCCATCCTTAAACATAAATGTATCAAGTTCTATTGATATCCCCTGGCAAATAGCCCTATTAGTAAGCGAACTAAAAGATATCAGAATACATAATAAAATTAGATGCTTCATGATCTTTGATTTAGTATGAAATTAATGAAAATTAGGATAATATTCCCAAAACCATCTCTTTATCACAAATAAGTTGTTGTCTTAAGGCTTCTGTGTCTTTGAATTTTTGCTCTTTTCTTATTTGCTTTACTAATTCAATCCTTATTTCTTTATTGTAAATACCTTTGGTAAAATCAAAAATATGTACCTCATTGGTTTTTTTGCTACCGTCGAATGTGGGGCGATACCCAATGTTCAACATGCCATTATACTCTTGACCGTCACACATTACTTTAATTGCATAAACACCATCAGAAGGAATGATCTTACTACTATCCTCTATTTCAATATTTGCAGTAGGAAACCCTAATGAATGTCCAATTTGATTCCCCTTTACAACTAGCCCTTTCATTGTAAATAGGTAGCCCAGCATCGAATTTGCAATTTCTACCTTTCCTGTACTGATTGCTTCCCTGATCTTTGTGGAGCTTACGGAGATATCATCAACAACTTTTTTTGGGATCTCTTCAACTTCATATCCAAATGAGGGTGCAAGATCCTCAAGAAGCTGAATACCCCCATTTCTTCCATTACCAAAATGATGATCATAACCAATAGCTACTTTCTTTGGATGAAATTTCTCCACCAAGAAAGTCTTAACATATTCTTCAGCAGAAATTTCGGAAAATTGCTTTGTAAATGGTGCAATGATAAAATGGTCTATTGGATACTGGCCAAGGATATTAGTTGTTTCCTCCAATGTATTGATCAACTTTAAAGAATCATCCTCAGGATATATTATGGAGCGAGGATGTGGATGAAAAGTTACGACCAGACTTTCTCCATCTATTTCTTTAGCCAACGCAGTCAACTTTTTGATGATCTCCTGATGGCCTTTGTGAATACCGTCAAAAGTTCCAACCGTGATAACTGAATTCTGAAATTCCGGTAATGTATCGAGATCCCTATGAATGTTCATTTGTCGATCTGTTAGCTTGGATAAAAGTAATAAAATCATCCAGTTCCCAGGCATCTTTTAATTGGAAATCCCCAATGCTTGTTCTGCAAAGTTCTGATAAATACGCCCCATTGTTCATACCTTTTCCCATGTCATGAACTAGTGATCTTATATATGTCCCTTTACTGCATTTTACACTAAAAGAGACATACGGAAGTTGAATATCCGTAATAGTAAACTCATGGATAACAACTTCACGAGGATCGGGCTCCGGAGCCTTCCCAGCCCTTGCTAATTTGTATAAAGGTTCCCCCTTCAACTTAATAGCTGAAAATTTTGGTGGTACCTGGCTGATCTTGCCAACAAATTTTTTTGCAGTGGCAATGATCAATTGATCATTGATTCCCTCCAGGGGATATTCTTCTGATACAGAACTTTCTTTATCATAGGATGCAGTGGTTGCACCCAAGCACATTTTACCTGAATATTCTTTATCAAGCCCTTGATAATTAAATAGATTTTTGGTGAATTTGCCTGTACAAATAATCAATAACCCTGTAGCCAAAGGATCTAGGGTTCCTGAATGGCCAACTTTGGCTCTTACAAGATTTCGGATCTTTTTTACAACGTCAAATGAAGTCCACTCAAGGGGTTTATTGATCAATAAGGTAGCCCCTTTTTCAAAGTCATATTCTTTATTTTGCTTCAAGACTGCTTTTTTATCCTCAATATGGGATTACTGCTCAATAATTATGCCTAAATCATGGTTGAGATAATGGCGATAAGGCCTAATAGTAAACAGTATATTGAAAAGTAAATGATCTTTCCTTTTTTAACAAGTGATAACATCCATTTGCAGGCAAGAAGTCCTGAAAAGAAGGCACCAATAAAACCTGCGATCAGTGGGGCCATTTCTGTCTGCATTGCCTCAGAAGATCCCATGAGATCTTTCGCTTTTAATACCGTAGCACCAAGTATCGGGACCAATACCATTATGAAGGAAAAGCGCGTGGCTTTTTCCTTATCAATTCCTAAAAGAAGGGCAGTGCCAATGGTGAAACCTGACCGAGAAATACCGGGAATAATGGCAATCGCTTGAGCTATACCAATGATGAATGCTTGCCGAAACCCAATATCTTTTTTTTCATTACTACCATATTTTGTCAGAAAAAGGATGAGTGCAGTTACTAAAAGCATGAATCCCACAAATAAAACCCGCCCACTAAACAATTGCTCTATTTGATCCTCGAAAAATACGCCAATGATTCCAACAGGGATCATAGAAAGGGCGATCGTTGCTGTATATTTTGTTTCTTCATTCCAGGAGAACTTGAAAACTCCAGCGATCAATTGCCAAAGATCTTTATAAAATATAACAATTATACTTAGTACAGTGGCACCATGCACTACGATCGAAAAGGTTAAATTATCAGCGGTTTCAACATTAAATAATACTTTACCAAGTTCAATATGCCCACTACTGCTTACAGGCAAGAATTCAGTTAAACCTTGTATAAGACCAAGAATTATTGCTTCAATTATTGTCATGTTACTTTGGACGGAAGTGGTTCTTTAAGATGGGTTCTTATCTTTCGCCTTAAAGAAAATGGCGAATACTTCAATGACAAATCCGATCATTACAATAATAGGAGCTAGAGTGATTCTCCTAAAACTATAAAGTTCATTGGCATCAAATACATTCGGGTCCTCATTTTTACCTCCAATCATTAACATGAATCCAACAAAGATAAAGATCACCCCTACGATCATTAATAGATAATTCTGCTTATTAAAGATCAATTTCGTTTTTTCAGGATCATTATTTTTCATATTCTATTTTTATTCTAAATTACTGGATACAATAGCTATCATTCAATCTATACTAACTTGATAACCCTATATTACAATTAATATTATATAAATAAACCTTTTTAATAAAGATCTTCTAGTTTCATTTTGATGTATTTCTTCACAGATCTATGAGTGCTCCACCATGAAATCAATATCCCAATTAGGAAAATAAATAAGAACAAACCACTCAACTTCTGGATATCCCAGAGCTCTACTAATTCAGGGATTTGAATTTGCGCATAATACAAGGTGCCTGCCAAAGAAATGCCTGCAACAATACCACTTATTGAGCCATTGATGATACTCCTTGAAATAAATGGACGTGTTATAAACCATCTGGTAGCACCAACAAGCTGCATGCTTTTAATTAGGAATCGGTTAGAGTACATCGCAAGACGTGTGGTACTATCAATAGAGGCAATAGCAATAATGAGTAGTACAACACTGATAGCAATCAAGATAAGTCCGATCCTTTTTGCATTATGATTGATGGCAGTGACAATCCCTTTTTGATAGGAAAACTCTCGCACCAGTTCATTACCCATAATCTGTTGTTCAATATTGCTCAAGCTATCATCGTTGGCATACTCAGCATGCAAAAAAAGATCAATGGATCCATACAAAGGGTTATAACCCAGAAACTCAACAAAATCCTCTTTGTTCTGTTCCATGAATTTCTTTGCTGCATCTTCTTTTGAAATATACTCTGAAGATTTTAGGAAAGGTTCTGCATCCAATCGGCTCTTAAACTGTGCGATGTCAGCTTCTTTTACATTATCTTTTAGAATGATCGAAATTTGGATGTTCTCCTTAAAGTAATCTGATAATTTATTTGCATGGAACATTATAAGGCCTAACAGACCGAGCATATACAGCACTAAGGAGATGCTTAATATTGCATAAAAATATGTGGGTCGGGATTTCTTCGGAGAAATTTTCCCTGCTTGATAGACCATTTATTGGAAATTAAGCGGCTAAATTAAGAAAAATATCCAACTCAATGATTGAAAGCGATTCAAAAATCATTCTATTATGTTTATAATAAAATTATACTGCCATGACATGCTCCTTTTGGCAAAAGTGCCATATTATGCCTAATTTTATATAATTATATCATCAGACCCCTTACTATTTATGAAATATCCTAAAACTGCCCTTGTAAAGAGCATTTTTTCAATATTATTGCTATTTGGAACCTCTTTGTCATTTGCTCAGAAGAATATTACTTATGTCGATAGCTTACACTATAGCAATGTTTTGAGCGACGTTTGGGGCTATGTTGACACTGCCGGCCGTGAATATGCTTTGGTTGGTGTTTATAATGGAGTTTCTATAGTTGATGTTGATACACCTACCTCAATCAAAGAACTATTTTTTATACCTGGGCCACCATCAATTTGGCGAGATATGATGACATGGGGCACTTATGCCTATGCTACTAATGAAAAGGATAGCGGGATGTTGATAATTGATCTTGCTTACTTACCGGATAGCATTTCTTTTTCGTGGTGGGCTGACACCTTAGGCCTTTCATCTGCCCATAATTTGTGGATTGATGAGAATGGATTTTGTTATCTGTTCGGTAGTAATTTGGTGGCAGGTGAAGGGGCCATAATTTTGGATCTCAACAGCAACCCCTTGAACCCTGAATATGTAGGAGCATACGGTAATTATATTCATGATGGTTTTGTAAGAGGTGATACCCTTTGGGGTGGTGAAGTGTATAATGGGTGGTTTTCTGCTGTTGATGTGAGTGATAAAGCGAACCCATCTATTTTGGCTACTCATGCCACACCCCATAGTTTTACCCATAATTGTTGGCTCTCTGATAATGGAAATACCCTTTTTACCACGGATGAAAAACCCGGCGCCTTCATAGCTTCTTATGATGTATCTGATCTTGGTAATATTCAAGAGCTTGATCGCTATCAATCCATACATGATATCCATTATGATGTGATCCCACATAATACACATTATTTAAACGATTACCTGATCACCTCTTATTATACAGACGGAGTGACAATTGTCGATGCTAAGTACCCTGATAACCTTATAGAGATTGGTTTTTATGATACATCGCCCATTTCAGGAAGCAGTTTTAATGGGGATTGGGGCGTTTACCCATTTTTGCCTTCAGGCATTCTTTTGGTATCTGATATTGAAGAAGGTTTGCACATTTTGTCACCTCAGTATATTCGTGCATGCTATCTTGAGGGGACCATTACCGATTCTGTAACAAGTGCACCCATAAATAATGTATTGTTAGAGATCATTTCAACCACCGCTAATGAAACGTCAAACCTATTAGGTCAATATAAAACAGGCTGGGCAGATGCGGGTACTTTTGATGTCAGGTTCTCGAAAAGTGGTTTTATCACAAAGACAATTAGTGGAGTAGTACTTCAAAATGATAGTATTACTTATCTGGATGTGGTTTTGTTTGGTTTGCCAAAAACGACCTTAACAGGCCAGGTCTTAATGGCAGATGATCTTTCTCCAGTGGAGAGTGGTAATGTTTTGATAACAAGTGATCTATGTACTCTTTATGCAACCACCGATATGGGAGGAAACTTTACTATCAATAATGTGTATTATGATACCTATAATTTACACGCGGCTGTTTGGGGGACGAAAACAGGCAGTTTGACAAACAAATCGGTAGATGACCTGACTAATGATTTTACAATACTATTGTCTAACGGTATCTATGATGACTTTACGTTTGATTTGGGTTGGACTACAGCTGGAACTACCTATTTAGGTGGGCTTTGGGAAAGGGCTGATCCGGATAGTACCAACTTCCCAGGAACCCCTCTTTTTAATCCCGGAGACGATGTGCCAGATGATATCTCAAACCAGTGCTATGTTACAGGAAATGGTGGTCCCTATGATTTTTTGATAGATGGAGTAGTAGTATTGACATCTCCAAAATTTGACCTGTCAGGATACGAAAAACCCTATTTGAGTTGCAGCACCTGGTTCGCCAATTATGATAGTTCAGATATTTTGGCAAATGATAGCATGCTCATCAAAATGACAAATGGTATCGATGAAGTGGTTATCGCAAGAATAGGAGCAGATACAACACAAATGAGCCAGTGGATCAGCAGGTTCATCAAACTTACAGGACTACTTCCTTCTACCCCTGACATGCAATTGATCTTTGAAGTTTCTGCTGATATGTCATTGAAGCAATTATGTGAAGCAGGCGTAGATATGGTTGCTATCATTGACTCTGCAAAGATCGGCATTGCCAATAATAGCGATCAGGGTGGCAATATTACTGTTTCGATATCGCCAAATCCATTTAATGATTACACTATCATCACTATTCATAATCTTAGCAATACACAACACGAAATGATTCAGCAATTGGACCTTGCTATTTATGATTTACTTGGTAGAAATGTAATGCACATTACAAACGAATCCATCGTAAGAAACACTGAAATATCAGGTTCAGGAATGCAAGTTGAGATCTCCCGTGAGAACTTGGCTCAAGGGCTCTACTTTTTCAATTTAACTCTTGATAAAGAGATAGTGGCTGCCGGAAAATTTGAAATATTGGACTAAGCCCTCCAGACAACTACACCAGATTATTCTAGTTTATCAATTTACAATTCCGTATATTTGGTATATCTAAATACTAATAACCACTAACCATGAAAATAAATAAAACAATATTTTCTGCCATAATGGTGGCTTTTTTATGCATGCTAACATATACAGGCAGCTTTGCGCAAAAGAATTTATCCCTTGCAGGAAGTTTAAACTATGCGCAGGATTTGAGTGATGTATGGGGGTATGTGGATACCTCTGGAAATGAATATGCGCTGGTGGGAGTGTATAATGGTGTGTCCATTGTTGATGTCACAGTACCAGCTACTCCCAATGAGATCTTTTTTATACCGGGGCCATCAACCATTTGGAGGGACCTGAAGACATGGGGAGATTATGCCTATGTTATCAATGAACAAGATAGTGGCATGCACATCATTGATCTTAGAAATATCCCTGTCTCCATTAGCCATAAATGGTGGGATGGCGATACGCTGGGATTAACCACTGTACATAATATATATATTGATGAAAATGGGTTCGCCTATTTATTTGGAAGCAATGTGTCTGGCGCCACAGGAGCTATTATACTTGACGTAAATAGTGATCCTTGGAATCCGGTATATGTGGGTAAGTATGGTACCTACTTGCATGATGGTTACGTGAGAGGAGACACAATGTGGGGAGGGGAGATCTACTTAGGCAGGTTCACTGCAGTTGATGTGACCAATAAATCTAGTTTGTCAGTAATGGGGACTAAGACCACCCCCCATAACTTTACCCATAATGTTTGGCCTTCTGATAACAACCAGACTCTTTTTACTACCGATGAGAAACCGGGAGCTTTCATTGCAGCATACGACGTCTCTGATTTTGGCAATATAACTGAAATTGACAGAATTCAATCCAGCCCGGGATTAAATGTGATCCCTCATAATACAGTTGTTTTGAATGATTTTTTGGTAACCTCATATTACCGGGATGGCGTTACTATCGTTGATGGTAATAAACCAGACAACCTAGTTGAAGTAGGCAACTATGACACTTCTCCATTTTATTCTGGGGATGGATTTAATGGATGTTGGGGTGTTTATCCTTTCTTGCCTTCAGAAAATATACTAGCTGCGGATATTGAAAATGGACTCTATATCCTTACCCCTCAATATGTTCGGGCTTGTTATCTGGAAGGGAAGGTTACAAATGCACTTACTTTAAATCCCGTGAACAATGTGCTGGTTGAAATATCCCTAACTGCTGTAAAAGGAAATTCAACAATAGTTGGAGATTATAAATTAGGAATTGCTGACTCAGGCACTTACACGGTTACCTTTTCAAAAGCCGGTTATCTGTCAAAAACTGTAAATGGAGTTTCCCTTGATCATGGCATTGTTACTACTCTAGATGTGCAATTAACAGAAATGACAACCTATGCTGTCTCCGGTAAGGTTATTAACGCCCTTGACTGTACACCGATACCTAATGCAGAAATAGTGATTACTACTTCATCATTGCCATATTCCACAGCAACCGATGCAAGTGGTAATTTTTCTTTGAGTCCGGTATATGGTGGTATCTATACGGTATATGCAGGTAAATGGGGGTATATTACAAATGTGATCACTGATCAAATTATTGATAGCTCAACAGGTACTATAGTGATTCAATTACATGAGGGTTATTATGATGATTTCATGTTTAATTTTGGATGGATTGTCTCGGGAAATGCTTTTGTCGGGAGTTGGGAAAGAGGAGAACCTGTGGGAACAGCTTTTAATGGATATACTTGCAATCCGGACTTAGATGTAACTACAGATTATGGAGATGAGTGTTATATAACCGGAAATGGTGGTGGTAGTGCTGGTGATGATGATGTTGATAATGGAATCACAGTATTGTCCTCTCCGGTATTTGACCTATCCTCCTATAGTGATCCTTATATTAGTTTTCATAGATGGTTCTTCAATTCTGGAGGAGGATCGGCACCTAATGATTCTTTGATCATTAAATTGTATGATGGGACAAATTTTGTAGTATTGGAAAATGTGACCCAAACCTATTACGACCCACTAACTTCCAATACCGGTTGGAAACTTGTAAATATTAAAGTGAGCGATTTCATGGTCCCAGGGAGTACAATGCAGCTTATTGCTTCCACAGCTGACCGAGCTCCGGGGCATTTAGTAGAAGCTGGTCTGGATATGTTTCAAGTGGTTGATTCAGGATTAGTGGATGACCCTCCATTTATTGTATTTACATCCCCGGCTGATAATGATACCGGGGTAGCGAAGAATGCCAAGATAACAGTTATTTTTTCTGAAACAATTAACAGGGGCACCTTTACTTTTGCTTGCGCGCCTGATCCTGCGGGATGGACCTCAACATGGAATTGTACCTCTGATACTGTTGTGTTGACTCATAGTGATTTTACTTCCAATGCTACTTATACCGCAGAGGTTACTTCCGCTCAAGATTTCTATAAAAATGACCTTATTGTTAACAATGTTCCAAATCCCTGGACTTTTAATACCGGTAAATGGTTGAATTTTATCGATGATCTATCATCGCTGCAAGAGTTGACTATATACCCAAATCCATTTAATAAGAGCACAACCCTTTTATGGTCAGATCCTTTATTGGGCAAGAGTAGCGAAATTACCTTCTCTTTGTATAATTCAATAGGTATGCAAGTGAATAGGTTCGTGCTTCCCAAAGGATTAATTTTAAATGGACAGCTTGAATTAGTTATCGAAAGAAATTTGTTGCCTCAAGGATTGTATTTCTTCAATATTACTTCTGAGCAAGGGCTACTTTCAAGCGGAAAGCTTTTGATACAGGATTAATCTTTGCCTTTAAAGTCCAATTTGTTGATCACATTGATCTCCCCCAGACAATAAAGATGGCACTACTATTTTTATGTTGAGAATAGTTGCGTTAAATTTGCACGTCTATGTATTGAAATGCGATATAGTAAATGGAGTATAATTTTAACACAATTGAGAAAAAGTGGCAGAAGATCTGGGAGGAGAAGGAGCAATACAAAGTTTCATTAGATCAAAATAAGCCCAAATTCTATATTTTAGATATGTTCCCATATCCTTCAGGAGCAGGCTTGCATGTTGGCCACCCACTGGGATATATCGCTTCAGATATCTTTGCACGATATAAACGACACAGCGGTTTTAATGTATTACATCCAATGGGTTTTGACGCTTATGGTCTTCCTGCAGAGCAATATGCAATTCAAACCGGGACCCATCCTGCGAAAACAACGGAAAAAAATATTGAAAGATATAAGAAACAATTAAGGAGTATTGGCTTTTGTTATGATTGGAATCGTGAGGTGCAGACTTGTGATCCCTACTATTATAAGTGGACCCAATGGATATTTTTAAAGCTATTTAACTCATGGTACAATACTGATACTGATAAAGCTGAGAATATTGAGGACCTGATATCAGTTTTCAAGGAAAATGGCAACCAAAAGGTCAATGCCTCATGCAAGCATACAGAGACATTTAACTCAGAGCAATGGGGTGGAATGTCTGAAAAAGAGCAACAAACCATCTTACTTAATTACCGCCTTGCTTATTTGGCTCATGGTGACGTTAATTGGTGTCCTTCTCTTGGGACCGTATTGGCGAATGATGAAATTAAAGATGGATTATCGGTAAGAGGAGGGCATCCTGTGATCAGAAAATCCATGAAGCAATGGTTTCTACGCATTACAGCATATTCTGAGCGTTTACTTCAGGAATTAGACAATTTGGATTGGACGGATTCCATGAAAGAGATACAGCGAAACTGGATCGGCCGCTCAGAGGGGGGATTAATGCATTTTGATCTGTCCCCACAAAGTTCTGAAAAATTGCAGAAGAAGAGTGCTGAAGAGCTGCCCAGTATCAACATTCCTTTTTTTACTACTCGCCCTGACACCATATTTGGAGCTACTTTTATGGTACTGGCCCCCGAACATGATCTGGTGGAACAAATCACTACAGAAGATAACCTGGAATCAGTCAAAGAATATATTGGATATGCCAAGAGCCGATCTGACCGTGAAAGGCAAACGGAAGTAAAAAAGATCTCAGGAGCTTTTACAGGTTCTTATGCATACAATCCATTTACAAAAGAGGATGTCCCTATTTGGATCTCAGAGTATGTCCTAATGGGTTATGGCACAGGGGCTATAATGGCAGTTCCCGCACATGATTCTCGTGATTATGCTTTTGCTAAGCACTTTGACTTGAAGATCTTACAGGTGATCGAAGGGGGAGACATTGCTAGTGAGTCATATGATGACCCCCAAGGCAAGGTGATCAATTCGGGATTTATAACTGGCTTATCAGTCAATGAGGCAATTGAATCGATAATAGATAAATGCGTTGAATTGGGAATAGGGGAGAAGAAGGTGAATTTCAAACAAAGAGATGCTGCCTTTAGCCGCCAGAGGTACTGGGGAGAACCATTCCCAATTTATTATAAAGATGATATCCCATATGCAATGGATGAAAGTGAATTGCCACTGGAATTACCGGATGTGGATTCATATGAGCCAAGCGAAACCGGAGAAGCCCCTCTCTCAAAAGTTGCCGATTGGAAAACCAAGGAGGGTCATGCTATCGAAAGTGACACAATGCCCGGCTATGCAGGTTCGAGTTGGTATTTTTTACGTTATATGGATCCCCGGAATGGTGATGAGTTTGTAAGTAATGATGCACAAAAATATTGGGAAAAGGTAGATCTCTATATGGGTGGTGCTGAGCATGCAACAGGGCACCTATTATATGCCCGTTTTTGGACCCATTTCCTTTTTGATCATGGCTATATAAATATAAAGGAGCCATTTCAAAAGATGATCAACCAGGGAATGATAACATCATTCTCCTATTCTACTTACTATCATCCCGACAAAAAAATTGCAATTTCAGCAGATCTTATTGAGGGTCTTTTGTCCGATTCTAACCAAGCCCAACAGCCAAAAGAGTTGCAGGAATTAGGAATAAGTGTGGAGGAGCTAATTCAAACTCCGGTTGATATAAATTTGATCGCAAATGGGTTTTTGGATATTGAAAAGTTCAAATCTTGGAATAAGAATTTTACTTCTTTTGAGTTTATGAAGAATGATAAGGGCCAATTTACATGTTTTGGGGCAAATGAAAAAATGTCCAAGTCCAAGTTCAACGTGGTCAATCCAGATGACATTATTGAAAAGTTTGGTGCTGATACCTTTAGGGTATATGAGATGTTTCTTGGCCCAATTGATCAACACAAGCCATGGGATACCCAAGGCATAGACGGCTCTTTTCGCTTTTTGAATCGCTTTTGGCGTTTATTCTTTAACAGAGATGGCCAGATAGAAGTAAATGATGATTCACCCACTGAACAGGAGTATAAGATCCTTCATAAGACCATTAAGAAAGTTGTTTCAGATATAGAGAAGATGTCATTTAACACAGCTATTAGCGCTTTTATGGTATGCACTACCGAATTAATCGCTTTACAGTGCAATAAAAGGGCAATATTGGAGCCATTGGTGACCTTAATTGCCCCTTTTGCACCACATTTGGCTGAAGAGTTATGGGAATTATTAGGCCATAAAGAGAGTGTTACGATCACCAAATACCCTTCCCACGATGACGCCTACTTAAAGGAAGATTCCTTTACATACCCTGTGGCGATCAATGGTAAAACAAGAGCAAAAGTTGAGCTGTCATTAGATCTTGAGGAAAGTGAAATAGAGAAAGAAGTTCTTGCGCTGGAAGGAGTTCGGAAGTACCTTGGGGATAATCCGCCTAAAAAAGTGATCATTGTACCCGGTAGGATGATCAATGTGGTATTATAAAAAAAATTGACTTCCTAGAAATAAGTGTCTACTTTTGGAAACTTAATCTTAAAATAGAGTATTCATTTAAATCATTATCATGAAAAATTTATTACTTCTTGGACTTACATTATTAGTGAGTGTTTGCTTATTTGCACAGCAGATCACTTTAACACAAAGTGATTTCCCGATTCCCGGTACAAGCGTTATTTTATACAGTACTAATGGAATGGGGGGGAATATGAATGATTCACTTGATGTCGGTGCTGCAGGTGCTTCTAGTACCTATGATTTTGCCAAGCTCACATCTTTTACTAATAGTGATACAACTGTTATGAACTACATAGCACCCAGCGCTACACCTTACAGTGCTCAGCACACTGGTGCAACTGTAGCTTTGTTTGAAGCTGAAAGGGACTCTGCAACAGGTGATACTATTATGTTCTTCTACAATTACTTTAAATCTTCTGCAACACACTTTGAACTTTTTGGAATTTCTGTAAAGATCGATACATCTGCGTTGGGGGGAGGCGGAAGTATTCCTAGTGGTGTATTTGATGAAGCTCATGCTACATATACTCCCGTTGATACTATCGTCTCCACATCATATTCTATGGGATACAATGATGTTGAAACTTCTTTTTTTATGGCCAATTTACCTTTGATGAATTATAACCATTATGAAACAATAGTTAAGATTATTAATGTCGATGGATGGGGGGACCTGACCACCCCTTATGGCACGTTTAATGTGTTGAGAGGTAAAGTTACTGAGATGGATACCTCTTTAGATATGCAAGGTATTGATACTGTAGATTCTAATTCAGATACTTCCTATTATTATGAATATTGGGCAAATGGTATTGCGGCACCTGTACTTAAGGTAAACATGAATTCATCCTGGACTAATATCAATTACGTGGAGTATGTCAAAGCATTTCCGGTGGCTGTAGAAGCGATCAATGCAAAAGATAAACAGATCAATATTTCACCAAATCCTGCAAAGGATGAAATTACAGTTACTCTCAAAGGATATGAAGGAATTAGAAATGTTGTGATCTATAATTTGTTGGCACAGCAACTATTAAAGATGTCTATCAACGATCACGAAATCCAAATAGATATCAGTGACCTGGATAAAGGTATTTATCTGATTGGATTAACTGACGATCAAGGAAAATTGGTTTCAACCAAGAAGTTGATAGTAGAATAACTTATAGCCTAAGTGGGGAAAATATTCTTTTACCTTTGTACGGATATTTTCCTCACTTCATGAAATCCTTCCCCGGTAATTTTATAGAAGTACATATTCCCGCTATTCAATAGGTCTGCATTAATCGTAAATTGATGATTACTATTTGCGGTCAAGAGACTATCGTAAAGCAATAATACTCTTTGTCCCAGCAGATCTAACACTTCGATCTTAACTTTCTGTGATTTAGAAACGGTCAAACTGAAAGATGTAGTTGTACGGAAAGGATTTGGATATGCCGTTGTGACTTTAAAGCTATTGGCAGCATAAGTGGGTAAAACATCAATATTTACGCCAGCCCTATACCCAAAAGTAGCTGCCCAGTAATGATCACTAGCTGAAACGGTACTTTTAAAATAACCTACGCCAACTTCATTGAAGTTATTGCTCAACATGATCTCTTTATGTCCTGATGTGCTGTTTATCCATCCCCAGGGGCCTGTAACCACATCTGCGGCATCATCACCAATTGTACCTGTACCTGCAAAAAGTGTCTCCTCAGGGAATAACCCTTCATCAGCATAGAATTTCTTTATGCGAACATTCTTAGTGCATGTATCGATCTTTACAAGTGCAGCACCAATACTATCATATGTAGTATGAGCAAAGTAATTGTCAGCGGCCATGTCCTGTACATGATACCGAGCTGCCCTGTCAAGGTCCGTATTTCTAATAAGAACTGTTTTGCCATTTGCAACCCGCTCACTATTGATCAGGTTAAAAACATCATCCTCCAGAGCCGAATCATAAACTGTAGGAGTTTCAGAGCCAGTAGCACATCCATCTGATTGAGATGAAGATTGGGAAAATCCGTTTGTTGCTGTTAATAATACAAACCCAATCGTTAAAAGTAGAGTATAGTTTTTCATAAAGGAGTTTTTTGTTCTTTTATTAATTACGTAAATATAATAAAAATGTTAATGGTACATATAATTTCTAATGTAAGTGCGAAAAAACTACTTTTTTCTTTTTCCAAATAGCAAACTTCCTATCCTTAGCATAGTTGTTCCTTCTTCAATGGCTATTTGGTAATCTCCAGACATCCCCATTGAGATCTCTTTGAAATTTTTCTCACTGTGAAAATGCTCTTTTTTTAGATTACTAAAATAGGTTGTCAGAGTTGCAAATTCTTGTCGCACCTTGTTTTGATCATTGGTATTTGTAGCCATGCCCATTATGCCAACAATTCTGATATGAATCATTTTAGAGAATTCCTCATCGTTTAATATCCTTTGGATCTCACTGCTGCTGAATCCAAATTTATTCTCTTCATCTGCTATATGCACCTGTAAAAGGCAATTTATGATTCGGTCATTCACAGTACCTTGCTTATTGATCTCTTTGAGTAACCGCAAGCTATCTACCGAATGGATCAAATGAACGAAAGGAGCGATCAATTTCACTTTGTTTCTTTGCAAATGTCCGATCATATGCCATTCAATATCTTTGGGTAGTTGATCATATTTATCAGCTAATTCTTGTGCCCGATTCTCTCCAAATATTCGCTGACCATTATTATATATTTCAAGTATCGAATCAATAGGCATCGTTTTTGAAACCGCTACCAATGCAATATTCTTCTGGCTTAAATATGTCTGTAAGCTCTTCAAGAATTGAATATCTGCCATATTGGGGATGGAATTAATTGAAACTCTTCGAAAATGAATTTATAACGCGTTTTTTAAGTAATTTTGCTTCATAATAAAATGGTATAAAAAACGATATGTAAAGATGAGAAAAATTCTCTTTATTCTATTCCCGGCCCTTCTTTTTGCTTGCAGCTCTGAGCCAGACAATGTGGAAGGTAATATTATACCCCCTGAGAAGATGAAGGACCTGTTGGTGGAGATACACATCATTGAAGCAGAGATGGGTTATGAGAATATTCCGGCTGATACTCTGAAAGAGGTTATGATGGCGATCTATGCCAAGATCTTTGACAAGTATGAGATCACCACTGATGACTTCAGAGAGAGTTTTAAGCACTATACTGAGAACAGTGTGATAATGGATAAGATCTATACTGACGTGATCGCTGAAATAGAGATGACGATGAAGAAAGAGAAGCCCCTATAATATCTCTTTTCGCTTCACTTTTTCTATATTTTTATTGAAATTTGCACTCTCTTTTCTGTTAATGAGATAAAATAGTTAAAATGAATAAAGTAATATCAAATGCTGATGAAGCTGTTAAAGACATAAGAGATGGTATGACTCTTATGCTAGGGGGATTTGGACTTTGCGGTATCCCTGAGAATTGTATTAACGCATTAGTAAAGCTAGGAATTAAGGATCTTACTTGCATTTCAAACAATGCAGGTGTTGACGATTTTGGAATTGGATTAATGCTTCAATCACGACAAGTAAAAAAAATGATCTCATCATATGTTGGGGAAAATGCTGAATTTGAACGACAGATGTTATCAGGGGAGTTGGATGTAGACCTTGTTCCACAAGGGACACTTGCAGAGAGATTGAGAGCCGGTGGCGCCGGGATCCCTGCTTTTTTTACACCCACGGGATTTGGTACTGAAATTGCTGATGGTAAAGAGATCCGGGAAATTAATGGAACGAAGTATTTACTTGAAGAAGCCTTTACCGCTGACTATGCAATCGTTAAAGCATGGAAAGGGGATACTCTTGGAAATCTGATATACAATGGTACTGCAAGAAATTTCAACCCAATGATGGCCATGGCAGGAAAGATAACGATCGCTGAAGTTGATGAATTAGTGGAACCCGGGGTATTAGATCCAAATTTTATCCATACTCCCGGAATTTTTGTGCAGAGGATATTTCAGGGTGTAGATTATGAAAAACGTATTGAACAAAGAACTGTTAGAGAAAGAGAATAATTGCTCATTTAAATTAAATTGCAACTATGGCACTCGATAAATTCGGAATTGTAAAAAGAATAGCAAAGGAACTGAAAGACGGTTATTATGTGAATTTGGGTATTGGTATACCTACATTGGTATCCAACTATATCCCGGAAGGTATGGATGTGATCCTACAATCTGAAAATGGATTACTTGGGATGGGACCATTCCCATATGATGAAGATGTACATCCCGATTACATAAATGCCGGGAAACAAACGATTACTACATTGCCGGGGTCCTCATTGTTCAGTTCGGCTGATAGCTTTGCTATGGTAAGGGGTGGACATGTTAACCTTACAGTATTAGGTGCTATGGAAGTGTCTGAGAATGGTGATATAGCAAATTGGAAGATCCCAGGGAAAATGGTAAAAGGAATGGGTGGCGCAATGGACCTGGTAGCAGGTGCTGATAATATTATCGTTGCCATGATGCAAACCAATAGAGCCGGAGAGTCAAAACTATTGCCAAAATGTACATTACCCCTAACAGGAGTAAATTGTATTAACATGGTAGTTACCGAATTAGCATTAATGGAAATTAATGGCAATGGATTTGAATTGAAGGAAAGAGCACCTGGTGTTACTGTTGAAGAGATCCAAGAAAAAACTGCCGGAAAACTGATCGTTGAAGGTGATATCCCTGAAATGCAATTTGAATAGCGTCTCTTTGAGGTTTTGATCTTCATTTAGAAGCACTGTCTCATATTCTCAATTAAAATTAATTTATGCCTTTCTTTTATCTTGACGGGAACATCTTCGACTCCGAAATCCCTTCAATAACTGCTGATAACCGTTCGTTTCGTTATGGTGATGGACTATTTGAGTCTATAAGAATGATCGATTGGGAACTGCCATTCATAAATGAGCATATAGATCGGCTCACAAAAGGGATGCAACTACTTGGCCTGATTCCAAAGGATGATATTTTACCCGATCATCTTAGTGATTCTATCAAATCACTTGTCCGAAAAAATGAGATAAATGGCAATGCCCGAATTCGGTTGGTGATGTATCGCGAAGGTGATGGATATTATTTTCCCACTACTAATTCAGCTTCATTATTGATCGAAGCCGCCCACCTTCCCAATGAAAAATTTATTCTCAATGAAGAAGGATTAGCTATTGGTATTTACAATGAGGGAATTTTTATTAACAGGGATAAACTCTCTAATTGTAAAAGCAATAATGGTTTGCCTTATATTATGGCAACCCTTTTTATGCGACATCATGATTGGGATGATTGCCTTTTGTTGAACCGGGATCTCAGGATCGTTGAAGCTACTTCTTCCAACGTTTTTACAATATGTGGAAATAGTATTAAAACACCTTCATTATCCGAAGGCTGTGTTGCCGGAATCTTACGAGAAAAGGTGATTGAGATCGCTAATAAATGTGACCTTAATGTACAAGAAGGGGAGATGACTGAGGATGATCTTCTTACTGCCAACGAGGTGTTATTGACCAATGCCATTGAAGGAATAAAATGGGTAGGAACATTTAATGAGAGATCATACGGTAATGAAAAGGCAAAGGATTTAATAGAGATGTTGAATAAGATGATCTAGGTGAGAGAATAACTTACCCTTGTCCTGTCTCCTTTTCCTTTGATCTTATATACTGTCAATGTCCCAATATCTTTCAGGTCTTTTGTGTGAGTCCCTCCACATGGGCACCCAGGGTAATTCCCTATGAAAACAACTCGAGAAACCTTATCCTGGGGAATATAATCAGGAACAAAAGCACAATGTTCCTTTAGATGATCTTGTTCTATTAACTGAGATGTAATAGGTAATCCTTGCTGAATCAATTGATTACAGGTGGCACTTAATTTTTCTTTTACCTCTTCACGAATATCAGGCTCAATAGTTCCAAAGTACTCAACATAGGAACCTTCAGGAAAATGATAACCTCTACCGGGTTCATAATTATATCCCAGTTCGCTCATAGCAATATCTAAAAGATGGCCTGCAGAATGGAGCCTGCTATTGAGCATTCTTCTTTCGGGGTTGACCCTGAGATCAACTTCTTCGTTCTCGCTAAAATTACCTTCACTATAGCGCCCAATGTGCTGTACGATCCCATTTTCGAACCTCGTTTCCTCTACCAGAAATTGGCTGTTATTTCCTTCAATGGTACCGGTGTCATATGGTTGCCCGCCGCCTTGAGGGTAAAAAATTGTACTTTCTAATTGGAGGTCGATCCGCCCATCTTCTCTCGTGATCATTGCTGTTACTTTCGATCGACCGTTATTTGATGAACCTTCATCTAAATAGGTGAGCGTTGTGAGTTGTTGAGTATTCATAATGTCTATCTCATTCAAAATTAGAAAAATGGAGCAATTCCTTGTTTAGAATAATAAAGATAGTCATTTTGAAGGTGGAGAACAGCTATTGGAATTTCAATTGTTCCCCCGAAGGGGAGGAGGATAGGTCATAGAATGACTTTCTAATATCCTATCCTCTCTGTCAGGATAGTATTTAACAATTGGCTTAGTTCAAAGTAAATTGAAGTCTTGTCCTCATGATCGTTTTTACCGCCTGGCCCCCTTGTGTTGCAGGTTCCCAGTCAGGCATATTTTGAACATGTCTAATTGCTGCTTTATCAATGCAAGGAGATAGTTGATTTTCTAAACCTACATTTGACACCTTCCCTTTTTCATTGACCATGAACCGCACAATAATATCTCCTTCAACTCCGATATTAATGGCCTCATCGCAATAAGGAACTTTGCTCAGGTAATTCAATAAGGCTTCATCACCACCCTTGTATTGAGGGCGCACCTCAGGAAAAGGTACAAATGGAACGAAACCTTCCTCAAAATTTTCATCCGGCATTGGACCAATTGTTTTGATCAAAGTATCGATAAAGGAGGTTACATTAATATTAGTAACAGATTTGGTGATGTCATCAAGGGTTGTTGGATTGATGGAAGCGAAATGTCGTGGGACAGGTTGCGCTGGTATCGCTACTTTTTTTGCATTCCTAACAACAGTTACAGGAATGATCTCAATATCTGAATAGGTGTCGTACTCTTCGGTGTCACTTGATAACTGGTGAATAAGATCATAAGTTGTCCAACTAAATGCCAGTATAACAAGCGAAAGAGAAATGAGTAAACTGATTCGGAACAGAAAACCTCTTTTTCGTTGAAGTTTGTTCCAATGGGTATCTGGAGTAAACATGGTCAATCCTCCTCTTTTAGGGTATTAGCAAATTTCAATTATCAAAAGAGGTAACCGTGATTTATAAGCAAAGAGATTTTGTGATGTAATCTATTTCTTTAACGATGATGGAATGCTATTATTGTGCCACCTTAAAAAAACTAATATCCTTGAGGGTGAATTATTGTGCCATAATCAATTCCGTAAACGTAAATACCTTGAATAGAGCTAATTACACAATATGAAATAAATATATATAGCGGAACCCCCTTCCCATCCCCGGTAACAAATTACAACTTTTTCATGGGGTATACTGAAACAGTTTCCATTGAAAAGTTACACGCAAATGTGCTTTTCAGGATTTGAAATATTGGTTCAGCAGGTTGAAAATTTGTGAAATGGTTGTCGGATACTTATGGGTTTTTCCTATGGAAAAATCGGGAAAGATCAGTAGAAATGGATAAATGATTGGAAGCGCCGGCCACATGATAAGTGGCTCTTCCATAATAGATGCGGAATTTTTTGATGGTTACTCCAGCTCCAAATGAAAATCCTGTGAGTCCTCTTTTGCCATCAGTGGAGAGTTCTTTTCTACGTAAATGATTGTACCCAAGCATTACAGAGAAATTTTCTCCGATAAAGAACTCGCCGCCAAAAATAAGATGCCTGAAAAATTTATCTAAAATGTACTTCTTCTTCTTAGTCTCCTCGTCTGCACCAAAAAGGGATGAAGATTGTGCATCATTGGGATTCTCATATCTGATGTCGAACTTATGAAGATAGTTATAGGTTACTGAGAATCTGAATGGAAGGTGTGCCAACTTCTTAGAGATTCCTATTTGAACATCAAATGGTAAGGACTCCCTATTCCCTTTTCTATATGGTTTTATCTGCCTGCCTATATTCTTGATCACTCCGCTGATACTAATTTTATTAGCAGTATCGTAATATACACCTCCCAGATCTAGAGCGATCCCAAATGAATTATATGACTCCAATTGCGAATAGATCACCTTTAGATTGGCTCCATAAGAAAATCTACCGTTTCGTTTAGCACCGACTAAATTTAATGCATATTCTCCTGCATCAAAGCTTCCGGTCACTTCTCCGGTGGGCTCAGCTCTTAGGAAATTTCCATAATAAATATACTGAAACCCACTACTGAAAGTTATTTGAAGGCTATCTAAGTGCCTTGAATAACCAAAAAACCCATAATTTATACCGGCTAGGTATGAAACCGCATTAATACTGAGTTGATTATGCATTTCAGAATTGGCCAACCCCGGGTTATGAAAACTGAAGATAGGATCAGCATCTGGAACCGCTATCAAACTGCCTCCTTGGGCAGCAATCCTGGCAGAAGCGGGAAGGTTTAAGAACTCATAGGTATTTGAGCCTCCAATTTGGCCATATAGCATGGGGCTTAAGAAAACCAAAACAATAAATATGGATATCTTTTTCTGCATTGCTAGAACAATAGAATTATTGGGATACAAAAATACCTAACGATTATTAAGAACAAATATTTTGCAATATAAGTTTAATAAAAGGGGAAGTGGTAACCATTTAGCAGCTAAAGTGAATTATTTTGACTTAGGAATGATTTTTAAGTCTAAAGGTCTCTTTACCTTATCTTTAGATAAAGCTAATTTCATGGCCTCTTTCATCTTAGAGATATAATGGAAAGTGACACCTTCAATATACTCTTTATTTATTTCAGCCACATCTTTCCTATTGGATTTGCAAAGTATTACCTCTTTGACTCCAGCTCTTTTAGCGGCAAGGATCTTTTCTTTGATGCCACCTACAGGTAATACCTTCCCACGAAGTGTGATCTCTCCCGTCATTGCAAGATGAGGTTTCACTTTTCTTTGGGTTAAGATAGATGCTAATGCAGTTAATATAGTAATTCCAGCGGAGGGTCCATCCTTTGGAATGGCTCCTTCGGGAACATGAATATGAATATTCCAATGATTGAAGGTTTCAGTATCGATACCTAACTCCTTTGCATTGGCCTTTATGTAACTCAAAGCAGTAGTAGCAGATTCTTTCATTACATCCCCCAAATTACCGGTCAACGTCAGAGTACCCTTTCCTCTGCTTAAATTGGATTCAATAAATAATATATCACCACCGGTATAGGTCCAGGCTAACCCAAGAGCAACGCCTGCAATATCTTCATCCTGATAATCTTCTTTCTCAAACTTTTTGGGTCCGAGTATCTTCTCCATATTCTCTTTCGTAATAACATGGAGCTTAGTACTATTCATAGCTATTGACTTAGCTACATTTCTCATGATGGCAGCCAATTTACGTTCCAATTCTCTTACCCCCGATTCTCTTGTATAATCCTCAATGAGATTAAATAATACCGGTGGATTTATCTTAATGTCTTTTGCTTTCAACCCATGCGCTGCCCTCTGTTTTGGGAGCAAATGCCTTTTAGCGATCTCAATTTTTTCTTCAATCGCATAACCGTCAATATGTATCACCTCGATCCTATCTCTCAATGCAGGTTGAATGTTGTTCACATTATTGGCAGTTGCAACGAACATCACTTTTGAAAGATCATACTCTAATTCAAGATAATTATCGTAAAATGTACTGTTTTGCTCAGGATCAAGAACTTCGAGAAGAGCAGATGACGGATCTCCTCTAAAATCAGAACCTACTTTATCTAATTCATCTAAAATAAATACCGGATTGGATGATTTGACTTTCTTCAAGGATTGAATGATCCTTCCTGGCATGGCTCCGATATATGTTTTTCTGTGTCCCCTGATCTCTGATTCGTCATGCAATCCCCCAAGTGACATTCTTACATATTTTCGGTTTAATGCCCTAGCAATAGATTTGCCTAATGATGTTTTGCCAACACCGGGAGGCCCGACAAGACAAAGTATAGGAGATTTCATATCTCCTTTAAGCTTCAATACTGCAAGATATTCCAATATCCTTTCTTCTATTTTCTCTAACCCATAATGATCACTTTCCAGAACTTTCTTAGCTTTCTTTAGATCAAAATTGTCCTTTGTATATTCTCCCCAGGGTAATTCCAATAATAATTCAAGGTAGTTATAGGCAACTGAATAATCTGCCGCAGCAGGGTTCATACGGGTCAACTTATTCAATTCCCTGTTAAAGGTCTCTTTGACTTGTGCACCCCATAATTTTTTTTCTGCCTTTTCCTTTAGTTTTTTGATCTCAAAATCCGTAGAATCACCTCCAAGCTCTTCTTGTATCGTTTTTAATTGCTGATTGAGAAAGAAATCTCGTTGCTGTTTCTCGATATCTGTCCTAACCTTTGATTGAATCTTGTTCTTGAGTTCTAACATTTGTAACTCGTCATCAAGGTACTTAAGGAGTAATTCTGCCTTTGTTTTAAGATCATTTTCTTCTAATAATGCCTGTTTTTGTTCAACTTCTGTGTTGAGATTGGAGGCAATGAAATTGATCAAAAATCCATGACTGTTGATGTTCTTTAGAACAATTGAGGCCTCTGAGGGAATATTTGGAGCCAATTTAATGATCTGCCCGGCAAGGTCCTTTAGGGAGGCGATCAAGGCAAGAAATTCCTTGGTCTCTTTAGGCTGGACATCACTTAAAGGGCTAAAAGCTACTTTGTAGTAGGGATCAGAAGAAATAACCTTATCAATGCTGAACCTCTTTTTTCCTTGAATGATGGCTGTAGTACTTCCATCCGGCATCTTGAGTGTTTTGGCTATCTTCGCTATGGTACCTATCTGATTGAGTTCCTCAATTTGGGGTACCTCCACACTGCCATCTTTCTGCGAAATAACTCCGATGATCTTGTCCTTTTTGTAGGCATCTTTGATCGCCTTTATAGACTTGTCTCTTCCTATTGTGATCGGAATAACAACTCCCGGGAAAAGTACTGTATTTCTTAATGGTAATACCGCGATCTCCTTTCCAAAGTCGTCTGCTTTTGAAAGCTCGTCTTCTTCAACTGTCAATAATGGCAAGAATTCTATATCCTCTTCAATATCATCCAGCATCCACTTCGTTTCTTTTTTTGTTAGTTCGTCCATGTTTATCTAGTATCTTACATCTCCTGTTAGCAATAACTGGTAAATATACACTAAAAGCACCCCTTGAGTCAAGTTTGTTTTATGTATAGATCACCAATACACGGTTTCTTCCTTCAAAGATGCTGCCAACTTCATTTTTTACCTATTTTCGGTAAAGATGGCACCTTTATTATGCTTTTCAACCCTAAATTGTGACTTTTTGGCAGAGATTGAATGAGCCCTGGAGGATAAACCTTTGTTCAGGAAAATGAGAATTATTGTGTATTTTTAACATTATGAAAACTGTATTCTTCCTTATTCCTATGTCATTATTCTTTTTTCTTTGCTTTGGCCAGACCAATATTTTGGTGACAAATTCAGAAGCCAATAAAATATTAAAGGGGGATTATGATCCAAGTGAGTATTTGCCAACTGAGATCATTAACGGACAAAGTGAAATTATCTGTGGAATTCAGGAAGAAGTGTCTACGGATTCTTTAAGGAAGTACATTAAGAAATTGTGCTCTTTCTATAATAGGAATACAGGCTCAGACACCTCCTCTGCTGACACAGGTATTGGAGCTACTCGCAGGTGGGTTTACCATATGTTTGAGAAATTCAGTGAGGATAATGATAACCGTTTGGTTCCAGCTTATCTTCAATTCGATCAATCACTGTGTAGCGTCTCACAACATAGAAATATATTTGCCGTCTTGCCGGGAAATGATACCACAGATAAATCTGTGATTATTGTAGAGGCGCATATCGATAGCAGGTGCGAAACTAGTTGTGATATAGCTTGCAAAGCTCCGGGGGCAGATGATAATGGAAGTGGCTCTGCACTTGTGATCGAGCTGGCAAGAGTTATGAGTAAATATACCTTTGATCAAACTTTTGTCTTTTTGCTTACGATTAGCGAAGAGCAAGGTTTGAATGGGGCAACAGCATTTGCCCAATATTGTGTTGATAACAACATCAACATCAAGGCGGTACAAAATAATGACGTGGTTGGGGGCATTCATTGTGGCCAAACTGCATCCCCACCCTCTAAGTGTACCTATGAAGGGGAAGTTGATTCTACCCATTTGCGAATCTTTTCTAATGGAAGTTTTTTAAAGAAAAGTAGAAACTTTGCTCGCTATGTTGATCTGATCTACAAGGAGAAATTACTTCCTATTGTTAATGTGCCAATGACCATGCAAGTAATGGATATGCAGGACCGTGTGGGCAGGGGTGGGGATCATATCCCTTTTTCAGATATGAATTTTACCGCTATCAGATTTACCGGAGCTCATGAACATGGAGATGGGAGCCCAGGTGTGGGGTATACAGACCGGCAACACACTACAAATGACATATTAGGTGTGGATACTGACTCTAATGGGGTAATCGATGACTATTTTGTTGATATGAATTATCTTAAGAGGAATGCGGTGATCAATGGAACTGTCATGTCATTAGTAGCTATGAGTCCTGAAACACCTGATTTTGACCTCGTAAATGAATTGGATGGATTGACCGTACAAATTACCGGGCAGACCCAATATCCAAGATATAGGGTAGGTGTACGCACTTCTTCAGCTACAGATTTTGATGCCAACTTTGATCATATTTATAGTTTTGAAGGGGGACTTAATTTTACGATCCCCGGGTTAGTTTTAGGTACAACTTATTTTGTATGTGTGGCGTCTGTTGATTCCAATGGGATTACTAGCATGTTCTCCGCCGATAAGAATAAAAAGCCGAATGTAAGTAGCGGCCCTGGAACAGAAGATCCTTATGACCTTGAGATTTCTTGTGGCCCTTCTTCTTTTCAAGAGCTGACAGCAGATCTCTCATGGTGGCAAGTTGAGCTATTGCCCCTTAGGCCAAATCCTAGTATTGGAAAAGCTGAATTTGTGGTAAAAATTGATATGGGTAACGATTATAAAAAGGCTTATATACTCATCACAGATATTTTGGGACAGGCAATAGTTAAATTGCCTATTCAATTAGGTAAGAGCATTAATAGGATCTTGTACCACTATATAGGCAGAATACCCGGTATCTATAATTATAGTCTGGTGATCGACAATCATATTGTGAAAACCAGGAAGGCACTTTTCCTTGATCATTAATTACCTCCTAAATTGATGTCCCAATTGAGTAGTTTCAAGAATACACAGCTTATTAAAAAAGAGGCTTTGCGGCTAGGGTTTGTCAATTGTGGTATTGCAAAAGCCGAAAAATTGGAGGAAGAAGCAATCCATCTTGAGGATTGGCTAAATAGGAAGATGAATGGCACTATGGGTTACATGGAAAACTATTTTGACGAACGTGTTGATCCCACAAGATTGGTTAATGGCGCAAAATCGATCATATCCCTTCTCTATAATTACCATTCAAGTAAAACACAGGAAGATCCTACTGCACCAAAAATAGCAACATTTGCTTATGGAACTGATTATCATTTTGTGGTAAAAGATAAGTTGAAATCACTGATCGATTCTATCCACCAAAATATTGGTGAGGTTAATGGAAGAGTGTTTGTTGATTCTGCGCCTATATTGGAAAAAGCATGGGCAAAAAGGAGTGGACTTGGATGGATAGGAAAGAATTCAAATTTGTTGGTTAAAAAAGCAGGATCTTATTTTTTCATAGCTGAGGTCATTGTGGACCTACCTCTGCAAGCTGATGAACCTGAGACAGATCATTGTGGAAAATGTACCCGATGCATTGAAGCATGCCCAACAGGAGCTATCATTGAGCCTTATATTATTGATGCCCGTAAATGTATTTCTTATTGTACGATTGAGCTGAAAGGGAGTATCCCCGTTGAAATGAACGGGAAGATGGATAATTGGGCTTTTGGGTGCGATGTTTGCCAAAATGTATGCCCATGGAATAGATTTGCCAGTGATCACAATGATCCGCTATTTGAACCTACTATTGATTTTCTTAAAATGAGAAAGAGTGCTTGGCAAGCATTAAAGGAGGATGAATTTAATCGTGTCTTTGGGAAAACTGCCCTTAAAAGGGCTAAATACCATGGCGTATTGAGAAATATAAGAGCCCTAAGTTGAAAATTTAAGTGTATTTATTCCGTTCATCTTTTATAGCTTAGAGGTCAATTTAGTAGTATTCAGTAAATGAGGATTATTGAAAGTGAAACCACCTAAAAAGATATTGGTCATCCGTTTTAGTTCTATAGGAGATATTGTCCTTACTACACCAGTTATCCGTGGTATAAAAAAAGACCTGCCTGATACCAAACTACACTTTCTAACAAAATTGAGGTATCGGGAGTTGATGGAGAGCAACCCCTATATTGACAAGATCCATACACTTGATAAAGAACTCTCTACTGTTATAAAAGAACTCAAAGAAGAACATTTTGATCTGATCATTGACCTTCACAATAACCTTCGCACAATAATAGTAAAGCTGCAACTCAATGGGAAGAGCTATTCTGTAGACAAATTGAATTGGAGAAAATGGTTGTTAGTAAATATGAAGGCAAACTTCTTGCCTGATCGCCATATTGTGGATAGATATCTTGATACAGTAAAACCTCTCCATATTGAAAATGATGGTGCTGGGTTGGACCATTTTATATCCCAGAGTGATGAAGTTGATTTGAATTCACTTCCTAAAACTCATCAGCAAGGATATATTGCTTTTGTTATTGGGGCCAAATTTGCTACAAAACGCTTACCTGAAGATAAGTTGATAACCATATGCAAGGGGGTTACATCACCAATTATTTTATTAGGTGATAAAAATGATCAATTGATCGCCAACAATGTGGCTGAGCAAGTTGGAAATAAGATATTTAATGGTTGTGGCTTATATTCTATAAATCAATCTGCCTCATTGGTCAAACAATCAGAAATGGTCATCTCTTTTGATACCGGACTTCAGCATATCGCAGCAGCATATAACAAGGAGATCATTTCCTTATGGGGGAATACGGTCCCCGAATTTGGTATGTATCCCTATTACAGCAGGGAGCAAAGTAATAATAGTAAAGGTCATATCCTTGAGGTCAAGAACCTCTCTTGTCGACCTTGCTCAAAAATAGGATATGCCCATTGTCCTAAGAACCATTTTGACTGTATGAGATCTATAAGCGATCAGGAAGTGATTGATCTGGCCAATCGCCAGAAAGATAACACTTAGCTCTTCTCAAATACAAGGGATTAACAGAGCCGGATCAACCCTATCTCTCGTTGTATTTAAGGATATAATAGTACATTCCGGGTTGTCCCGGATAAATTCCTTTGAAAGTTATATTGCCACTCTTATTTTTCAATACTTTGGCAAGGTCTTCTTTAGAATCGATATCCCTTTCTGCAACGTTCGTGATAATAAACCCCTCTTTCATATCGGCATCCTTAAGTATCCCATTGTGAAGTTTACTGATGATGATACCGCTATTAATATTGAAATCACTTTTTTCTTTAGACGTTAGCTCTCTAAAGTCAGCGCCTAAATTAGCACCGATCGGTTGATTATCTTTTAGCATGATCTCAGTGGTATTGTTCAAATTTTTCAGGATGGCGTTGGTAGTCAATGTTCTCCCATGCCTTAGATATATGACATCGATCTTGTCTCCGGGCCTTTGCCTGGCGACCTGTTCTTGTAGCTCAGACACATTATTTACTTTGATATTATTGATAGAAGTGATAATATCTCCATTTTCTAGTCCGGCCTCTTCTGCAGAACTGCCTGGAAGTACATTTTCAATTAGTATCCCTTGTGTTATGCTAACATCTAGTTTCTTTGCCAGATCAGCGTTCATATTAACGATTGAGATCCCCAGAAGCCCCCTTTGGACCATTCCAAAATCTATCAGATCATTTACTACCTTTTCAACAATATTTGAAGGGATGGCAAAAGAGTATCCCGCATACGTACCACTGGGAGATACAATGGCTGTGTTGATACCTATCAGCTTTCCCTGTACATTCACGAGAGCTCCACCGCTGTTCCCTTTATTGACCGCAGCATCAGTTTGTATAAAGGATTCTATCGGCATCTTATCTTTTAAGATATCAATATTCCTTCCTTTTGCACTAACGATCCCAGCAGTTACAGTTGACGAAAAATTGAATGGATTTCCGACTGCCAACACCCATTCACCTATTCTAACATCATCAGAGCTTGTATAGAGGATGGTAGGAAGTTCTTTTGCATCGATCTTAATAACTGCAAGGTCTGTGGACGGGTCTGTTCCAATGACCTCTGCCGAGAAGGACCTATTATTTGATAATACTACCTCCACATTATCACCATTCTCAACCATATGGTTATTGGTAACAATATAGCCATTCTCCTCAATGATCACTCCTGAGCCCATTGCAATTTTTGGTGGAATTGTTCCAAACTGATCGTTGGGATTCCCTTCGCCAAATAACTCTTTGAAGAAATCATAATAAGGGTGATTTTGATAGTTGTTATTTTGTACATTGTACGTTGTTTTAACATGTACTACCGCTGGTGTTGTGATGGCTGCGGCCATAGTGAAGTCAACTGGTTGATTTGCCAGACCTGACATTTTATTCATTGTTGTATATTGAGCAAAAGGAGTAGTCTCTGCGATTACAATCCTTGATTTCTCATTTTCGAGAACTTTATATATTCCAACACTTGCCAGGCCGCTACCAATAGAAATTAGTGCGATGATTATGATGTTTTTGAATCTCATGTTCTTTAAGATTTTAAATTAAAAATGATAGTTTTATAAAGTTATTTCAACTGCAAAAACTATGCCTTTTAACGCCTTGGAGTAAACAATTATTGTAAATAAGAATGTTTTTACTACCTTCGATGAAGTTATTGAATTTATTTTAAATGGATGTAAATTTTTATAAGTACCAGGGGTCAGGAAATGATTTTATAATCATTGATGATAGGAAAAAACTCTTTACCGGACAGCAGGTAAAACTATTTAGCAGGTTGTGTAACAGAAGATTTGGGATAGGTGCTGACGGATTGATATTGATCCATGAGCATCCTGACCATGATTTTAAGATGACGTATTACAATGCAGATGGTAATGAGGGGAGTATGTGCGGAAATGGTGGCAGATGTGCAGTTGCATTTATGAACAACCTTGGAGTGATCAGTGAGCGTACAGATTTTATTGCTTTTGATGGCCCTCACGAAGCGATTATAAGTAAGGATGGTATAATCAACTTAAAGATGTCTGATGTTAAAGATGTTGTGATCCGTGAAGACAACTACTTTTTGGATACTGGATCTCCTCATTATGTGACATTCGTAAATGATCTAAGGGCAGTTGACGTAGTTAAGATAGGGCGGGAGATTAGGTATAGTGATCGATTTAAAGAGCAAGGTATCAATGTGAACTTTGTTGAAGCCGACGGAAAAAATACTACCGTAAGGACCTATGAAAGAGGGGTAGAGGATGAAACTCTATCCTGCGGAACTGGTGTGGTTGCCTCAGCAATAGCCACTTCTATTGATAAGTGTCACTCCGGAGAACCTCAAAAGATCATCATAGAAACACAAGGAGGAAATTTGAGTGTTGCTTTTGAATCAGCTAACGATCATAACTTTACAAACGTGTGGCTTGAAGGTCCTGCAAAATTTGTTTATAAAGGCCAATTAAGTATCTAATTGCCTTAGATCAATTGAGCCCTGAGCTCGGAGACCGCATCAGAAATCGCTCCCACTTGCCTTACATCAATTTTTGAAGGTTGAGGCACCTTTAGGAATGCTTTTTCAACACCTCCAAGAAGTTCAATCAACTTCGCATGATCCGGCTTGTCAGCATATTGATTAAGCAGCTCAAGTATATTCTTCAAAGAGAATTTTTGCTCGCCTATTCTGATGAAAAGAGATGCGTTCTCAGCAGTTTTTTCTGAATTAGCAGCCATTTGAGTAGATACATATAGACCTTCTATCCAGCAGCCGGTAAAGACTATAGCAGCAGTGCTCACCCGGTCATCTGTGCGAAAGAACTTATCAATATTTTTATAAGCATCATCAATAACCCCCACCAATGAATCCATATTACTCGAATTACTTTGGAATTTTTTCATTAGATCATCATCAAACGCCTTAGAGATTCCTAAGCCATCAGCTAATTGCTTACACACTGAAAGATATGAAGTTGCATCTTGGGTTTGACTATATACTGTAGCATAACTTAAGTCAGCTACATAAATTCCCAAATTAACCCCTTTCTGATAATTGGTAGAATATTTACCGGAACTTGAAGGGCTGTTCAAAATTGATTTATCATAATTGATCCCTGATTTAGAGATCTCCCCGGTAAGTTTTGTTGGTGATGGGATATCACTCAATGTTAGATCAAACTTTATTTCAGTATCTGTGGAGATAAGTTCCTCTGGAGGAATTATTTCCTCTTCTTCTACAACTACTTCACCGCCACATCCAAATACTAATACTAAAGTGCTGAAAAACATTGCTGTGTAGAAAAAATTTACATAACGATTCATATTGTCAGTGTTTAAATTTAAGATGTTATGAATTATTGTAAAGGCAAATATAATTAATCAATGAGCAAAAACAAATTTTGAGTTCGAAAATGGTTGATTTTTTTTAAAATGATATTTATTGTAGTTTTGGGCTCAAAGGAGGCAGCCTATGGTTAAATTTTATAAAAAACAAGGCAATGAATTGGTTACGCTTGAGAATTTTGAAACAAACTGTTGGGTTAATATTTCAGCTCCTTTTGACCATGAGAAACTGAAGCAGTATTGTGAGCAGTTTTCCATTCCTTTTGACTTCTTGATCGATTCTCTTGATGTAGATGAACGTTCTCGTTTTGAAACTGAAGATGATGTGAAATTAATAGTCATCAATACCCCTGTTGTCAATGACGTTATTGATGATGGCGATGCTCCCTATATCACTATGCCAATAGGTATCGTTATTAAGCCTGATATGATACTGACAATTAGCCCATTTGACAATCCTGTAGTAGATAGTTTTTTGTCAAACCGGATGAAGAATTTTGATATTGATAATAAGGAGCTTTTTATTTTGCAGCTCTTTGATAAAACAGTATTGTATTTCTTGCATTTTTTGAAGGAAATAAATAAGAAGAGAAATTTATTTGAAAAGGAGTTATATCATTCAATGAGAAATGAAGAGCTATCTAACCTTCTGAATATTCAGAAAAGTCTTGTTTATTTTATGAATACGATCCGCTCCAATGAATTGTTGATGATGAAAATCCAAAGAACAGATTTTTTAAGGATTAGTGATAAAGAAGATGAAGTGGATATGTTGCAGGATACAATCGTAGATTGTAGTCAGGCATCTGAAATGGCCAATGTATATACAAATATTTTGAATGGAACGATGGATGCTTTTGCATCGATCATTTCTAACAATCTGAATTTTGTAATGAAGAGATTAACATCAGTTACAATTGTGCTGATGGTACCTACCTTAGTAGCAAGTTTCTATGGTATGAATGTTTCATTGCCAATGGGTGATCATCCTTACGCTTTTGTAATTACACTCATGGTCTCTATTGTATTAGCTGTTATTCTGATCACATTTTTCTTAAGGAAAAGATGGTTCTGACTATTGGGTTATCATCCCGAATGAGAAGTATTTTCACTAAAGCCAAAAGTTTTGATAGGACCGGTGTAAAGATTGGGGACCAGGCTTAAAACACTAAAAATAATACGATTAACCGGTTTTCAATCCTATATGAAACATATAATAAATCCAAATCACAGCTACTGGTAGTTTTTAAATCTATTCTAATAGGAGAAGCCACTTTAAAGTATTTTTTTAACAGAATTTTGACAACTTTTCCTTTGAGAGTTGCTGATTGTAGAATAGTTTATAAATCAAACTGGATGTTTTTATCAAACCTGTATCCTTTGATAAATTCTGAAATTCCCATCCGTTTCTTGCCTTCTAGCTGGATTTCCAATAAATGAATATACCCATCTCGCACAGCAACTTTTACATTATGTTTATCAGAGATTATCGTGCCAACCCTATTACCATGGGATATTTCTTCCTTGCTTACAGTGAATATCTTAAAGGATCTTTCTTGTAAAGTTGTATAGGCGGCTGGATAGGGGCTTAAACCACGCACAAAGTTGTAGATACTGCTTAAGTCATTGTCCCAATTGATTTTACAATTACTTTTATTGATCTTTGGAGCATTCTTTTGACTACCTTCATCTTTCTGTTCTTTTTTCTCAACAACCCCACTTTCAATTGCTTCAACGGTTTTTACTATCAGGTCAGCTCCCGATACCATTAATTTATCATGCAAATCCCCTGCAGTTTCATCTGGGAGGATCCTCTCCTTTTTTTGTAAAATAATATTCCCTGTATCTATTTCGTGATCAATGTAAAAAGTAGTTACCCCTGTATGTTCTTCTCCGTTGATAATAGCCCAGTTGATTGGTGCGGCACCACGGTATTGAGGTAATAAGGATGCATGCAAATTAATTGTGCCATGACGTGGCATTTTCCAAATTGAAGGTGGTAGCATACGAAATGCTACAACAACCTGAAGGTCACCTTGTAATTTTGTTAACTCGTTTTGAAATGAGATATCTTGAAGTTTTGAAGGTTGTAATAACGGGATATTGTTATCAAGGGCATATTTCTTAACAGGTGACTCTGCTAATCGCTGTCCTCTCCCCGCAGGTTTATCAGGTGCTGTGATGACACCAACTACTTGATACCCGGTCTCAATCAATCTTGCCAGCGATGGGACCGCAAATCCGGATGTCCCCATAAATACGATGCGTAGATTGCTCATCTGTGAATATTAACTATAGGGAACATTAAAATTCTTTTCCCTACTATTCGAAATCTTTATACAAAAGATATTTTTTTCTTAGCTTTTTATATTCAACGAGGTCTTCCTGCCAGCTATTTCTAATTTCATTCATCCCTATTCCATCAATTATCTGGGTTCTTAACCTGTTGTTCCCTGCAAGAAAGTCAAAATATGGGAAGAAAAATCTACCCTTTGACGCCATTTTATTGTAAAATTCGATCAATTCGTCGAGAAGTAGGGCAGGAGCAAGGACAAATGAATCTATTGGGTAATTGGAAAGGTCTTTTCCATAACAAGTTTTGCCTAAGAACTTGGGGTTTTTTGCACCAGGTGAACTTTCCGGAACAAAAGAAAAAGAATGATCAGGATATTTTGGATGCCCGATCATTGTAAAAGGATTATCTGTACCACGACCTACGCTTATAGAAGTGCCTTCAAAAAGACATAATAATGGATACAAATAAATTGCGGTCATATTTCGAAGGTTAGGGGATGGATTGACTGGCACTTTGTATAGATAATTGTGATCGTAACCCTTGCATTTAATAAGCTGGAGGTCACACTGCAATGAATCAATAAGCCAATATTCTTCATTGATCATCCAGGCAAATTCTGCTACCGTCATGCCATGAACCACTGGGACAGGATGCAATCCAGTAAGAGATTTGAATTCAGGCTCAAGTCTAGGCCCGTCAACATAAAACCCATTCGGGTTGGGGCGATCCAAAACAAGAAATGACACCTTGTTTTCAGCACAGGCCTCCATCATATAGTGCATCGTGGCAATGTAGGTGTAAAATCTAACGCCAACATCCTGAATATCAAAGACAACAATGTCGATATCCTGCAAATCATCAGCAGCAGGTTTGAATCCATGGCCATACAATGAAATTATTGGTAACCCTGTTTTAGTATCCGTATTATCAGGTATTTTTTCGCCGGCATCTCCTTCACCCCTGAACCCATGCTCTGGCACAAAGATCTTTTTAACTGCAATGTTGAGAGCAACAAGAGTGTCTATGAGGAAAGTGTTGCCTACCCTTGAAGAGGGGTTGATCAACAAAGCCACCCGCTTATCTGATAGTAGTTTTATTAGGACATCTATTTGTTCCGCTCCAACAGAAAGTTGTGAAGCTGTATCTGATTGGGTAGTAATTTCATCATTTACAATTGGGCTTTGGCTATTTTTATCTTCTTCCTGCGACTGCTGACATGAGAAAGTTGGAATCAATAGGAGAAATAGAAATGTAGCTTGGATAATTTTCATATTTTTATACTTCAATTTCGATATGCTTGTAATGTCATTACTATTTAATTGATGGCAAAGTTAAAAATATTCAGGAATAAGATATGAATCTCGAGGTTTATGTAGCAAGAAGGATCGCTTTAGCCAAGGAAAAATCCTTTTCCAAATTTATTATTAAACTTGCGGTGATAGCTGTTGCACTCAGCGTGGCTGTCATGATAGTTACCTCCAGCATAGTTACCGGCTTCAAAAATCAAGTCAGTGAAAAGATGTTTGGTTTTTGGGGCCATATTCACATTACCCATCTCGTTTCAAATTCTTCATATGAGGATGTGCCGATATCTCAGCGCCAGAATTTTTACCCCTCTATTGACACACTTAATGAAATAGAGCACATTCAAATATACGCACAGAAAGCTGGAATTGTTAAGACGGATGATGAAATGGAAGGGCTTGTGTTTAAAGGAATAGGTGCTGATTTTAAATGGGATTTTTTAAAGAAATACATTGTAGAGGGCACCTATTTTGAAGTTGAGGATAGCGTGATTTCAAAATCCATTTTGATCTCAAAAACCACCTCCGATAGGTTGAAGTTAAAAGTTGGTGACGATGTGGTGATCTATTTTATTCAAAATCCCCCTCGGATCAGAAAGCTGAAGATATGTGGGATTTTTAAGACTGGACTTACAGAGTATGATAGAAAATTTGCGCTGATAGACATTGGGCAGATACAAAAATTGAATGACTGGAAAAGTTATCAGGTAGGTGGATTTGAGGTTTTTGTTGATAATGTGGATGATATAGACACAACTGCTAGTTT
>CAZNGA010000022.1:0-44315 GCA_964572485.1 uncultured Chitinophagales bacterium
AATGGATTCTTGTAAAACTATTATGTCCTCCGGCTCGTTTGTTACCTCTCTCCTGAGATTTTGGAATACCCACTGTTCTTTCAGGAACATGATATACAATACAAACGCCTTTCGGGATCCTGGAACTTACAACAGCTCTTGTGCAGTAAACACCATGATCATTATACACTTCCACCCAGTCATTATCCTTGATTCCCAGTTCGGTGGCATCCTCTTCATTGATCCAACATGGCTCACATCCCCTGGATAAAGTAAGCATCCTCAAATTCTCCATATATGTGGAGTGAATATGCCATTTCCCATGAGGAGTTAAGCAGTTGAGTATTTTAGCTTCACCGGCTTTCAATGTCTCCCTTAGATCACCATATACTTCATACTTTGGAGAGGGTTTATAGGTGGGAAGGTTCTCGCCAAATGAAAGATACATTTCATGGTCAAGGTAAAAATGCTGCCTTCCGGTAAGCGTCCTCCATGGAACGAGCCGCTCAACATTATATGTATAAGGGGCATAAGCTCTTCCATCATTCATCAATCCGGACCAAAGTGGCGATGTATTATATCTTCTTGGTTGTGCCTGCAGGTCGGGATAATTAATTCTGACATCTCTGGAGCCGGCGGCCAGGTCAGTTAAAGCCAGCCCGGTCTTTTTTTCCATGTTCTTATAGGCCCTGTGTGTCAGTTCTCCATTGGTTAGTGATGAAAGGTGTAAGACAACATTCGCTGCCCATTCATCTTCTTTAAGTGATGGATACACCTTTCCATTTGATTTTTCTACGGGGAAATGGTTTGATTCTATTAATTCATCATATTCCTCTTCGCACATATAGTGATTTCCATGTGCGCCAAGGCCATTATTACGAATGGACTCACCAAGAGTGATGAATTTATCATAAATTTTAGTGTAATCCCTATCAACAACTGCCAGCTTGTGCATTGTTTTACCCGGGATAGCTTCGCATTCCCCTTTATACCAATCCTTAACTTCGGGCTGGGATATCTCATCCGCAGTATCATGTGAAAGAGGTGCTGCTACCACATCTTTCTGTGGCTCTGAAAGGTGCTGCTTGGCTAATTCACTAGTTGCTTTAGCTAATTCTTTAAAAATATCCCAATCAGATTTTGATTCCCAAACAGGTGCGATAGCCTGAGATAATGGGTGAATAAAGGAATGAAGATCTGTACTATTGAGGTCTGCTTTTTCATACCATGAAGCCGCAGGTAATACGATATCTGAATACAATGCTGATGAATCCATTCTAAAGTTCAGGTCAACAACAAGGTCCATCTTTCCGGTAGGAGCAATGTCATGCCATTTGACTTCTTCAGTTTTCTCTTCATTGATATCCAATCCAATGGCATTTGAGTGAGTACCCAAATAATGCTTAAGTGCATATTCGTGTCCCTTCATACTTCCCATGATCGCATTTCCTCTCCAGATGTACCATACTCTTGGGAAGTTCTCTTCAGCTTCAGGATCGCCAACGGAATATTCCAACTCTTTGGTTTTGAGCTTTTCTAAAACGTATTTCTTGATACCATCATCATTTTTCGCTCCATTTTTGGTGGCTTCTTGCGTTAATTCAAGGGTATTTTGTTTGAACTGTGGATAAAATGGCATCCATCCCATCCTTACAGATTTAAAAATGGTATCGGCGGTATGCCCTTTTGTCATCTCATTTTCCGGAACCGTATTATATTTTGAGAAGTGTCCGTCATAACGATATTGACAAGTATTGATATAGTGCCACAACGGAGCTTGTTGCAATCTGATGGCTCCCTGCCAGTCTTTTGCAAAAGCTATATTCCCCCATGAATCCATTGGGGCCAATTTCTCCTGGCCAACATAATGGTTCAAGCCACCACCATTCTTTCCTACACATCCTGATAGCATCAGTGCCATTGCTCCGGCTCTGTACATCAAATTCGCGTGATACCAGTGGTTGATACCGGCACCAATGATGATCATACATTTACCGCCAGTTACCTCAGCAGTATTTGCCCATTCTCTGGCAAACTGTAAGACCGTTTTGGAATCTACGCCGGTGAATATCTCCTGCCATGCAGGGGTATATGCAGCATTCTTATCAGTATAATCTTTTGGATAATCTCCATCTAAACCTCTGGAAACACCATATTGTCCCATAGTAAGGTCATAAACAGTAGTAACAGGCACTTTGCCTTCTGTGGTTTCAATATATTTAACCGGAATACCCCTTAATTGGTGGTTATCCAGGCCAAATTCAGTGAATTCTGTTTGGAGGACATCATCACTCTTTGAAAGTAAAGTAAGTAAAGGATCATATTCCTTGTTATCTGTGGAATTCTCAAATTTCATATTCCAATTTCCACCTTCTTTATCCCATCTGTGACCTGAGCTTCCTTTGGGGATGATGAATTTATCACTCTTCTCATCAATATTCAGGAACTTCCAATCCCCATTTTCAACATCTTTGAATTCAGATAACTCCTTAGCCCTGAGAAGCCGGCCCGGCTTGAAATGTTTGCCTTCTTTTTCCAGTTTCACAAGGTATGGGCTATCAGTATATTGTTTTACATAATCAATGAAGTAGGGCGTTTGCTTTTCATGATGAAATTCTTTTAGAATAACATGAGACACAGACATCCAAAAAGCGCCATCACTCCCTGCATGGAGAGGAACCCATTGATCAGCATATTTACATACCTGACTGAAATCAGGGGAGAATACAACTGCTTTGGTTCCATTATGTCTTGACTCCGCAAAGAAATGGCAATCAGGGGTTCTGGTCATATTCAGACAAGCACCCATGTCGGCAATCATCTTGGAGTTGTACCAATCGGCACTTTCACAAACATCTGTTTGCTCCCCCCATATTTCAGGAAAGGCAGTTGGCAGATCGCAGTACCAATCATAAAAACTAAGATTTATACCGCCAAACAACTGTAAGAATCGGCCTCCGGCGGCATATGACATCATTGACATGGCAGGGATCGGTGAAAATCCGATCACCCTGTCGGGACCATACTTCTTGGCAGTATAGATGTTTGAAGCTGCCATTATTTCCAGTGCTTCATCCCAACTTGCTCTTCTAAAACCACCTTTTCCTCTGGCTTCCTGGTATGATTTTCTCTTCTCGCTATTCTTCTGGAGATTCTCCCAAGCGGATAATGAGTCTCCCGTTTGTTCTTTCTCACTTCTATAAGCATCAAGAAGGGCACCTCTTATTAAGGGGTATTTAATTCTTAATGGGCTGTACAGATACCATGAAAAAGAGATCCCTCTCTGGCACCCTCTGGGCTCATAAGGGGGCAATTTATCCTCTAACAGCGGATAATCTATCTGCTGGGTTTCCCAAACTACAATTCCGTCTTTTACGTGTATCTGCCATGAGCAGCCACCTGTGCAATTCACGCCGTGAGTAGATCTCACTACTTTATCATGCTGAAAACGATTGCGATAAAATTCTTCCCATTTTCTCGTTTGCGGAGAAATAATGTCTTCGATCCAACTCATAATCTATATTTTCAATTGTTAATTATTTTCTAACTTGATTTTATCTGGCGAATAAATATTGAACTGTTGATGCTCTTTCTTCTCCGGTTGAACCACAACCCGGAAAATATTCCAAACATAATGGCCATTCCTCCCAGCCCCGCATAGAACATATTTTTCCCATAAGCTACCGGGGGATGAAATGCTTCTTCCTTATCAGCTTTCTTCAGGAAAGCCATCAGGTATAGGATCTCTTCATCGGTGAGCTCATTATTCTTAAATGCCTGGCTCATAGCAGGGAAAGGGGAATTCACAAGTATTGCTTTTAAGCCCGGGTCATTGTATCTTGATGCTACTGTGGTAAGATCTTTTGCCAATGAACCTCCTGCTATAATTCCGTAGTTCACATTATGACAAGAGATACAGGTTACCCCATTATTTTGGAAGCGAATATTGCCAACAAAAAGGTCCTTCCCTCTATCGATATCGGCTTCTGTTACTGATTCCAAAAGCAAAAGCAAGCTGTCGGGAGTATTCACAGCAACAACTTCTTCAGAACCACCTTCGGCAGGTGCGATATATTCAGGACTTTCGCTAACGATATAATCTAAAATTACTCGGATCTGAGCATCGGTAAGGTTCGGATCAGGCATTACCGTTTTATTGAATTCCTCAAATAATGCCATAGCAACCGGGTCGCCACTATTAATGACTTTTTGAGATGATCTCACAAATTTTATTATCCAATCTTCACTCCTCCTATTATGAACATTGGCAAGATCCGGCCCAACAAGTGTCCCTTTATTAACAGTATGGCATGCAGTACATATTGTTTTAAATAGTGTTTTGCCTTCATCTTCAGCAGATAATTTAGTAGCAAATAATAATCCTGAAATGAGAACCGCCAGTGGTAACCAATTTTTCATTATCATAAAATTTATGTCCTCGAAAAAATAAGAACCAAATATAAACAACAAATGTGTTAATTAGCATACTTTTAATTGATTTATTTTATTTTTATTTATGTCATAATATCATATTTTCACTATAATAGAATTTAGAGGAGATTGAGGGCAAAGAACTTGGTCAAAAGGTATTAAAATGATCATAGGAAAAGTTGGATATCCGTTTTTGCAACAGAATTCACAAAAAATCCTCGAGGGAAATTTTCATCAATGGTTTCACTATCAGGACCATTCCGGCAAACATACCTACTCCAGTTACGGCTATTATAACAAAGTAGGGGGTAATGGCGGTCATCATATCCTGAAATATCATATTCTCATTTGTATTTATGAGGTATGCCTTTCCAATACCTGCACCTATCAATGCCAGCCAAAATAAGAATAAGCTGATATTAAGTATCCAAAAACCTACATTAATAGATCGCTTAAATCTGTGTAAGACATTTTCAAATCGCTCGGTAAATATGAGAAAAATAGAAGCCAGTAATATCATAGTATTGATGCCTATACTACTGCCCATTGCATGTGCCACCGTATTATGAGTACCATGGGTATACACATGTATCGCGGGTATTGAAATGGATATTGCCAGCAACAGATTTAAAAAAATCCATACATCGGCGATCAATAGAAATCTATATGGGAGGATATAGAACAATTTTTGGGCCTCTTTCATGGTATTTTTCCATCTCCATATCATGTGGCCCAATACGATCAACTCTGTCATGCTGATCGCATAGCCTAAATGTCGTATCCATTTTGCTGCGGGTACTACATAAATGTGATGTGACCATCCAAACATCAAATTGATCAATCCAATAAAGTAGAGAAAGAAGACCGTCTTTGAAAAGGGCATCTTATCATCTTTACTGGTCCTGCTCATCACATAAATAGCTGTACCATAAACAAGCATGTTCCAAGAGCCAACTAAAGATCCATAAGCCTTCCATTGAACAGTGATATCTCTCACAAAGTTGCCCTTGAAATAATCAAATACCCATAAATGAGCTTCAGTAAAAGTGATTAAAAAGAAGATAACTCCTGTGGCCCACATCCAAAGATAAACCGGCCATTTTCCTTTATGCTTGATCGCTGTTCCAAAAAAATTGATCGCAAAGAAAAGCCAGGAAATGATGATACAAATGGAAAATATGGGTGGGAAAGCCCAATACTCTCTGCCACCAAATTTCCCCATCAAATAACTGGTTAAAATGACAATCCCGGTGATAAAGAATAACCAATAGTGAATGACCGCCAAAGAACCGGAAAAAAGTGGTTTCTGCACTTTCATAGGCAGGTAATGGTAGATCCCGCCAATTACAGCCAAAAATATCCAAGAAACCACTAGCGAAACATGTAAAGGGCGAGTTTTGAAAAAGGGTAACGAATTTTTAAAGAGGTTAGGGAATACAAATTGAAAAGCTCCTATGGTACCAAATGCTGATCCAATGATAAGGGCAACTAAAGCTGTTCCCAAGAAAATAAATGCAATGCGATTCTTCATCTAACCAAACAGATCAGTTAATCTCAACAGTACCATACCATTGAAAAGCAATGTCTTCTTGCTTTATAGGGAATTTCCCTGTGCTATCAATATATGTAAGATATTCTATCAGAGCATCAATATCTGAATCAGGCAATTTAAAATTTGGCATCTTCAAAGACCCACCTTTTATCAAAGCCTTGGCAAAGGGTGCTCCTTTCCCTTTAGCAGAAATAATATTTGTCAGGTCAGGGCCCATGTAGCCACCCAAACCATAGATCTGGTGACAAGAGATACAATTGTTTTCCTGGAAGACCGTTTGACCGTGTTGTGCAATTTCAGACAAATTCAATTCACTTCCTTTATTAGCTGCCTTTGTATATATGGTAATGGAATAAAAAAAATAAAACGCCACCACCACAATGAATACTAGAAAATGAATGGGTATTGGTGATTTAATTTTCATAAATAGCAATTATTCTTTACAAATATAGCTTAACCGAATCTTGCAAAAGTATATTTTCAAAGTGTAAAAATATAAATTTATTAATTTATGGTCAAATTGCCTAAAGAAATTTGTTGATTTCATAGCACTAAGATCATAAATTAGGGTCTTGCATCATCTTTATTGTAATGGAGGCCTCTGTTCTCATCTCTTTCAGAAGCAAATTGGGTCACAAGATATGCTACGGTGACTAAATTTCTCAGTTCGCACAATTGGGGAGACAAAATACTGGAATCAAATAAATTCACGATCTCCTTTTCCAGGATCTTTACTCTATTCAATGCTCTTTGCAGTCGTACATTTGTACGCACTACTCCTAAATAATTACTCATTATAGATTTGATCTCATGTAAGTTTTGGGTGATCAATATCTGTTCCTTGGGTTTTGTAGTTCCTTCATCGTTCCAATCCGGAATGGATTCATTAAAATTCCGTTGATACAATTTTTTAGAAGTATCCTCAAAACATCTATGTGCAAAGACCAGCGCTTCAAGTAATGAGTTTGATGCTAATCTATTTGCGCCATGCAACCCGGTGGAAGCGCTTTCCCCACAAACGTATAATCCTTTAATAGAAGTCCTGCCCCACTCATCTGTTTTGATACCTCCACAGGAATAATGTGCAGATGGCACAACAGGGATCATATCCTTACTTACATCTACCCCTATTTGAATACACCTATTATTTATATTTGGGAAGAGCTTTTGAAATTCTTTTAGCGGGATACCTCTGCAATCCAGAAAAACACACTCCTCACCGCTGATCTTTATTTCATTATCTATTGAGCGTGCTACAATATCACGAGGAGCTAAAGAGCCCTTCTTGTCATATTTTCCCATAAAGGGTTCCCCATTTTTGGTTTTCAGTTCCCCTCCCTTTCCCCTCACTGCTTCAGTAATTAGGAAAGCGGGATTCTCGCCGGGATTATATAAAGCTGTAGGATGAAACTGTATGAACTCCATATTCTCCAGAACAGCTTTAGCTCTGTATGCCATGGCAATTCCATCTCCTGTAGCTACCAAAGGATTGGTGGTGCTCTTATACATTTGCCCTACTCCGCCTGTGGCAATAAGCACGAACTTTGCCAAAATCTTTTCAATCCTTTGCTCCTTGATATTCATGGCATATACACCAAAGCACTCAATAACTTTATCCTCGCGTTTGACCATCATACCTAAATGGTGTTGAGTAATGAGGTCAATAGCAAAATAGTAGGGTAAGAGTTTTATGTTGGGAGTCTCATTTATCCTTCTTAGTAATGCATTTTCGATCTCCAATCCTGTCATATCTTTGTGATGGATGATCCTATGGTGGGAGTGCCCGCCTTCCTTCCCAAGATCGTACTGTCCGGAAGGCGTCTTATCAAAAAGGGTGCCCCACTCGATCATCTCTGCCACTCTTTCAGGGCCTTCTTTTACGACCATTTCAACTATCCTTTTCTCACACAGGCCGTCCCCTGCTTTTATAGTATCTTGAACATGATTGCTAAAATCATCCCTTGCTGAATCGGTTACAGCTGCAATACCGCCTTGCGCATATTTAGTATTTGACTCACTTTCGTGGTCCTTTGTAATGATACAGATAGAACTATCGGGAAGCTTCTGGGCAGTTTTCAATGCAAATGTAAGCCCTGCAATTCCGGAACCGATTACAAGAAAATCCACATGATCAGTATTTGGCAATTCTCCCATCCTATGATATTGACACCATCCGCTGAATGGGTGTGAGTGCTTTTTCTCTTAGGTCATCTGATATAAAGATCTCCGGGGTTTCGTTTTCCATACAGTGGCATATCTTCTCTAAGGTATTCAGCTTCATGTAAGGGCATTCCCCACAAGCACAATCAGTATGGTAAACGGGAGGTGCAGGGATGAATTTCTTTTGAGGGCATACTTTCTTCATTTCATGGATGATCCCTTCTTCTGTTACCACGATAAAAGTATCTGCAGGTTGCTCCTTAATGTATTTTAGCAATTTACCGGTAGACCCAATAAAATCTGCTACATCTAACACCAAGTAACCACATTCAGGGTGGGCGATGATCTCAGCTCCAGGATTGTTCTTTTTAATATTCTCAACTTTAGTAACTGAGAAGGCCTCATGAACTGAGCACGTACCATTCCATAATACCATATCCCTGCCAGTTTGCCGGATCAGGTACTTGCCTAAATTCTTATCAGGAGCAAATAATATTTCCTTATCTCCAGGTATGGATTCTATGATTTTTTGCGCATTGGAAGAGGTGCAAATATAGTCACTCATTGCCTTTACCTCAGTATTGCTATTGATGTAAGTTACTACCACATGATCAGGATATTTATCAATGAAATCTTTGAATTTGTCTGTAGGACAGTAATCTGCTAATGTGCAACCTGCATCAAGGTCAGGTAATATTACTTTTTTACTGGGATTAAGGATCTTGGCTGTTTCGGCCATGAATTTGACGCCTGCAAACACAATAATATCTGCTTCTGTATCTGCTGCTTGTCGTGATAAGCCAAGACTGTCTCCCACATAATCGGCTATTTCCTGTATGGCAGCTTCCTGATAATAGTGAGCAAGCAAGATTGCATTTTTTTCCTGCTTAAGCTCTTTAATTCTTGAAGCATAATCTATATTCTCCTTTTGCTCTTTAGAATTTTCCGAAGAAAAGCCAACATCCATAGCTCCTGCTCAATTTAATATTGATAAAAGTGTTAAATGAAAAAAAGGGAATCATTCAACTCACAAAGCAAAATTACAACTTTTCAGGTTTATATATGCTCTGCGATGTCTTTGATACTTTCAACATCATTTAGTTTCAACTTTTTATGCTTGATGTTGATGAGGTCCTTATCAATAAATTGCTGGAGTGTGTTATTGGTTTCAGACTCCGAAGCGATGATAAGACTAGGAAGCTGTACAGATTGAAGAGAGACATTAATATTATTATTCTTATCGGTTCCATAAGTGTCTTTAAGGAGAAGAAGTCCGTGAGCCAACCGCTTAGAGATCGACTTCTTTGAGAATTCAGTGATCCTTTTTTCAACTTTCTCAATATCAATGCACAATAACTGCATCACCTTTAAGAAAGCATCAGGATTTGTTTTGATGACTCTAAGAAAGGAGACTTTAGGCACAAAACAACATACGGTATCTTCCAGTGCAATGGCTGAATTCGAGTACTTCGCCCCCTGGATAGTAGAATGTACTCCTAATAGATCTCCCGTTTTTGGCAAAGAGATAATAAACTCTTTTTGGTTTCTATTCTTTTTGATGACCTTAACCTTACCGCTGCAAAAGCAATAGATCCCTTTGATCTTATCTCCTTCATTAAAGATGGCATCACCCTTTAAAGTAGTTTGAACGATCTTTTGTTTTTCAATATGCTCAGCTGAATCTTTGGTACAATCCTTTAGAAAGGACCCAACAAGACTATTACAATTTGTACATTTAGATATCTGTTGCATTTTTCTATTACACTTGAAATGAATGTGAGTTGAGCAATTACTTAGTGTGATTCGGAAATAAGATGCCCATATAAGTAAGGGATCACAGTATTACTATCAAAATTCGTACATCACTTGAAAAAAAACAATGATAAATGTCATGCAGTATTATGACTAAAGAATATTAGGAGAGGAAATAATAGAGCTAATCAAAAAGGTTGGCAGTATGAGTTAACTTCCTGTGATCAAGTATTTTAATCTTGCGACCGCCTAAAGAGATGATATTATCCTTCTTAAATTCTGACAATAATCGGATGATCGTTTCAGTGGCAGTCCCAACAATATTTGCTAACTCCTCCCTGGTTAAAGTAACGGTCAATGTGGCTTCATCGGTTTCATAACCATAGGTCTCGATCAGGGTCAATAGTGCTTCTGCAAGTCGTTCTCTAACCGGCTTTTGGGCAAGGTCGGTGATCTTATGTTCTGCTGATCTTAGGTCTGTGGATAGCACTTGCATCATTTTCAAAGACAACTCATGGTTCTCCTGGATCAGCTCAAAGAATCCACTTCTCGGGATAAAGCAGATGCATGCATCATCTAGTGATTCCGCTGTGGCAGTATAAGGCTCATTGCTTATCAATGCTCTATATCCAAGAATATCTCCTTCCTTGGCTAAACGCACAATTTGCTCTCTACCTTCATCCCCCAGCTTAAACAATTTTATTTTTCCTTGATTGATACAATATAAACCTGTTGGGCGAGTTCCTTCATAGAAGATCGTTTGCCCTTTCTTATATATATTACATCCCTTGGATAGTGATATTTTATCTAGATCCTTGCTATGTAAGTCCTTAAAAACAGATTTAACACGAACTTCACAGGACTCACATTCTGGTATTTGAAATTTCTTTTCCATAGTGCAGCAATGGCGGATAATTCAAAGATACAAATATTTACAATCTATAAACTAGTGACAACAGATTAAACTAATAACGATAAAATGTGAGAAAAAATTCATTGGAGGGGTGAGCTAAAAAGCAAATGCAATGCAGTGCCTAAAAGTCGGGCTATGGTAGGAATGGCATCCGCATTGCATTTTGCAGCCGAAGTCAGGAAATTCTTTATTCCCTATGTGATTATAAAGGTATTACAACCTATCCTTTATGTCAATAGACAATTAGTAGGTGGTCTATTTGAATTAGTAAGTGGCTTGATTCAACTAGTATTCGGCAAAACAACCCATAATATTTCTTTCCAAATTACCTAAAATTACATGGCATTTATCCGCTCAAGTCGTCTGAACACCCTATTAATAAACGATCTTGGAATTTTGAGTTCTGTGACACCCTTTGAACATCGAATTCTACTTATTGTCACCCTTGGGAGCGAGGCGTCACTTTTCAAAAAACAAAATAATTGTAAAAGGGGTTGCTCAAATAATAAGTTCCAAGTATCTTTAATGACAATAAAAATAACACCCATGAAAACAAAATTATTTCTCACCGCGATTTTATTATCTCTAATTAGTTGTAACCTCTTTTCTCAAACATGGAGTCCTCTGGGCTCAGGGATGAGCTCCTTTGTAAATTCATTAGTAACCGATAGCACAACAGGTGTAATATATGCAGGAGGATGGTTTACAACAGCGGGAGGAACTAGTGCAAATTATGTTGCTCAATGGGATGGGTCAAGCTGGTCGGCGGTTGGCACAGGTATGGATGCAACGGTAAATGCATTGATCATGCACAATGGTGATCTATATGCAGGTGGACAATTCTCCACAGCAGGAGGCAATAGTGCAAGTTTTATTGCAAAGTGGGATGGGATGAACTGGTCTGCATTAGGAACAGGGATGTCGGGGCATGTTCTGACATTGGAAGTTTATAATGGGGAATTATATGCAGGAGGCGCTTTTATCAATGCAGGCGGGAATGCTGCCTTACATATTGCAAAATGGAGTGGTACTGCATGGTCTGCTGTAGATACAGGTATGGATAATTCAGTAAATGCTTTAGGCGTCTACAATGGGGATCTATATGCAGGTGGTGATTTTATAATCGCCGGAAACGATACTGCTAACTATATTGCAAAGTATAATGGGACCAAATGGTCATCAGTGGGCAGTGGAATGGATAACAATGTTCATGCCCTTTCAGTACAAAACAGTATGCTATTTGCCGGTGGTGAGTTCACAATTGCCGGTGGCGGACAAGGTAACTATATTGCCAAATGGAACGGCACTGCCTGGTCACCGCTAAGTACCGGTGTAAATAATAAGGTCAGCTCAATTATCGGATTCTCCGGAGCTCTGTATGTTGGAGGATGGTTTACAACTGCAGGTGGCTCTACAGCAAAATCCATTGCAAAATGGAAAACAGGCAGTTGGTCGGCTGTGGGCTCAGGCATGGGTGCAGGCGGTATCAATACCCTTGAAGTTTTTCAAAACGAACTTTATGTAGGAGGAAATTTCTCCATAGCAGGGGGAATTGTTGCAGCTAACATTGTCAAATATGCACCCGGAACAGCTGTTGATGATATTTTTGTAAGTGATCCTTCTGTTACTATCTCTCCAAATCCATTGAGCAGCACAACAACTTTCACAGTGGAACTAAATATTGCACAACAAAATTATGACTTGATAATTGTTGACATCTTTGGCCGCCAAGTATTTAAGAAGGAAAAAATCAACCGCTCATCCATTACATTTGAGAGGGGTAACATAGTAAATGGTATCTATTTTTACCACTTGATCAATAACAATGCTACTGTTTCCACAGGGAAAATTATTATTGAATGAATGTAAAGGGTCGGGAAGAAGCCCATATTATTTGCTAATACCTTACTATTTAACTACTAAGCTAGAGTATCTGATTTGGTCAATAATTGCATTATATAGCCGTTTTAGCTACAAATAATTGGATTTTTAAGGGTGAATTGCATTGTTGATTATCTTACTGATTATCAGGTAGTTAGATTGCCATTCATATATAAAGCTCAAAATAAGGGATATTATATGCATTAAAAATTTTTTTTTAATCCATTTTATTACTTAATTTCGTTTTGAATTAAATAACCCTCCTGGCTTTAAAAGGTCAGGTGTAATAACCTATATCATGAATATTTATTGCGGAAACATTTCTTATTCTTGTAATGAAGAAGATTTAGAAAAACAATTTGCCGAATTTGGCGCTGTAGCATCTGTAAAAATAATTACAGACAAGTATAGTGGCAGATCAAAAGGATTTGGTTTTATCGAAATGGAAAGTGAAACCGAAGCAACTGCAGCCATCGAAGCCTTAAATGGAAAAGAAATTGACGGCAGGACTCTTAGAGTAAACAAAGCCCACCCTAGGTCAGATAATTAAGACCTAAGTTAATCAAGGTTTATCTTACTTTTTGAAAATTGGTTTTTACCAATGCAGGATTTTTATGCCCCTATCCAAGCCATCCCAATTCATTGAGTCATTCACTCGGGTATCACTGCTCAATAGTATAGCCTTCTTCTACCCAAAAAGTAATCCCCCCTTCCAGATCAAATATCTTTTTGACACCTGCTTTTCTTATGATCTTAGCAGCTTTGGCACTTCGGCTACCACTTCTACAGTAAACCAAGACCATTTTCTTTATATCCAATTCAACTATACGGCTTTCAAAATCATTTTCCATCACATCAATGTTCACAGCCCCCTTAATATGTCCTTCAGCAAATTCTTCTGCTGTTCTGACATCCAAAAGCAAACCATCTTCAGCTGCTTTTGCTTCAAACTCACTGCAACTGAGTAATGTAATAACCTGTGTACTATCCTGATTTCCTTGGCTACAGGATAAGACCAAGGAAGCACAACAAAAAAGTAATAATCTCATTTTCTTCTATTAAATTTATTGTTCAGATAATTCATTAATTAGTAGCCAACTTAACAAGCCCGATCCAATCTCAAGGGCTTTATTATCAATATTGAAAGTAGCGGTATGAACCGGTGAATTGATCCCATCAGATTCATTACGTACTCCCAACCGAAAATAGCATCCAGGAATAATATGGGAATAGTATGCAAAATCATCAGAGGTCATTCTAACATCCAGGTCAACAACATTATCAGCGCCCAAATATTCGATGGCTGCACTCTTAGAGTTATTTGCCAATTTAACATTATTGAATAATGAGGGGTATCCCTTATCAACCTTTATATCACAGCTTCCTCCCATACTCTCAGCCACTTTTTCACCAATGCGTTTGATCATTTGGTGGGCCTTTTCACGCCAATCCTCATCCATGGTACGGAAGGTTCCTTCGATCTTCACTTCTTCTGGGATCACATTGGTGGCCCCCTCGGCAATTATCTTACCAAAAGAAAGAACTGATGGTATGGCAGGGTGCGCATTTCTGCTCACCACCTGCTGGAGGGCAACAATAATATGAGATGCAATAAGTACAGGATCTATTGTTGATTGGGGCATAGCTCCATGGCCTCCAACACCCTTCACCGTTATATATACTTCATCGGCCGATGCCATATATTGTCCAGCCCGAAAGCCCACTTTCCCCGCATCCAGCTCAGGCATCACATGCAGTGCAATGATGGAATCCACCTTCGGGTCCTCCAGTACGCCTTCGCTGATCATTACAGTAGCACCGCCGGGAAGTTTTTCTTCAGCAGGTTGAAAGATCAACTGCACTGTTCCTTCCCATTCGTCCCTGGATTGCATCAGTATCTTTGCCGCTCCTAAGGCGCAAGCCATATGAACATCATGACCGCAAGCATGCATGTTTCCTTCATGGGTTGACTTATAAGAAATGTCATTTTTCTCAATAATAGGCAGTGCATCAAGGTCGGCCTGCAGACCAATGATCTTCTTTGAAGGGTTTTTACCTTCAATGGTTCCCACGATCCCCATCTTTGCAATTCCTTTTTTATAAGGTATATCCATCTCCTGCAACTTCTCTTCAATAAATGCAGCAGTCTTTACTTCTTCAAATGCAAGTTCAGGTATGGTATGGAGGTGCTCTCTATTGCTTTTGACATCATCAAAGCCTTCAGCACATTTTTCTTTTATTTTATTGATCATTGTATGGGTTATAGATTATGAATATCGATACCATCTCTAACAATAAAAGCATCATTAAAATGGGTGCGGATCTTTACCAGAAACTTATATGCTTCAAGTCTCGTCTGAAAATCTCCGATCCTCAATTTAAAATAGGGCTGTTGATACACCATATGGATCTTGTAATCAGAAAAATGCTGCAAACATTCTCCCTTCAATTCAAGGACCTTGCCTCTGGCAGCACTGGAAATAATTTGTACTCTATATCCAAATATGGTGCTTTCTTCTTCATTTACAATGACATGATATCTCAACATCCTTTCCAGGGCCTCATCTTGGTAGATATTTACCACACCTGCCTTTTCAACTGCAGTCGTTGAATCTGCATCAAGTCTTTGCGCTGTGGCATTAAAGAATATGAATAGAAAATAAATAGAATAGATGGTTGCTGCTCTCATAAGTTTATTCGATTGATCAGCTATTCCCTCCATGGCAATGTTTATATTTCCTTCCACTTCCACAAGGACAGGGCTCATTTCTACCCACCTTTTTACCAACACGTACCGGCTCTAAATTGTCTGGCTGCTGATCTGGTGGTTGCGCCCGTGCTGCATCAGGATTAGTGATCAGTTTAGTATTCTCCCTGCCTGCCTGCATATTGCTATAATCAGCTTTTTGTGGGGTAGAGGCTTCTGTCACGTCTTCCTCCTTTTCAATGGGGATGGTTCCCTTTATTAGGAAGGAAGAAATATCATGATTGACGCTTCCAATCATTTGCTTGAATAGTTCAAATGCTTCAAATTTATATATCAATAAGGGATCTTTCTGCTCATACACTGCAGATTGAACCGATTGTTTCAATTCATCCATCTGCCTAAGATGCTCCTTCCACAGGTCATCAATGATAACCAAGGAAATAGATTTTTCAAATGATTTGATCAATTCAGTCCCTTTGGATTCACAGGCCTCCTTCAAATTAGTGACCACCTGAACCACCTTCTTTCCATCAGTGAATGGGACCACAATATTCTCAACTGTCTCACCTTTATTCTTAAAAATATCATCAAGGACAGGCGTTGCTATTTTACAGATATTCTCAGATTTTCTTTTATAGGCCTCCATGACCTTTCGATAGACATCTTCAGATAATTTAGCCGGCTTCCCATTGATCAATTCATCTTCTGTGATCTCAGGATCCATTGAGAATGAGCGGAACATATCCAACTTGAATTCTTCGTAATCCCTATTCTCATGATGCTGTATCACTACATCCTCCACTATATCCTGAAAAGTATTATCTATATCCACAGACAATCGTTCGCCGTAGAGTGCATGGTTCCTTCTTTTATAGATCACTTCTCTTTGAGAGTTCATTACATCATCATACTCCAACAATCGTTTCCGTATCCCGAAGTTATTCTCCTCCACCTTCTTCTGCGCTCTTTCAATAGATTTTGTGATCATTGAATGCTGAATTACTTCCCCCTCTTTGTACCCCATTCTATCCATGAGCTTTGCGATCCTGTCTGACCCGAACAATCTCATCAAGTTATCTTCCAGGGAAACGAAAAATTGGGATGATCCGGGATCTCCTTGTCTTCCGGAGCGCCCTCTCAACTGTCTGTCAACCCTTCTTGACTCATGTCTTTCGGTCCCTATTATCGCCAGCCCTCCTCCATCTTGTACTCCTTGACCCAGTTTAATATCCGTACCTCTACCCGCCATATTCGTAGCAATGGTAACCGACTTTGGATTTCCTGCTTCTGCAATAATTTCTGCTTCTCGTTGGTGTTGTTTCGCATTAAGTACGTTGTGCTTAATACTCTGTAGTTTCAACATTCGGCTCAGAAGCTCAGAGACTTCCACAGAAGTGGTACCCACAAGTACAGGTCTGTTGTTGTTGGTGAGGTCCACGATCTCATTGATCACCGCCTTATATTTTTCTCTGGCGGTCCGGTACACAAGATCTTCTCTATCATCTCTTACAATAGGTTCGTTGGTAGGAATAACAACAACATCCAACTTATATATTTCCCATAATTCTCCGGCCTCAGTTTCAGCAGTTCCGGTCATACCGGAAAGCTTGTGATACATTCTAAAATAATTCTGCAGGGTTATGGTGGCAAAAGTTTGAGTAGCTGCCTCTACCTTTACATTTTCTTTAGCTTCAATAGCTTGATGGAGGCCATCGGAATATCTTCTTCCTTCTAATATCCTTCCAGTCTGCTCATCAACGATCTTTACCTTCCCATCCATCACTACATATTCTACATCAATTTCAAATAGTGAATAGGCCTTCAACAATTGCTGGATGGCATGAACTCGCTCAGATTTTATAGCAAAATCCTGAAGCAATTTATCTTTGCTTGCCAATTTCTCTTTATCTGATTGGTCAGACTTTTCAATTTCTGCAATTTCTCCTCCCACATCCGGCATTACAAAGAAATTGGGGTCTTCTCCTTCACCGGTGATCAGTTCAATCCCCTTTTCTGTCAATTCAACACTATTGTTCTTTTCATCTATTACAAAGAAAAGTTCCACATCCACTTCAGGCATCCTTTTATTTTGCTCCGCCATGTAGACGCTTTCTATTTTATTTAAGATCACTTTGATCCCAGGTTCACTCAGGTACTTTATCGTTGCCTTATTTTTTGGGAGGCCTCTGAAAGCTCTAAGCAAAGCCAAGCCTCCATCACTCTCACCGGCCTTATCTTCAGAGATCATTTTCTTTGCTTCATTTAAAAATCCCAGGACCACCTTCTTTTGAGCATCTACCAATCGTTGTATCCTCGGCTTCAATGAATGGAATTCCTGTTCATCCCCCTTAGGTACCGGACCTGATATGATTAGTGGTGTTCGTGCATCATCAACTAATACAGAATCCACCTCATCTACCATTGAATAATGCAACTTCCTCTGCACTTTTTCGGTCGGCGATTGGACCATATTGTCTCTGAGGTAGTCAAACCCAAACTCGTTATTCGTACCATAAGTAACCCCTGCCATGTAGGCCTTTCTTCTTTCCGGGGAATGTGCTTTGTATTTATCGATACAATCTACAGTGATCCCAAGGAATTCAAGAATAGGCCCCATCCATTCAGCATCACGTTTAGCTAGATAGTCGTTCACAGTAACAATATGCACCCCCTGGCCAGATAGTGCATTTAGATATGATGGCAGTGTTGCAGCCAGTGTCTTACCTTCCCCGGTGGCCATCTCAGCAATTTTTCCCTCATGCAATACAATACCACCAACCAGCTGAACATCATAATGTATCATATCCCACCTGGTTTCATTACCTGCAACTAGCCACGTAGTATGGTGGATGGCCTTATCCCCTTGGATAACAACATTTTCTTTTTGGGTTGAGAGTTCTTTATCCAATTCTGTGGCAGTGACTTCAACCGTCTCATTATCATAAAATCGCTTGGCAACCTCTTTGACTACGGCAAATGCTTCAGGCAGGATCTCGAGGAGGACCTCTTCAAGGTTTTCATCACGCTTCAATATGAGCTGGTCAATTTCTTTGTAGATATCTTCCTTTTCAAAGACATCCTCGACCTTTTCACTTTCAACTTCACTTTTCAGCTTATCTATCTGATCATCAATTTCTTTGAGATGTTGCTTTATCCTTTCTCTGAATTCATTAGATTTATTTCGCAATTCATCGTGGCTAAGTTGCTGCAATCCACTATAGGCCTTTATAACCTTTTCAACCAAAGGCATAATAACTTGAATATCCTTCTCAGACTTATTGCCTCCAAAAATATTACTAATATATTTCAACATCTCTTATCCAATAAAGTATGCGATCAAATAATTTCAGGTCTTTTAATAATCACGCAAAATTAACATTTATTTACCGTTAATGAATGCATTTTAAGAGGTAAACCACTCATTTCCTAATTGAAAAAGGAAGCCGCATATACTATTGTGCTTAGATTTTCCGCAACAACTTACATCTGTAAGTTATCTCTTAGACCGTGCTTTTATGGAAAAAATGTTACCCCTAAATTATATTCTTTTTCCGAAAAGCTCAGGTGGGCAGAATTGAATCATAATAGACCTCCCTGCAAATTTTTAGGTATTTCTACTTAGTTAAATTCAGTATTTCAATGTATTTCATGAACAATAACATCTGTCTACTTTTACAAACTCAAAACCTTTGAAATGGAAAATTTAGCGATAATAGCACCAGCCAATTGTGTCATTGACTATGGGGCGAACCACCTCTGCACAACTGACATCGATAAAAAAAGCAAAGGATACTATATGACCGGGATCACCGGATATGGCACTAAAAAGCCATTATTTGCAGCTGTATGGGGAACAAAGAAGACCAACGATTATACATTCACAACTGACATGAGCCCGGCGGAATTCCAAAAAGTGTTCAACAACCTATCTAAAAATGGATATTCTCTTCATTGGGTGGATGGATACAATGTTGATGACCAGGTAAAATATGCAGCTATCTGGAAAAAATCAGATCCAAAGGATTACATTTTCCGACATGGGTTGGCATCTATACAATTCTATACAATATGTAAAGATTATCAAAAAGATGGATATCGCCCGATACATGTAGCTAGCTATAATAATAAAGGATATCCTTGCTATGCAGGAATTTGGGTCAAAGATGATGGCCCCGAATGTAATATCAGACATAACTTCACTTCACACGAGTTTGAACAACAGAATAAGAAATTTACCTTACAGGGATACACATTGAAAGATCTGAATGGCTGTTGCTACAATGGGGAGCCATCATATACAGCTATATGGGAGAGGAATTCAAAGAAAGCAATTAAATATGATCTGGCACTTCACTCAGCGGATTTTAAAGATATGTGTCAGAATATGGAGAAGTTAGGATACTATCCATTGAAAATAAGCGGATTTGATGCGAATAATACTAATTACTTCGCAGTGTTATGGCAGGAGATGGATAGCAAAGACGAGTTAAAATTCAAAAATGGCAATTATTAGTTTTTCTATACAATAGTTCTTTTTAGCAATTATCAATTTCCATTGAACAGCTGCCGGAAAGATTAAGGTGTTAAAACCTTAATTGGCCCGGTGGCTGTCTTTTTTTGAACATGCTAAATCCAATTTTGCAGGAAAATCTCCCGCCTTTGCATCCAACTTATTTCTTCCTAAATTTACCAAAATTCTTTTAAATTCAAATTTATTACACATTAAAATTCATATAAATAATGAATATTCTTCTTTTAGGATCGGGAGGCAGAGAACATGTTTTGGCGTGGAAGATAGCACAAAGCAAAAAGTGCGAAAAGCTCTATATAGCTCCAGGTAATGCAGGCACGGCAAGTTGTGGAGAAAACGTTACCCTGGACATCAAGGATTTCTCAGCGGTGGGGAAGTTCTCATTGAAAAATAATATTGATATGGTGATCGTAGGCCCGGAAGAGCCTTTAGTGAATGGGATACATGACTATTTTCTGGAAAGCGATGAACTTCAAGGAATTTCTGTTATTGGCCCACAAAAGGAAGGTGCTCAATTGGAGGGAAGTAAAGATTTTTCAAAAGCATTTATGCGGAAATATGTAATCCCAACAGCTATTTATCAATCATTTGACAGATCCATATTCAAGGAAGGGCTGGCATACATTGAACAGCAAACATCACCTATCGTTTTAAAAGCTGACGGGCTGGCTGCAGGAAAAGGGGTATTGATCTGTGAAACCATTGAAGAAGCCAAAGAACATTTTGCTGAAATGGTCATTGATGAGAAGTTCGGTGCCGCTAGTAAGAAAGTGGTGATCGAAGAATACCTTTCAGGAATTGAGTTTTCAGTTTTCATAGTGACGGATGGTGACAGTTATCAATTGTTTCCTGTAGCAAAAGATTACAAACGTGTAGGGGAAGGAGATACCGGATTGAATACGGGAGGCATGGGAGCTGTGGCACCGGTTCCATTTGTGGACCAGCCATTGATGGATAAAGTGAAGCTGGAGATCATTGACCGCACTATAGCGGGTTTGAAAAGTGAAAATATAGAATATAGTGGCTTCTTATACTTTGGTCTGATCAATGTTGAAGGACAACCTTATGTGATAGAATATAATATTCGAATGGGAGATCCTGAAGCTGAAGTGGTCATCCCATTGGTGAAGAGCGACCTGGTGGAACTCTTTGAGGGAGTAGCAAACAAAGAACTCCACAAATGCGATATTTCATTTGACACGCAAACAGCAGCCACTATCATGCTGGTATCCGGAGGATATCCGGGATCTTATGAAAAGGGGAAAGAGATCACAGGAATAGAAAACGCTGAAGATTGCCTTGTTTTTCATGCAGGTACAAAATCTGACGATGGAGGGAATGTACTTACTAATGGAGGACGGGTATTGGCACTTACCTCTTTTGGGAAAGATATTTCAAGTGCACTGGCCATCTCAAAGATGAATGCCGACAATATCCAATTTGAGAAAAAATATTATAGAGGGGATATTGGATTGGACTTGTTGTGAGTTCGAATATTATGTTTTTCCGACCATCTTTTCCGGCACTACCCACTCATCGAACTCTTCAGCAGATAAGAGTTTTAACTCAATAGCCGCTTCCTTTAAGGTCGTATTATCAGCAAATGCTTTTTTAGCGATCTTTGCGGCATTGTCATATCCGATCTTAGTATTCAAAGCTGTGACCAGCATCAATGAATTATCAAGATTCTTCTTGATGACCGATAGGTTGGGCTCTATTCCTTTAGCACAATTATCGTTAAAAGATAGACATGCATCGCCAATGAGCTTGGCTGACATCAAAAAATTATAGATCATCACCGGTTTGAATACGTTCAATTCAAAATGGCCGGTCATGCCTCCGGTATTTATGGCTACATCATTACCCATCACTTGAGCACAAACCATGGTCAAGGCTTCCACCTGAGTTGGATTTACTTTGCCCGGCATGATAGAAGAACCGGGTTCATTAGCAGGTATCAGGATCTCACCAATACCGCTTCTAGGACCTGAGGCCAACATTCTAATGTCATTGCCGATCTTCATCAAACTGGCAGCTGCTGTTTTCAGTGCCCCTGATGCTTCAACGATGGCATCATGGCCACCAAGTGCTTCAAATTTATTTTCGGCACTTACAAATGGGAGGCCTGTATCTTCAGCAATATTCTTTGCAACATTTTCGGCAAAACCCGGAGGTGTATTGATTCCGGTACCAACAGCTGTGCCACCCAATGCCAGTTCAGATAGATGTGCCAAAGAATTCTTTATGGCCCGAATGCCATGATCCAATTGTGATGCATAGCCGGAAAATTCCTGCCCCAGCGTGAGGGGGGTAGCATCCATGAAATGGGTCCTACCGATCTTGACCACTTTATCGAAAGATTTTGATTTCTCCTCTAGTGTCTTTTTTAGTATCTCAATATTGGGAATGGTCAAGGAAACTAAAATTTGATATGCCGCAATGTGCATGGCTGTTGGGAAAGTATCATTAGAGGATTGCGATTTATTGACATCATCATTTGGGTGCAACACCTTTTCTTCATCATTCAGCTTCCCGCCACCCATCACATGGCCCCTATTGGCGATCACCTCATTCATGTTCATATTGGATTGGGTACCTGAACCGGTTTGCCATACTACCAATGGGAATTGGTCATCGTGGTCACCTGCCAGGATCTCTTCACAAACCTTGGCAATCAAGTCGGCTTTTTCTTTGGGCAACAAGCCACTTGCTTCATTGGTGCGGGCTGCTGCACTTTTCAAAACCGCAAAAGCACGGATGATCTCTATAGGCATTTTTTGTCCGCCGATCTTGAAATTTTGTAATGAGCGTTGCGTTTGTGCCGCCCAATATTTGTCAGCAGGGACATCAATATTTCCGATGCTATCTTTCTCTTTTCTGTATTCCATGATTTATCATTTATTATCATTCAAAGTTAAGAATTAAAAACTTTTTTTGTCTTTGTATTTAATATTCTTTAATTTGCTTTTTAGCAAAGATCATCGATGAAGTATTCTGCATTATATATCCTATTGATCTCACCTATTATGCTCTTTAGCCAGACCAATTTTGAAAGGGTGTATGGTAAAGACTATAATGAAGAGGCACGATATGTATTGGAGACGTATACTAATAATTATCTCATCCTTTCAAGCAATGAAATTCCCGGAAATACAGATACTTTTTGCACGAATTTACTCATGATCAATTCGCTGGGTGATTCATTATGGTCAAAATCATACATTGGGGCAGGGTCGTCCAAAAGTGCCTGCATCAAGCAATACACAGATAGTGGATTTATTATCAGTGGCCAATCGAATAGCGGAGGGGGGGGCGGTAATGATATGTTCCTCCAAAAAACGAATAGCTTAGGCGATTCATTATGGACCAAGTATTATGGTGGAGTTGGGGAAGAAAAAAACAAAGCAGTGATCCCTACTCAAGATGGTGGATTTGCATTGTTGGGGTCAACCAATAGTTTTGGTGGCGGATGGGAATTCTATCTGATCAAGACAGATTCTGCCGGGAATCTATCATGGAGTAAAACCCACGGTAAGGCAAATGATGATTTCGGATGTAGCATACAGCAAACTTTTGATGGTGGGTACCTATTATTCGGCCATACTTATAATTCAGCCAATTTTGGAAACGAGCTCTTTCTCATAAAAACAGACATAAATGGAGATACCACCTGGACAAAGATGTATGTGAAAAATGGGAACGATTTCGGGTATACTGTGCAACAGACTGCTGACAGCGGCTACATCTTGCTTGCGGCCTATACCTTGCCCTGGGATACTACCTTAGCCCTGATCAAAACTGATCAAAATGGGATCATCCAGTGGACAAAATATCCATCCCCGGGAGCAGGAGACCTGGGCGTACATTTAGAAGTTGTCGGAAATGATCTTCTGATCGTAGGAAATTCATTTAAGGTTTCCAGGAACAGTGAGGTGCTTTTGATAAAGGCCAATAGTATGGGCGACACGTTATGGACACGAACCTTTGGCGGAAGCGGTAATGAGACAGGAAGTATGGGAACTCGAACCTCTGATAACGGGTACATCATTGTTGGGAATACACAAGGATTTGGAGGCTCAAGTTTTGATAGGTATGTAGTAAAAACAGATAGCAATGGCAATGCGGGTTGTCCGGGCCAAGTAGGATTTACCGGCGGTGATCTTGTATGCAAAGGTGAGACCGTCACCTTTACTAATACCACCATCACTACAAAGAAGGTGAGTTGGCTGATCGATGGGATCCTGTTTTCTAATTATGTAGATGCTTCCTATTTCTTCGATTCTGCAGGGGTGTTTGACATGCAATTAGTGGTTTGTACCGATACATTCACTAAACCTGTAACGGTGATCAACAGCGTTGATGATATTATTATTTTGGTTGACAGTCTGACGGTTACCTTTTCGATAGACTCAACGGTTACTATTGATACCTTTTACTGGAATTTTGGAGACACTACAGCTATTGATTCAGTCAATATCAGTCCTGTACATACCTATTCCCATTTGGGGACCTATCATGTTACTTTAAGTTATTCCAATAGTAATGGATGTAAAAATTCCATAGGTAAGTTTTTGACGTTGGTCATGGATAATACAGGAGAAATATCCTCTCAAGTGATCCAGATTCAGTTATACCCAAATCCTGTATCAGATATAAGCACCCTATATATCAAAGACCCCAAGATTAGGGAGTATAGGATTGAGGTAAGGGATATTATGGGTCGGTTAGTTGCTACTTATAATAGTGTCCGTCGAAGGGTATTGATCCGCAAAGAAGATTATGTGGCGGGGATGTATTTCTATTCTGCCATCAATGAAAAGGGCGCGGTTGTTTTGGGGAAGATCTTAGTGCAGTAAGCTTTGTGTCGTCAATGCGAAGAGATAGGCGACAGCTTGAACAAGTCATGTCGCTACTTAAAGTGGTGGCACGACTACTACTGCCCCCACAAGTTGCAAACTTGTCGTAGCGGTGGAGGATTATTTCGACCAAGCTGGTGGTGCAAGACTATTTTCCCTTAAACTCCGCCTTCCTTTTTTCGGTAAATGCCGAAGTACCTTCCTTGAAATCTTCTGTTTTGAAGCAGTTACCAAACTCATCGATCTCAGTCTGAAAACCATTGACCCCAGATTCATAAAAATCATTCACACATTTAATCACCTTTGCAATGGCTAAAGGCCCTTTAGATACTATCTTCTTCAATATAGAAGTGCACTTTTCAATAAGCTCATCGCTTGTGGTCATATAATTCACCAAACCTAATGACAATGCCTCTTCAGCAGTGATCATATCTCCGGTCATAAGCAACTCCATAGCTCTTCCCTTTCCAATGATCTGAAGCATGCGCTGAGTTCCTCCATATCCGGGGATGATCCCCAAAGCCACTTCAGGCTGTCCGAATTTAGCATTATCGGAGGCTACCCGAATATGACAAGCCATCGCTAACTCGGTCCCTCCACCTAAGGCAAACCCATTGACAGCAGCTATAATTGGTTTTGGGCAATTCTGTATTGCATTAAAAGCTTCATGGCCATTGGCGCCCATATTTCTTCCTTCTTCGGGTGAAAATCCGGCAAATTCAGCAATATCTGCCCCGGCAACAAATGCCTTGTCCCCTGAACCAGTTATGATGGCACCTTTCACTTCATCATTATCATACATAGCTTTAGCAGCAGTTTTGATCTCATTGACAACTTCTGTATTCAAGGCATTCATCTTATCCGGCCTGTTGATGGTGATCAATTGAATACCACCTGCCAGTAATTCTAATAATATATACTTGTATTCCATAATTAAACTACTTATAACAAAATTCTAATTAAAAATACGAACTCAAATTACAAATTCTAAATAAATAATAAATCCGAAAAGAAGAAATATAAATACCAAAACTCATACCCGATCTTTGTTTGATGTTTTATTAAGTAGAATTTCGGTATTGTTTGAGATTTGTGATTTCGTGCTTCGGAGTTATAAACTCACTCCCATTGTTGGTGGTATCATCAACAATAATTGGATAATTCACGTCTATTATTAATTGCTTTTTCTATTTACTGCTACCCAGTTTCTGATATAACTGATGATCTCTTTTGTTTCTGCACCGGGGGCAAATAGATCGCCCACCCCCATCTCTTTGAGTTTTTTCATTTCCGGTTGTGGTATGATGCCCCCTCCAGTGATCAGCACATTGGTCAAGTTCTTCTCAGCCATCAATTTTACTATTTTGGGAAATACGGTCATATGTGCCCCCGATAAGATACTAATACCAATGGCATCAACATCCTCCTGTAAAGCAGCATTTACAACCATTTCGGGGGTTTGCCTCAATCCGGTGTAGATCACTTCCATACCTGCATCTCTTAAAGCCGCGGCAATCACTTTTGCCCCACGGTCATGGCCGTCGAGGCCAACCTTCGCAACTAAAACTCTTATTGGCCTATTACTCATTTTCCTTTTCTTCTTTTCTTCTTCTTTTCCTTTTTTGGTTCCTCCCCATCTTTATCATCGATCTTTTTATCTTTTACATTCTTATTCAGAAACTCAAATAGTTTATCCATATCAAATTCATTCTGGACCTCTCCAAACTCATTGATCTCCACTTTAAACCCCTCCAATTCAGGATTCACTTTTGGTTTCCCCTTTTTAGATTTCTTTTTTGCCATTCCTAGCATTTATTGCGACTCACTCAGAAGTGATCTTTTCAAATACAAAATGATAACTTTTTCTCGCTTGTTTTTTATAGAACTTTAATAATTTCTTCTCGCTCATTTCAATATAAATATAATCATCGCTACCATCATTTAATTCTTCTACTTTGGGAAATATCTTTTTCAATAGTGGCACCATATTATCATCAACCAAAATTGGACATAGTAAAAAGCCTTTCTTGGTCTTTTCAATGACCATACATCCATATCCTTTATCTTCTTTGATCGATAAAAAGTAGTATTTCCTATATTTTGAAAGTATGGCAGAGTCACTTAAAAACTGGGTTTTTGGCTCATTCTGAAACTCGGTCCAGCTGCTGGCATCAATGGTGTACTTTATGTTCTCATCAGATTCTTCATTAGCATCAATTGAGAACTCAATTCTATTAAACTCTCCCTGAAACATTTCAGGGATGGTTTCCACCTTCTCGCCTGGGATCCTATCGAAATAAGCCATATCGCAGCCGGTGAAGACAAACAATAATAGTACGAGAATTAAGGGGCTATTATTCATTCTCATAACTTTAGGAAAGTAAATTTTCATAATTACATCAATTTGGCTGCATATAAAAGTAATGAAAAACCAACAAAATTATTGATGTATGGTGTCAAAATGGGTAAAAGAGGCTCCCATCCTTTGGATGCACTTATCCTTTCCAATGATCCCGGCAATATCAAATAAGGAAGGGCCCATTTTCTGTCCGGTAAGCATGACTCTAAAAAGAGGCAATACATCACCAAATTTTAATTGCTGCTCTTCAATAATATCCTTTACAATGTGCTCTATCTTATCAGGTGCAAAATCCTCTAATTGTATCAGCTGTTCTTTAAGAGTTAGAAAGGTTTTTTTGATCTCACCATTCCACTTCTTCTGAATAATTGATTCATCCTGGTCATAATTCTCAATGAAAAAGTAGTTTCCCATTTCACTGAAATCATTGATGAACTCCACCCTTTCCTTTAACAATCCACAGATACTCTCCAGAAGATCCTGATCCACATTCGCTCCTTCATCATTTAGCAATGGCCTCACCAGTCCGGCAAGTGCAGTATTATCCATCAACTTGATGTGCTCCTGATTGAACCATTTTGCTTTCTCGAGATCGAATTTGGCACCTCCTTTCCCAACCCGTTCGAGGGAAAAGATCTTTACCAATTCATCAAGGGTGAAAATTTCTTGTTCTGTACCGGGGTTCCATCCTAAGAATACCAGCATATTTACAAATGCTTCAGGGAAAAAACCTAATTCCTTAAATCCTGAAGCGTGCTCTTCTGAATTGGGATCGATCCAATCCAAAGGGAATACCGGATATCCCAAGCGGTCTCCATCCCTTTTACTCAACTTGCCTTTACCATCGGGACGTAAGATCAGGGGTAAGTGAGCCATGGCAGGCATCTCATCCTCCCATCCAAAATATCGATACAACAATACATGCACAGGAGCTGACGGCAGCCATTCCTCTCCCCTGATAATGTGGGAGATCTGCATCAGGTGATCATCCACCACATTGGCCAGATGGTAGGTTGGTAAGCCATCTGTTTTCAATAACACCTTATCATCAAGCTGGGCGCAGTCCCACTTCACGGTGCCCCTGATAAGGTCATCGAGTACCACCTCCCCATCACCGGGTATATTGATACGAATCACATGAGGATCTCCTTTTTTCAGCTTATCCTCAACCTCTTCTTCCGGTAGGGTAAACGAATTCTTCATCTGCATCCGGGTATTGGCATCATATTGTTGTGAGGAACTGCCTTCTTCTTTTAACCTCTCACGCATTTGCTCCAATTCGGCTGGTGTGTCAAAAGCATAATAGGCATGACCTGCTTCAACCAGCTTTTGTATATGCTGCTTATAAATGTCTTTCCTCTCTGATTGGCGATAGGGCCCGAAGTCTCCACCTTTGGTACCCCCCTCATCATAGGCAAGGTTGCACCACTTAAGAGATCGCTCAATATATTCTTCTGTTCCGGGGACATATCTTGTCTGGTCGGTATCCTCGATCCTTAGGATAAAAGTGCCATCATTCTTTTTGGCGAAGAGATAATTATACAGGGCGGTGCGAAGACCTCCTATATGTAGTGGACCTGTGGGACTAGGGGCGAAACGCACTCTTATTTTCCTACTCATGGAAGTTGTAATTTTAGCCAAGGCAAAATTAACCAAATATTCATTATCATTGTAGGAATAGTTTATTGCGTGGGGATAATGGGTAACAGGTAGATCTAATTTCGAGTGGCTTTGAGCTATTACACATTAGGATGTAACTTTTTCGTGAAAACTGTTTGTGTGTGTTTTGCGAAAAAATTGTAAATTGTTTTCGGGGGTGAGCGTAGCTTCCCCCAAGGGGGCAGTGAAAAAAGAAAATCTAGGAATAAATGTATCTTATCAAAACACCTGAGCTTATAAAGAAGGCAATGCCAGAAGCCATTTGGAGTATCCCTACCAAAGAAAAGACCTTGTACCTGACCTTTGATGATGGCCCCATTCCCGAAATTACTCCGTGGGTACTGAAGGAGCTAAAAAACCATACTGCTAAAGGTACTTTCTTCTGCGTGGGTAACAATGTTAAAAACAACCCGGAAATTTATCGCCAGCTGATCGATGATGGCCATGCTGCCGGGAATCACACTTTTGACCACCTTCAGGGCTGGAAAACTAACTTTACTACTTATATGGAAAATGTTGACCAATGCGCCCAATTGGTGGATTCTAAATTATTCAGACCACCACACGGCCGGTTAACGCCAAAGCAATACAAAGCAATTAAAAAGGAATATTCTATCGTAATGTGGGATGTGATATGTGGGGATTTCAATAAAACTACACCGAAAGAAAAATGCGTTGACAATGTGATCTCAAATGCTAAAAACGGATCTGTAGTACTCTTTCATGATAGTATTAAAGCCGCTGACAATCTCTATTATTCTTTTCCAAAAATCTTGGACCATTTTGCACGGAAGGGATATTCCTTTGAGACCATTCAGCAAATAGCAACCACTAATTAAAAAGCCTGCCCAAAATAAATCGGACAGGCCTTTACCCTCAAATTGGGGGCAATTAGAGGGGGGTGTAAATATCATTTAGTGATCACTACTTTCTTAACAATTACATCTTCACCACACGTTACAGATAGAAAATAGACTCCTCTTTCGATATTAGAAACATCGATGTTGTACAAATGGTTCCTATCTCCAGTTTGATAAACTTCTTGTCCCAGGAGATTTGAGATGGTGATCTCATTTGCCATCAAATTCTCGATGCTAATATTGATCTCCTGCTTAACAGGATTTGGATATATTCTGATCCTATCAATCAGGTTTTTTCTATCCATGGGACCATCGACACCTGCTATTAATATAGAATCAGAAACTGTTCCTACATTAATGATATTTTCATCCTTATCGATGACGACTATATTACAAATGTTAAGATTTAAGACCCATGTTGCAGCCACTTTGCCGTCAATATTATCTTCAATAAAGAAGCTACCACTGGCGACTTTTCCTTTCCCATCTTTGTTCTTCTTGTTTTTTCTGACCAATCCAACATCTACCTGGCCGCCACCATAATCATCACGAGATATTGAGATGGTAGAATCAGATGTGCCAAGCCATGAGCCGGTGAAATCAATTTTAAAGGAAATGCTATCTACTAGTGCAGTATTGTAACTAATACAAAAAGCAAGGCCATAGATATTGGTTGCGGGGGTGATGTCATCCCCAAGTAATATATCTACATTCACAGAATCTCCCGGTCCTACAGAATCTTTATCCATTGCAAGCATCAGATTTACAGCTCCGCTGCTTCCTCCCTGATTCCCGCCTTTATTATGTACCATCCCATAATTGTCGATAATAGATTCAACATCCACCAAATTGACCAGCCCACTACCATTGCAGTCAGCATACTTATGGTTTTGCAAATTGGCAAATGAAGTTGCCCAATCTGTTCCATACTTCCCTTCCCAGTTACCCGTGATATCTGGTCGATCGGGACCCATATTATTGTATGCGACACCTATCTTCAAAATGTCCCAGGCATTTGCCACACCGTCATCATTTGCATCTCCGGGCCACACACAATCATTGCTACAGATATTGATCAATGCGCAAAATGTATCTGAGCATCCTGAATCTACCACGCTCAGGCAAACCTGATATACAGTATCCAAATTATAATGATGATAGCCATTCTCTGATGTATCTATCGGGCTGCCATCACCATAATCCCAGTAATAGAATACCGGCGGGGTTACTACTGAAAGGTTTGTAAACGTAACAGTACGACCTGTATCACCTTTAGTATAACTGAATTCAGCAGTACACTGGGATCTTGCCTGGAATGATAGAATACACAGGCATACTGCCAAGATCAACTTATTTAATTTTGTATTTACCATTGCTTCCGTATTAGTCAAGAATATAATTAAAAGCTGTTATAATAAGCATCATCAAATATATCAAAATATTCATGCTTACTTTTTAACAACCACTTTTCCTGTACTGATCACTTCGCCATCCTGACGTACCTTATAGATATACATTCCATTTGCCAGATCACCTCTTTGTACCTGGAATTGATCTATAATGATCCCTTCAGTCCTTCTCACCTCTTTGCCGAGAATATTATAGATGGTAAAGGTAAGATTCAAAGGATTGCTATTATCATCTCTTTGTACAAAGATCGTTGTTGAATGTTCGAAGGGATTTGGATAAAGCGTGACCTGAACATTTGATGGTATCATAGGATCAGTAATTCCCACATTTGCTTTCACAGTGTTGACAACTGTATTTGTGACGACAGCAGCATTAAAATCAAAGAAGATATCAGCGCCATTATGGATCACTGTTCCCGGAACGTTATTTGGTTTCTGAGCTACTTTGAATTTCACAAATCCGTGACTTGCAGGCTCGTTCGTATTGCTATCGGGAAGATGGATCCCATTGAATGTCCATTTTAATTTACCATTGGTCACTTCAAACTTAGTGTAAGTATGACTACTGGCACCGGGGACAACACTTGTAAGGTTCAGATCCGTATCCAGATCATCTTCGATCACAATATTTATAGCATCCGCTGTACCCGTATTTTGGAAGCGTATCTGGTAAGTAAGGGTATCTGTAGCCAATATATCTTCCTGATCTACAAAACCCTTTGTCTTAAGATCTCTAGATGCCACCATTTTGTCATTTGGATCGTATGAATTAACCACTACATGACAGTCTTCCGCTTCATTATCATCATCATTACAATCACCAACAGTAGGATCAATAGTCCCTTCAACACATAGTACTTCTCCCGCATTAACACTACAATCTACCTTTATGGTAAGGTATATATGATCGCATTCTCCCGGCAGTAATGTCCCAACATTCCAAGTTACATCATTGCCAGAGATAGAAGTCCATGTTGGAGAGCTATACTGTGCGATCAGGTCAGCATCTAAAGTTAAAGTAACTACAGCGTTATCAGCAGTGTCATTTCCCTGATTGCAATATAATACAGCATATGTTCTGTATTGGCAAGGCCTTAATCCCCATGTTCCAAGGTCAATAGAAAGATCAGCGCATGTATTTCCTGCATAGACGGTTACGTTCTTGCAAATAGTATCAATACATGTTCCCATCGAATCAATATTAGCAGCAATAAAACAAACTGTATACGTACCAGCTGCAGCATAAGTATGGTTCGGATTTTCCATTGTAGATGAGTTGCCATCTCCGAAATCCCATTCAAAATCAAAAACATAACCACAGGATTCATTTTCAAAGTGAACTGTAGCCCCGGAAATTGAATATGCAAAATCAGCATTACAGCATTGTACATATAAATACGTGCAGTAATCGGCTAAGCACCCGCTTGTATCTTCCACTGTAAGGCAAGCCTGGTAATAGCCTGCCAGCGAATAAGTATGAATAGGATTTTGTGAAGAGGATGAATCTCCATCGCCAAAGGTCCAATGCCATGAAGCAATCACTCCATTTGAATTATCGGTAAAAGAGACCACTTCAAAATTTGCATTATGAGTAAAGCTGGCAGTTGTTCCGCAATTTACATTTACATAGTAGCAATGGTCAGCAACGCATAAAGTATCTCCAATGCTATCGATCTCATAGATGACCAGACATGCTATGTATGATCCAGCGCTTGAATAGGTATGAGATGGATTTTGCAATGTTGAAGTACCACCATCACCAAAATTCCAATCCCAATTAGTAACACTCCCTGATGAAAGATCCGTAAAATCAACCGTTAATGCGGTATCAGCATAGCTAAATGCTGCCTGGCAACCAGAACCGCCACCCACAAGAATTGTATCACAAATAGAATCCCAACATGAGTCGCTGGTTATGATGGTAAGACATACCGTGTACCAACCGTTGCTGTTATAAGAATGGAAGGGATTTTGCAATGTTGAAGTACTACTATCTCCAAAATCCCAGAACCAACTTGTTACCCACTCTGTTGAATCGGTAAGAGATTGGTCGAAAAACTGAGTTCCGGAGAATGTGTCGATCGAGCTGAAATTAGCAGCGCAAAATGTCTGTGCTTGAACAGTCAATGATAAGAATGCGATGACTAATGAACAAATTAATTTTTTCATGATTGAAGTTTTATAGTATTAATAATTGTAAAAAGCACGGTTCATATTCTTTTTCAATGTAAATATACTCCCTAAAAAACCAAAAGTTAAATACAAAATAACATAGCTGCCGAACATTAATAAGCAAGGATATCGAACATTTTTTGGTCTTTTTATGATTTTCATACTAATTTCGTTGCTTTATGCGTACTATAATTATTACACAAAATGGAACTTGCCGACTTTTTTATTTGGAATGGTTACCAATATTTTGCATATTTAGGGAAAAAACCGACTATGAACGACGGGAAACTGGCAATAATCTTAAAACCTTTTTCCAATAGAAGCTTATTAGTTCTTAATAATATTCCATTTTATTTCTTAACCACTACTTTTCCTATATCGATTACTTCTTCATCTTGTCGAATTTTATAGATATATATTCCATTTCTTAGATTACCTCTTTGAACCTGGAATTGATCCGCAGATATTCCTTCTATCCTTTTCACTTCTTTGCCAAGGATATTATATAAAGTGAAAGTTAGCTCTATCGGTTTACTATTATCATCTCTCTGAAGATAGAGGGTTGTTGCATTATTAAATGGATTTGGATAAATGGCGACCCGGTAAATTGATGGTTTCAAATGTTCAACCATATCTAAATTCGCTTTTACCGTATTTACAACAGTATTTGTTAAAACAGGAGCATTAAAATCAAATAAAATATCAGCACTATTTAGGATCACTGTTCCTGCTGGATTGTTTGGTTGCTGAGTTACTCTGAATTTCACAAACCCATGGCTTTCAGGTTCATTGGTATTGCTATCTGGCAGGTTGATCCCGTTAAATGTCCATTTTAATTGGCCATTGGTCACTTCAAATTTTGTGTATAAATGACTACTAACTCCCGGAACAACACTTGATAAGCTTAAATTTGCATCCAGGTCATCTTCAATTACAATATTTATTGCTTCTGCTGTACCTGTATTCTGGAACCGAATTTGGTAGGTAAGTGTATCGGTTGCTAAAATATCCTCGTTATCTACATACCCTTTTGTCTTAAAATCTCTTGATGCTACCATCTTATCGTTAGGATCGTAGGAATTAATAACCCTATGACAATCTTTATCATCATTGTTATTGACATAACAATCACTAACTATAGGATATATCCAACTTTTAGAACATAATATATCACCAACAGCAGCATTACAACTTACACTATCCAGAATCCTGATAGTCCCCCATTGTCCTGGATGAATTGTGTCGATATTCCATGTAATCGTATTACCTGTTTTTGTATACCATGAAGGATTGCTGCTTAATGCCGACAGATCCGGATCTAATTCCACTTTTACTTGAACATTCGCCGCCAATGTGTTTCCAGCATTTCTATACCATATATGATAATAATTGTTCAAACAAGATCTAAATCCCCATGTACCAAGGTGTATCGCAAGTTCAGCACAAGTATCTCCCTGATAGACGGTAATATTTTTACAAATAGTATCGTTGCAAGTTGAAGTTCCTGAATCTTGGTACTCACCGATCATACAGACCGTATAAGTTCCTGAACTAAAATAGGTATGTTGAGGATTTGAATTTGTAGAACTATTCCCATCACCAAAATCCCAATGCGAATATAATGGATTGGTGCATGATTGATTGTCAAAAAATACTGTAGCATCATGTACAGTAAAACCGAAATCAGCTTTACAACACGGAATTAACACGTTTGTCCAATACCAATCTTGACAACCACTTGCATTTTCTGCTCTAAGATACACTCTGTGCCAGCCGGCAGTACTAAAAGTGTGTACAGGATTTTGCACGAATGACTGGGTGCCGTCGTCAAAATCCCAAAACCAGGAAACAGCATTACCGATAGAACTATCAGCAAAAGAAAATGTAAAACCAGATCGGGTATAGGCAAACAATGCATCTACACCACAACCTATATTAATCCACTTATTAGTAGAACTGGTACATCCAGTAGTATGAGTAACTGTGAGCTTTACTTTATACGAACCGGAATTCGCATAAGTATGGGAAGGATTTTGAAGAGTAGATGTGCTGCTGTCACCAAAATCCCAGGCCCAACCCACAATGGTTCCGCTGGTAATATCTGTAAAAGAAGCATTAAATGGTGATGTAGTATATGTAAAATTTGCGGTAGGGCAACTAATAGTAACGTTAATACATCGATTTGCTGTACACAAGGTATCGCCGATGCTGTCTATATTATAGATAGTTAAACAAACCAAATAGGTGCCGAATGAGCTATAAGTGTGAATTGGATTTTGAGATGTAGAGGTTGCACTATCACCAAAATCATATAACCATGCTGTACCATTGAAAGAGACCTCATAAAAATTGACTACTAAACCATTCGTTGTGTACCCAAAAGATGCATAACAACCAATTGAAACTGTATCACAGTACTGAATAATGCATGAATCACTTGTTGTAATTTGAAGACAAGGGGTATAATAACCATTATTGTAGGAGTGTACGGGATTTTGTAAAGTTGATGTTGCGGTGTCACCGAAATTCCAGTCCCAGCTTATCACTGTTTCATTAGAATCGGCAGTGGATTGATCAAAAAAATAATACACTGAACCCGAATCAGTGTATGTGAAATACGCATTACAAATTTGTGCTTGTGAAGTAAATGCAAATGCACTAATTACTAAGGAGCAAATTAGCTTTTTCATGGTTTAAGTTTTTAGGTGTTTTTAAATAATAAATAACACGATTTATGATCTTTCATAATGTAAACTTACGAGCCAAAAAAACAAATACTAAATACAAAATAACATAGCTGCCGAACATTAATAAGCAAGGATATAGAACATTTTTTGGTCTTTTTATGATTTTCATACTAATTTCGTTGCTTTATGCGTACTATAATTATTACACAAAATGGAACTTGCCGACTTTTTTATTTGGAATGGTTACCAATATTTTGCATATTTAGGGAAAAAACCGACTATGAACGACGGGAAACTGGCCAAAATCTTAAAAACATTTTCCAATAAAGAGCTGAAAAGTTTTGCCAAATATGTAAGATCCCCTTTTTTCAATGAAGATGAAAAGCTGATCATCTACTTTGATATGATGGAAAACACTGTCTTACAAAATGGTGGGACTATAGACAAATTCCAAGTTTGGGAACATGTATTCTCAGGTCAACCATTTAATGATGCAGAATTCAGGAGGGTAACCTCATCCCTTGTGAAACTGGCTAATGATTTTATTGCATATCGTATCTACGCGAAGCACCCTATAGTGAGCAAAAATAACTTATTGCTTGCCATTAACAATAAGGATCTTGATCCTTACTTTGAACACACGCTTAAATATGCAAACATTGCACAAAAAAAATATCCTTTTAGAGATGCAGGGTATTTCTTCAACCAGTACCTTTTAGAAACAGAGTATAACAAATATCTTGAAAAGCAGAAAAAGAGGTTTATTGCCACCAACCTTGAAAACGAAGCCACCAACCTTGACATCTATTATCTGATCAAGAAGTTAAAGCTCTGCTGCGAATTCCTGAATTATAAGAATGTGCTGGCCATTGAATATGAACTCTTGCTGATGGATGAAATTCTATCTCATGTGAAAGAGAAAAAATATGACCACATCCCTGCCATCTCTATCTACTACCATATTCTGTTGACGCTTACCGAGCCGGATATGGAAGGGCACTACTCTAAGTTGAAAAAATTGCTATCAGAACATAACAATAAATTCCCATTAGAAGAATCCAGGATCATGTATGGGTTTGCTCAAAATTATTGTATCAACCAAATCAATCATGGCAAGTCGAATTATCACCGTGAGTTGTTTGAGCTTTATAAAACGACTCTAAAAAAAGAGTTAATTTATGAACACGGGAATATCACTCCATGGAGTTATAAGAATATTGTCACGGTAGGGTTAAGGGTATATGAATTTGATTGGGTAGAACGCTTTATCCATAAATACAAGGAGAAGATCGCACCTGAATATAGAAGCAATGCAACTACCTATAATCTGGCCCGGCTCAATTTTTCAAGAAAGAACTTTGACAAAGCATTGGTATACCTCCAAAAGGTAGAATACAATGATATCTTCTATAACCTCGACTCCAGGTCTCTACTGTTAAAGACCTATTTCGAGCTGAAAGAATTTGAACCCCTTTACTCATTGATAGATAGTTTCCGGATCTTCCTACGCAGGAATAAATTGATCTCTGATTCACATAGAGCTAACTATCTCAATCTGATCCGTTTTGTCAGAAAAGCAACAAAAATGACAGAACACGATAACAAAAAGATCACAAAACTACAGGAAGAGGTAAATAATTCACCGCAGGTGGCAGACATCAATTGGCTGCAGGAGAAATTGGCGGAGTTGTCTTAATGCAATTATATCTGTGGAACTATTAATTTATGATAGAGAGCTTTTTCACGACCCTTTTACTTCCACTATTAATAACCACTAAATAAAGTCCAGAATACAAATTGGAAATATCCAATAATAGATCTCCTTCTTTTGGTTTGTTAGCATATACGATCTGGCCTACCATATCCGTAATTACTATTTCATCTATTGCCAAGGTGCCTGTTGAAATAGTAAGAATACCATCAGCGGGATTAGGGTAAATATGTACTTTTTCCAACAATTTTGTAATTGCTTCCATTCCTGTGGGTTCCCATATCACAATCGAATCAGGGGAAGAGTTGAGTGCCAACAGGTTTTCATCTTTATCAATAAATACTGTATTGGCAATATCCATTGTCAGTACTAAAGGGAGTTGTTGTATGCCATCAAGGTTGTCTTCAATAACTATGCTAGCAATGCATATGGGGCCATAACCGGATACATTGGTTTGATCTATCCTTGAAATAGCTACATCGGTTTTACCAACATCGGCAAAATCTTTCGCAAGATGTAAAGTATTTGCTGCACTTCCTAGCCATGAATCAATGAAATCAATATTGATAGTGCCACTATCAATAAGTGTGGGATCATAAGTAATAGTAAAAGCTAACCCATAAATATCATTAACAGGATTAAGACTGTCGCCCAGATGCACAGTAACTGAAAGTGAATCCCCAGATTCTGCGGTATCTGATTCAAATGTTAAGAACAATCCCCCGTTACTTGAACCTGATCCCTGGCCTGAATTCTTGCTATGCACTTTATTGTAATTTTGCAAAATGGCAACAGTATCACTTGAATTGATAGTACTATCACCATTGCAATCTGCATGTTTATAATTTTCACCTGTGGCAAAAGTATCTACCCAATCTGAAGCATTTTGAGCAAACCACATTAGTGAAGCGTTTACCCTTTCAGGGCCGGTACTTCCATATCCTACACCTATATTGAGCAGGTCAATATTATTTACGATATTGTCACTATTTGCATCACCCGGCCACACACAACCAGAGTAAACTACATTACAATTGTAGGACAATAGCATAATTTCCTTCGTTGTAATACTCATCAAAACATTGTTTCTGTACTCTTTAACCTCAACACCCAAACAAAAATTCCCTACTATTGGCGACATTATAGTAGCAACTCCTGTAAAACTATCAATAGTTGCAATACTGCCAATCCCTAAGGGCATACTATCACTGAATCCCCCCTGGTAATTACAATGATTAATATTTGGTAGAGATACACTCTCAATAGGTGCCACCAAACTATAAATCAATGAGTCACCATCGGGTTCAGATACCATATTAGAGAATTGTACCGTATTATTATTGCAAATGAATGGAGCTACCGGGCCTGTAAAACAAGGTGAACTATTATTATAACTTGTAGGTGGGATATATGCATAAAAAGTCATCGATCCGGCATATACATTTATGATAGCCCCACTCCTACAGCAGGAAGAATACAACATATGATACCCAACAGCAGATGCAGGCAAAGCAATTGTATCCTGGTAAATGCCTACTTGGTAGTACATAGAATTCAACAACGTAGTGTCATAAATACACACATATGGAGCCGGATAAATTGTGTCAATCCCAATTTTAGCTATATTAATATTCGCATATAATGTATATGAAGGGACATTATTGTTATATACACCAAAACCTATAGTACTTGGTAAGGGTTGCCCAATTGGATCACGAACCAACCTTGAAGTCACTAAATAAAGGTGCTTATTAGCACTCGTATCAAAGCCGATATATTCATAGCAAACCGTTCCGCCAACAAGGTGTGTCCCTTTGGTATTAGAAAAAAACAAAAGAGACATGGCCAGTATCGCTGCGATCTTTACTGATCTGATCCTTAAATTCTTCATAACATTATATTTAGAAGACATGTTTAATCTAATTTAAATTGATTTCTTATTACTTACATCAATTCAATGTAAATATACAACACTAATAAAGTAAATAATAAATACATATTATAACATTTGCACCTCGTCTTCTTACTTCTCTTAGCAATTATTGACAAAATAATCATATTCGTACATATAAGATAAATTTATTTCTTATTTTTACTATTTGCACCTTATATATATTTATTTGTAATTTCTTTTATGAAAAATAGTAAACTTTTTCGGCTATTAAGTACTTTTTCAAATAAGGAAATGGCCCTGTTCAAGCAACAGATCATATCTTTCAAAGGAGGCAATGAACCTACGATCAGACTATTTGCTTTCTTATATGAACATTGTTTCCATTATAATGCTCTTATCCCCTCAAAAAAATATGTTTGGCATCATCTTTTTGGTAAGAAAAAATATAATGACTCGTTGCTTAGAAAATATATGTCCCAACTTACCAAGAAAGCAGAGGACTTTCTTGTGTATCAAGCCATCAAAAAAAACCCATCCAGAAAAGATAACTTCCTGCTTCAAGAATTAACTGAAAGAGGCCTTAATACAGACTTTAATCAACTCATGAAAAAAGCACACCATTCGTCAATATCCCGTCAGCATCGGAATACTAAATATTACCATCACCAACATACTCTTGCAGCCATATCTAATAGCTTCCTGACCAAACAAGGAGCGCGTACTAAAGAAACCAACCTGGTGGCTGCCATGGATAATCTTGACTATTACTACTTGATTAATAAACTGAAGCATAGCTGCGAAATATTGAATACAAAGAATGTAATGGATATTGATTATGAGCCAGTATTGATCGATGAGATACTAGAACATGTTGACCATAAGAAGTATGACCATATTCCCGCTATTGCCATCTATTACAATATCCTAATGCTACTGAAAGATGATATTGATCCGAGTTACTACAAGAGACTTAAAGAACTGTTACAAAAATATTCAGACTTGTTTGAGGAAGATGAGATAAAGGAAATTTATACCTATGGGATCAATTACTGCATCAAAAAAGTAAATAAGGGGGAAGCGAAATACCTGGAAGAGCTATACCATTTCTACAAGCAAGCCTTGAAAAAAGATGCGCTAATAGAGAATAATTACCTCACGCCATGGAGCTATAAAAATATTATTGCAGTGGGGCTAAGAATGGGAAAATTTGAGTGGACGGAAAATTTCATTTACTCTTATAGAGAACGGATAACTCCTGAATCTAGAAAAAATGCCTTCACTTATAACCTGGCGAAACTTCACTTTCATAAAAAGGAATATGATCAAGTTATGGAATTACTTCAGCAAGTCGTATATGATGACGTATTTTATAACCTTGATTCTAAAGCCATGCTGCTGAAAACCTATTATGAACTCCAAGAATTTGAACCCCTTCATTCACTTATAGATAGTTTTAGGATCTTCCTTCGAAGAAATAAACTCATTTCCGATTCCCACAGAACCAATTATCTCAACCTGGTCAGATTTGTGAGAAAAGCATCAAAAGTAACTGAAGGAGATCGTAAGAAAATTGACAATCTAAGAAATGAGATTAATAATACTGCCCAAATAGCGGATATTAACTGGCTGAAGGAGAAAATAACTGAGCTTCATTGATTTTCTCAGTTCTTTTTACCTTTGCAAAGTAACTTACACCTCCAGATATGGAAATGATCGATACACATGCCCACCTTTATCTTAAGCAATATAATAACGACAGGGCTGAAACAGTACAAAAGGCCATTGATGCAGGAGTTACGAAATTATTACTTCCTAATATTGACAGCGCAACCATCAATGACATGCTTCAAATGGGGAAGAACTTCCCTGATCATTGTTTTCCGATGATGGGCCTCCATCCTACCCATGTGAAAGAAAACTATATGCAGGAGCTCGAAATAGTGGAAACACATTTGAAGGGAGATTCCCCATTTTGTGCTGTAGGTGAGATAGGGTTAGACTACTACTGGGATAAAACATTTATCGAAGAGCAAAAGGGTGCTTTCAGAAAACAGATTGCTCTTGCCAAGGAACATAATCTACCCATTGTTGTGCATACGCGCAGTTCATTTGAGGAGACAATCGCGATTGTAGAAGAGCTGCATGATGATACATTAAAGGGTGTATTTCACTGTTTTGGTGGAAGCCAAAAGGATGCTGACCGCATCACTTCTCTAGGATTTTATTTAGGAATTGGAGGAGTAGTATCATTTAAAAATTCAGGATTGGCAGAAGTGATAAAGAATATCGACTTAAAGCACATTGTCCTTGAAACAGATGCCCCCTTTCTGGCACCAGACCCATTTAGAGGAAAAAGAAATGAGAGTGCCTACATTGTTAATATTGCTGAGAAAATTGCATTGTTGCAAAATACAACTGTTGAGAATATTGCCAACACAACCACTCAAAATGCATTGAAGGTTTTTTGCCTGTAAACATATGTCACAACCCAATAAAACACCAGTATTCATCTTATTCCTATTTGGATGCTTGCTTTATATCAATACTGTACCCCATGATTATGCACTTGATGATAAAATAGTTATCACTGAGAATCAATTTACAAAAGAGGGATTTGCTGGTATCGCTGATATCTTCACTACCGATTCATTTCAGGGATTCTATGGGAAAAAGACCGGCCTGGTTGCCGGGGGCAGGTATCGCCCTCTATCTGTCTTTACCTTTGCTGTTGAATATGGATTGTTTGGTAAAAATCCCTTCTTCAACCATTTGTTTAATGTACTTTTATATGGCATTTCAGGCATGTTGCTCTTTATGATCTTGGGCAGATGTTTCCCGGCTACCGATGATCGTAAATGGTATCTTTCCATACCATTTATCACTACCGCGCTATTCCTGGCACATCCTCTCCATACCGAAGTTGTTGCCAACATCAAAGGGAGAGACGAGATTCTTTGTCTGTTCCTTTCACTTGGATCACTATTTTATTTCATGAAATTTCTTGATAGCAAAAAATATATCGATCTTTTCATTTCGTCAGCCAGCATTTTTTTGGCAATGATGTCAAAAGAAACAGCCATCACTTTTTTGCTGATCATCCCTTTGACCATTTACTTCTTTACCGAACATCCTTTGAAAAAGAATATTCTTTCAATGGTTCCACTGACTGCCTTTGTTGGCATCTACTTGATCATTCGGTTTCAGGTGCTGGGCGCTCCCAATGTAGGAGCAGTGAATGAGTTGATGAACAACCCATTTACAGGAGCATCAGCTTCCGATAAATTTGCGACAATTTCTTACACCTTTGGAAAATACCTCCAATTGTTGGTTTTCCCCCACCCATTAACCCACGATTATTATCCAAAACAGATTCCCATCATAAACTGGCAGGATTACAGAGCACTTATTCCACTTATCATTTACATTGGTATCACTATCTATGCTTTTGCCACCTTCTTTAAAAAGAAGGTGGTCACTTTTGGGATCCTCTTTTATCTGATCACTTTTTCCATTGTCTCCAATGTTGTATTTCCGATAGGCACCTTCATGAATGAAAGGTTCATGTACTTCCCATCGATTGGATTTTGCCTTATCATTGCCTATTTATTTAATGGTGCTTCTAAGAGAGTCATTAAAAATAACCCCGTATTTGTTTCTGCTATTTTTATAGCCATACTGTTGTTCTATTCGATAAAAACAGTGAGCAGGAATGTGGTTTGGAAAAATGATTATACTCTTTCCTTATCAGATGTTACCACTTCTTCAAATAGTGCCAAAGCCAACATGTCTGCAGGATCTTCCTTGGTCAAGAGAGCAAAGGAAGTATCATCACCAACTGAAAAATTGCAACTGATTCAAAGGGCGACCCAATACCTGACCCGATCAATCAAGATCTATCCTACCTATCACCATTCATGGATCTTGCTAGGAAATGCTTACTACGAAATCGAAGATTATAACAGCGCTATGGACCATTATGAGCAGTGTATAAAGATCGCTCCCCGATTTACGGATGTTATTAATAACATCTTGCACGTTTCCCAATTGTCAACAAAAAAGAAGAAATATGAGGTTGCGATCAGAGGTTATAAAATATTGATAAAGTTCCAACCAAAAAATACACAATTCCTTAAAGAGTTGGGGCAGCTTTACGGCAAAGATCTAAATGATAGGGAGAATGCATTAGTGTATTTGTCAAAAGCGCAAGAGTTGGATCCTTCAGATACAGATATTTTGCAAAAAATAGGGGTGGTTTATGCCATGGAAGGGGAACATCTGAAAGCCATTCACTTCTTTTCCCAAGCTTTGGAACTAGAATCTAACAACCCATATATCTTAATGAACATTGGAATTGCGTATAATAGCATTGGTGAAATCGAAAAGGGTAAAGAATTCCTTGACAGGGCATTTGAAATAGATCCTTCATTAAGAAAGTAGCCCTCACAAAAAAGATTTTCGTAATTTTACTATTGAAAAGAGCACTATTTTGGAGAGATGGCCGAGTGGTCGAAGGCGCACGCTTGGAAAGCGTGTGTTCGTCTAAAGCGAACCGTGGGTTCGAATCCCACTCTCTCCGCAACAAAACAATAACCCGCATTAGCGGGCTTTGTTTTGAGAGAAACAAAGCCAAACTTGTTTGGATTTGTGAAGCAATAAACAAAGAAGCACAAAGACCTTTTGTTTTGTTGACGATTCCCCATTTTAGGGATCAACGAAGTTAATCCCACTCTCTCCGCAACAAAACAAAAACCCGCATTAGCGGGCTTTGTTTTGAGAGAAACAAAGCCAAACTTGTTTGGATT
>CAZNGA010000023.1:0-44169 GCA_964572485.1 uncultured Chitinophagales bacterium
TCAGAGCCTCATTTTCTTTAGGGTCACTTTCTCCTGCAGAGATACTCTCTTTTTCTATTATGAGCTTTTTGGCAATGTATTTTTCTTTTACCCTTTTAAATTTTCGTTCTAAACGGCCGATATACCATTTTGGCAATCCTGTAAATTCAAGTAGATTAATTGTATTGAGTCCATTGATTACAGTTTCATTATCCATTCTACCCAGGAACTTAAGATAATAGGATACAAACACGTATTTATTGGTTCCTGATTCTTTTTCGATCATTTTTTCCAAAAAGGAATAACTTTCAGAAGAGCCTGTATCAGCATAGATCCCGGCTATAGCATATAAAATATCCCTACTCTTAGATGTCTCTAAAGTTTTTGCCATTTCCATGCCATCAATATGGTTATGCTTATGTAGAGCTTTCAAAGATCTGGATGCGACCAGGTTGGAGCTGTCATATATAGCCCTTTTATATACATTGCCAAGCAAGTCTCCCCCCTTTAATTTTGAGAGTACCTTGATGGCGGCGGATCTTACATTTGATTTCTCATCTTGTAATGCCATATTGACAACGGTCAATTTATTTGCTGAAGCGGTAGCACTATCAATGTTATTCAAGGCAAATTTTCTGATACCCCAATATTTGTCTTTCAGTGCAGCAACAACGATCTCTCTGGCAAGGTCGTCAGTTTTTAATATCGGAATGCAATGCTTTATTGCTTCATATCTATCCAAAAATAATGGCCCATGATAGTATTGATATGCAAATTGAGCTGTTGTCTTATTGTCTTCTTTTTCACATAAAATGGATTTCTCTCCATCAAAATTTATCAATAATGGGATACTATCCATTTCAAAAGTGAAGATCTCGAATCTTTCATCGATGATCACCTCATGTCTCTCAACTTTGTTCTTACTATAAATATCTATAGTTGTAGGTAATCTGAATATAGAGGTGTTAGGATCAGAAATATCTTGAATTACACTTACTGCTACTCGACAGCCTGAATCTGGGTGGTAGAATATTTCATAATCGATATTCAATTTTGGGTGCCCACTATGAATGAACCATGGCTTAAAAAACCAGTTCAAATCCTCACCGGTTACTTCTTCAAAAGCAAGTCTTAAATGGTCCAATTCTGCTGAGTTATATTGACGATCCGTCAAATATAAATTCAAGCTTTGGAAGAATGCCTCATCGCCTACATAATTATGGAGCATTTTAAGTACCAAGCCGCCTTTGTTATAACTCAAGATATCGAACATGTCCTCTTTATCCTCATAATAGTAGCGTATTATGGGGTCCTTTTTTTGTTTCGAATGCCATATGTACTCTTTCAGCTTCATGTGAAAATTGTAATCTGCTTCCTCTCTTCCATACTTGTATTTGTTCCAAAGATATTGGCCATAAGTGGCAAGGGATTCATTGAGAGCAGTATTTGACCAAGATTCGCAAGTGACTAAATCACCAAACCATTGATGAGTCAATTCATGAGAAACAATGCCATCATTACCACCATCAATTAACTCTTTTCGGGTTCGCTGAACACGTTCATTGAAAACAACAGCAGTGGTGTTTTCCATGGCACCTGAAACGTAATCCCTAACAATGACCTGAGAGAACTTTGACCATGGATAATCAACCCCAAAGGCAGTAGAATAGTACTCAAGCATTTCGAGAGTATTGGCAAAAATATCCCTGGCATATGGAGCGTACTCTGGTTCCACATAGTAAGAGACCTCAATAGAATCTCTCCACATATCTGTTATCACTGCATACTCCCCAATGGCCATCATAAAAAGGTAGGGTGCATGGGGTTTGTCCATTTTCCAATGATCAGTACGTGTTCCATCGTTGTTATCAGTGGAATAGATTAGGTCACCATTTGAAAGAGTAACAAAATTGGTGTCAATGGTGATGTTGAGCTCTTGTGTAGTTCGCTCATTGGGCTTGTCAATGGTTGGGAACCAGCAGGAACTGGCCTCTGTCTCCCCTTGCGTCCATATTTGCATCGGTTTCTTTAGCTCCTTTCCATCAGGGTTGACAAAATATAATCCACGGTCAGAAGTGATAGCATCACTACCCCCTTCTGTTAATTCTGCAGGCTTGGCAGTGTAATCGATATAAATGACATACTGCTCTTTCGATGTGTAAATAGTATCTAATTCAATGTGCAATTGCAAACTGTCATAAGTAAAATTCAGATTCACGTGGTCATTATTTTTGATCATGGAAACTTCATGAATGTCAAATCCCTTTGCGTCGAGTGTCAATTTTGAGGTAGGGTAATAATATGGCTTTAATTTCAAAGTCGCATTCCCAAATAGATATTCCTTCTCCCAGTTAAATCGCACATCTAATTGAGTATGAAGGAGGTCGTTCTTTCTATGATAGGAAGGATGATAATTACTGATATCCAGGGTCTCATTGATCACCAAAGTATCTGTTTTGGTAATCATTTGTTCATTGGTAGATTCTTTAACGGGCATACAACCGCCAAAAAGCAATAAAAGGGGGATAATTATCTTAAAGTAGTTCTCTTTCACGGTTTAAAGTAAAATGGCCATGATCAATGCATTTCTGCAAGATACTATTTTTCGGTGTTACGAGGAATAAACATGTAAACAAAATTGGTTAAATTCGTGAAAGATTAATCAATACCCTTTTTTAGTATGCTAAAGATAAAAGTCAATAGTAAATATTCATTTGAGATACAATCCTTAAATGGAGATTTGACGGTTGACGGTAAGCAAGTGGATTGGGATATTATTAAAACCGGTGAGGGAAAGTTTCATGTCATCAAAGATAGAAGGTCATACAATGCTGAGGTTATAAAAGCAGATAGCAAGGCGAAGTTGTTTACCATAAAGATTAACAATGCAATTTACAATCTTGAGATAAAGAATCGCTTTGATATGCTGCTGAAGGAATTGGGCATGGATTCAGGAGGAGAGAAGAGAATAAATGAGTTGAAAGCACCTATGCCAGGACTGGTATTAAACGTTATGGTAAAAGAAGGACAGAAAATTGACAAAGAAACTTCAGTGCTCGTATTAGAAGCCATGAAAATGGAAAACATCCTGAAGGCCCCCGGTGATGGAACTATAAAGAATGTGAATGTGAAAAAGGGGGATGCTGTGGAGAAGAATCAGGTCCTTATGGTATTGAAATAATCCCTTCCCGCACTCCTATTTGAGTTTCACTAATTTAATAGTATAACTTTCCTTTTCACCAACATTCAATTTAATAATGTAAACCCCTGCAGGAATTGAATAGGATTGCCCTTCCCCAAGTTGTAGGGTATGGGGTCCTGTTGATACCATGTCCAAACTATTATAAATAGTTTCACCTAACGGATTCATTACAGTCAAGTCAACTAATGCGCTGGAATTTAGATGAAAATCAATGGCCACTCGTTCTCTCGCAGGATTTGGATATATTCTTGCATAATTTAATGTCCTGGCGGTTTCAATGCCATCTGGTTGTATGGGTACTGTTGTACAAATTGAATCCACCTGATTACATTTATTATAAATGGTCAGGCATACATCATAAAATCCTGAATTGCTATAAGTATGGACCGGATTGACAAAGCTTGATGAATTTCCATCTCCAAAATCCCAATCATAAGATACCCCATTTTCAGAAAGATCTGTGAATGTTACCGTGAAGCCACTATCTGTATAGCTAAAAGAAGAAATAGGTTTGGGGCATGGTGGTGTCACAATACATGGAAGCTGCATTTGCACAGGAACGCGTTTCTGCAATTGAGTGCTGTCCCCTAATTGTCCTTGTCCATTATTTCCCCATGTCCAAACAGTCCCATCTCTTTTTAAAGCGATGGTATGATACCCAGCACCTTGAATAGCTACCACTCCTGATATCCTATCCACTTTCATTGGGAAAGTTTTGCCTACTGCCGTACTATCCCCCAATTGTCCCATTGCGTTATACCCCCATACCCATAGTGTACTATCATTTCGTAAGGCCATAGTATGATTGCTGCCTGCTGATATTTCAATTATGCCAGAAATTGCTTTAACCAAGGTTGGCGATTTCCTATTATTTGCCATACCAGTAGTACTATCTCCAATCTGGCCATACATATTTCCACCCCAGGTCCAGACATTCCCATCTTCAGTTAATGCCACCACATGACCATTGCCGGCGGCAATGTCAATAACATTCGTGAGCCCTACTACCTGCCCGGCCACCTTTCTATTAGTACCTGAGCCAGATGTATCATTTCCCAGTTGACCAAAGAAATTCACGCCCCAGGTCCATACTGTTCCATCATCTCGTAATGCAACCGAAAAGTTACTTCCGGCAGCAACTGCAATGATATTTGAAAGGCCTATTGGTTGAACAGGACTATTCCTTTGGGTTAAAGTACTGTCTCCTAACTGACCAGACGTATTACTTCCAAAAGCCCAAATATTACCATTTATATCAAAAATTAATGAGTGGTTCATGCCCCCACTTATACCTGCAATATCAGGGAATCCAGATATTTTTTGCGGCATTATAACATTCGTAGTAGTGCCATGTCCAAGTTGCCCATTCACATTGTATCCCCATGTCCAGAGATCACCATTACCATCAATTGCCATGGAATGATAATACCCTCCTGATATAGATGAAATATTTGTTGGCCCTACTACATTGATCGGAATGAGTGCGTTAGTGGTGACGCTGGTATCTCCTAATTGGTTGAACATATTACTCCCTCCGATCCAGAGGGATTTATTTTCACACAAAACCATAGTGTGCCAAAATCCACCACCAAATATCCTTGGCCGAATGATGGGATGAGCTGAATTGGAGGAGACACTTATATTTTTACAAATGGTATCCGGCCCGCACACATTGTTAACGATCAAGCAAACATTGTAAACACCGGAGGCAGCAAAAGTGTGTGACGGATTTTGTGTATTATCGGTATTGCCATCCCCAAAATCCCATGACCAGGATGTGGCACCAGTAGATTGGTCAGCAAAATTAACAACCAACAAATTGGTTGAATAATTAAATTCAGCTACAGGAGAGCAAGAAATATCTAACAGGTGACATATTGTATCTGAGCCACATGGGTTTGTAACGATCAAACAGACATTATATAGGCCCGAAACCGCATACGTATGTGCTGGGTTTTGTGTATTATCTGTGTTGCCATCTCCAAAGTCCCATGACCAGGAAACAACACCTTCGGATTGATCAGTGAAATTTACTGTCAATAGATTACTTAAAGAAGTAAAAAGTGCTGTTGGCAGGCAAGATATGGTAATCAACTGGCAGGTAGTATCTGAGGAACAACTGTTGGTTGCCGTGAGGCAAACAGTATATGACCCTGGAACAGCATAGGTATGGGTCGGGTTTTGAAGTATAGAATTATTACCATCTCCAAAATCCCATGAAAGGGAAACAGCTCTTGCTGACAAGTCTGTAAAATCAACGATCAATGATGAATCTGAATAGGAAAAATCTGCCACAGGATCATAACAAGGCCCCGGTATAGTGCATGACATCGCCATTTTTGTTGGTGTTACTACAGTATCAGCTGTAGTGCTGTCACCAAGTTGACCAAATAGATTCTTGCCAAAGGACCATACATTACCATTACTAAGTAAAGTAATGGAATGATCCAATCCTAAGGAAACATCCACACCATTAGAGAGGCTTGTGATTTGTACTGGAAGCAGTTTGCCAACAGAAGTGCCATCACCTAATTGCCCATTTCCATTAAATCCCCATGCCCAAAATGAACCATCATCCTTGAGAGCGATCGTATGAAATTGACCGCCACTGATCTCAAGTACATCTACTAAACTCAATATTTGTATGGGCTTTGTTTTTTCTGTAGTGGTTCCATCACCCAGTTGGCCGGTGCCATTATATCCCCATGCCCATGCGGTACCGTCCGTTTTAATGGCCAGCGAGTGCTCACTGCCTGCAGCAATAAATGCCACATTTGATAAGCCCAATACTTTCACCATTGAACTCTTATTAATCACAGTACTATCTCCTAATTGACCATATCCATTTAAGCCACAGGCCCATATTGTATTGTCGTTAAGCAAAGCTAATGAATGGCTGCCACCCCCGGCAATTGCAGAAACATTGGATAAGGATAGCACTTGCTTAGGTATCAGACTATTGGCTGTCGTACCATCACCGAGCTGCCCAAAATCATTTTGCCCCCAGATCCAAAGGGTTCCATTGCTTTTTAGGGCCATGGAATGATATTTCCCTGCACTGATCGCAGTAATACTGGTCAGACCTGTAACTTGGACCGGAGATGTTCTATTTGTTATGCTATTATCTCCTAGCTGACCATAATTATTCGCACCACACGACCAAACCGTACCATCATTCAATAAGACCAATGAATGATCTAATCCTGCAGCTACAGCAATGGCCCCGCTAATTCCTGGTACCTGAACAGGGTAGGCTTTCGATATAGTTGAACCATCTCCCAATTGGCCGGATGAATTACTACCTGATATCCAGACAGTACTGTCATCGCAAATGACCATTGAATGATTCCCACCGCCATATATAGTCTGACCAAACAGGGGGTTTTGAATAAATACTTGGTTCAGAAGGAAGAGACAAATTGAGAATAGTAGCTTTTTCATAATTGAGGGATTTAAAAACTGATGAAGGATCAGGAAATGACCACCTTATTCTTACACGAATATAGGACTGAGAAGTCGAAATCCCTATACCCAATGATTATTTGGCAGGAATTTACCAATAAGTGGTAGGGTTCAATTATTCAATGGCGATTTTTGAAAAGAGGGGCCTATTATTACAATATAAATGAAAATGCAAAATGGAATCATGCAACTATATTAGGATTGAAAAGACCAAATATAATAGTTTTCGGTAAAATAATTAAATGAACGTTCGTTCATAAGAGGCAAAATTCTTCATTATTTAGCGATTTGGTTTCATATTGAGTAAAAAACAAGGGTAATATGCTTCAGGGAGAGAAAAATATGGTGATCTTAGGATTTTGAATGAAGTTCTTCTTCATTCGTCAGCTGTTGCTTACATCTTTCCAACTCTTGATATTGCTCATCTGTTAAAGTAGGGAAAGAGAGTTCTAATTTTTCCAGTACATTTACGATAACTTCTGATATTGCAAGGCGTGCATACCACTTTATATCCGCAGGAATTATATGCCAAGGGGCGTAAGTTGTATTAGTAGCAGCTATCGATTCCTGAAAGCACTTTTGATAGTCATCCCAATAGCCTCTTTCTTCAATGTCTGCCTGTGAAAACTTCCAATTCTTTGATTTATCATTGATACGACTTAGTAATCTTCTTTTTTGTTCATCTTTTGAAATATGAAGAAAGAACTTGATGGGGATTATACCATTTTCATGTAAATACTTCTCAAAATCATTGATCTGACGATATCTCATCTGCCAGATGTCATCATTCACCAACTTCAAAGGGATCCGTTGGCTTTTAAGGAGGTCATGAACCCTAACCACAAGAACCTCTTCGTAATAAGACCGGTTAAATATCCCTATATTGCCACGTTCAGGTAATTGCTTACTTGCTCTCCATAGATAATCGTGATCCATCTCTTCAACGGAAGGCTTTTTGAAACTTGAAACTTGTGTACCTTGAGGGTTTAGGCCAGTCATAACATGTTTAATGGCACTATCTTTACCAGCTGTATCCATGGCTTGAAATATGATGAGAATACCATACTTGTCTTTAGCATAAAGCTTACTTTGAAGATCAAATAATTTCTCCACATTGGCAGATAAGTGCTGTTTGGCCTCCTTTTTAGAGTTCAGGCCACCGGTATCATTTGTTGCAATATCAGAAAGTTTAAATTGGGTATTTAGCGGAATCGTCAGATCAGATATTTCCATAGTATTTATTTTTGATGGTACAATGTAAATATTTTACATGGTACTAATGATTATTTATTAATCAACATCAAAAGTAGGTGTTAATTATCTCTTTTATCAAAATCTTCTTGCTCTTTGGCTTTCATTCTTCGAATGATAAGGAAGATAATTATCAAAAGAGCACCTCCCCAAATTGCAATTTGAAAACCAAATATTAATTTTGGTATACTCTCCATTTATCTTTTCAATTTCACAGCAGTTCCATACACTAATATTTCTGCTGCACCTTTCATGATCATTGCTGTAGTCATCCTAATATTCACTACACCATCAGCACCAAGATTCATCGCATCTTGCTCCATTCGTTGCATGGCTTGCTCTCTGGAATGTGCCTGAAGTTTAGTGTATTCATCTATCTCTCCGCCAATAATGCTCTTTAATCCGGCGAAGATATCTCTACCGATATTTCTGGCTCTTACAGTGCTGCCCCGGGCAATACCCAGGATCTCTCTAATTTCATGATTGGGAATTGTTTCTGTGGTTGTTAGTATCATAACATCATGTTTATTTATCTTGTGTTGTGGATTTTGCCTTTTCCTGAGTGGCTGGTGACTGCGAGCCAAAAGGAGAGTTTGGATCACCGGAAGTTGATTTATAGAAAAGTGTAATGAACTTAACTGTATCCCCGGAAAACTCTATAGAGGCGTCAAATCTTTCATAATACCAGGCGAAGCCCTTTGCTCCATCAACCTCAGCCAGTAGAATTTCTTCAGTTGGATTTCCAATTAAGTTCCTGACCTCTTTCGGGCTCATTCCTGAATCGATCTCAGAGATGTTATGGGTCGTCTTGACGGGGGTTGACTGGCATCCAAAAAGAAAAAAAACGATCGAAATGAATATCAAATTCTTCATAGGGTAATAATTTTAAATTTATTGATCATGTATTTCAATTCCAAAGATAATATATTTGTCAGACAGGTTGCAATGTAGCTAATAAAGAAGTACTTGAGATTAAAATTCCTCTCAGCTTATAAGAGGATCTCAATTATGATGCACCTTAAATATTTGTATCAACTGCTCCGGAGGTATCATCCCAAGTTCATTCTTCTTCATTTCATCAAGCACCATTTCGATAGCATCCGGGTGAAGCCCTAATTTAAGGCCCGCTTCTTTCATGTTTTCTATTTCTGTCGAACTAACCTCCAAGTCAACATTTGCTAATAGCACCATTCTGTAAAACTGTTCGATCCTTCTCATCTCAAAGGGTGGAGGGTCAAATTCGACATACTTATTGAATAATTGATCGAAATCGTCCTTTGCTACACCCAGACTTTCAGCTACAGTCAACAATAGGTCATATTCTTCTTGCTTCACTTCATTGTCTGCCCTTGCAAGCTTGATCAGCTCTGTCAGGATGCTTAGTTTTTCTTTCATTTATTAAATATTATACTTGTTGATATTTCAAAAATACGTTATTTATGATAAAGATTGTTTACAGGACCTTTCCATTCTTCATCTCAATATTAGGTTCTAAATGGATTGCACTTGCCCGAAAGTACTTGAGATCAGGGTGCCAATATAATGTGCCATGATAATCACTACTATGGCGATCACAAGGTGCTCACCAACTACTTTCCATGGAGTTGAATTTGTGCCACGGCTAATATAGTAGCTGAACAAACTCAGCAAGGATAGCCCCCAGACACCATTTACAATGATAGCAGTATTAAAATCGATGATCAGAAATGGGATAATGAAAGATGAGGCAATGATCAGCTTGGCAAGAAAGGTAGATATAGTAGATTCCCATATCTCTCTAGTGTTATGCTTATTTTCTGCTTCTTCAGATACATGAATGCCTAAAGCATCTGAACAAGCGTCAGCAATTGCGATGGTCAATATGCCACCAATCACAGCCAGTTGAGAATGAGTGCCTGAGTTCAGCCCAACCATAAGGCCTAATGTGGTAATAATTCCAGAGGTTATACCAAAGCTCACCCCGGTTTTGATGGAATGTCTCATAATTATTGATTTATAGCCTAAATAAACGAATTACAAGCTAAATGTAAGTAAAAGTATAATTTGAAAAGTGGAAAGAGCAGTTATTTTTTCTCCAGAAATAGGACGATCTTATTGAAATCAGCTGCCGCATTTATTACATTACGGAAATCTTCAAATTGCTCTAAAGTATAAATGATATCCTTGTAGTACTCTTCAACAGCGACATTCACCTGATCGCCATCAATTGAATAATTTGAAAGAAAGGCTGCTGAACGCTTACCATCCTTCATGCAAAGTACCTCGATGTTCAAAACATCCAGATTCTTGATCTCATATCCGTCAGGAATGTTAAAGGAGATCTCTCTATGGTAGACTCTATTGAAATCATTTTCAACTTCCAGCTTACGGGTTTCTTCTTGGTACATCTCAGCTTGAGGGCCAATTAATTCACCGACTTTGAATAATAACTTGTCGCTGGCTTTTTCTATAAAGTTGCTGGAAACAAAGGTGCCTTTTGCAATCAGTGGCTCAACGCCAAAAAATATAGTACCCTCATTTTGAACTTCTAATTCTTTGATATCAGCATCCTCTGTAATGAATTTTATAAGTGACTCATTCATTTCCTCTTTTTGTTCATCATCTACGTAATCGTAAATGGGTTGGTAATTTTGAGCATAATAACCACCCAAAGTCCTATGTACATCAACGGTCAAGTCACTAAAATTCCCATCAAAATTTACAGTGACTTTGAGATCATCATAGCTGGCATCATATGGCAATGGATCAATGTACTTTACTTTGCCTATACCGCTGACAAAATCGCCAATAGTAATGGCCTTTATGTATAATCCGTAATTATCTCTCCAGGAGTAGGGGACAAAACCGTACCTGTATAGGACAGCCGTAGGGGCTAAGTGTTTTTTTGTCTTTGGGAAGTAAATAAGGTATTCATTCAAGAAATTATAAGCCTCAAAATCAGGGTCAAATTTTAAACTAAACCTGTTAGATGTCAGTACCAGTTGATTATCAATCCCCTGATCTTTAAAAATGGCACAATAGAGCTTGACCATGCCTTTTTGTGCACAAACTTTGTTGTCAAGGATCGACTTCACCTCATATAATTCCCTGTCTGAACCTTCCAATACTATGAATTGTATTTTAAGGTACTGCTCTATTTTTCTTATCTTATCATCTTCACTATCGGAAGGACTTAGGCCGATCAACTTCACTAATTTCTTTATCTTTTTCTGGGTGGCTTTATCTAATTCGGCATAAACTTGTCCGTACACAGTTTCAGCAGCATTACCATAAGATACAACCGGACTTCTGCCTTTTGATGTATTGATATACAACTTGTAAAGCATTGACATGCAGTTGGAGGTATATGCAGCGAACATCTCTGATTTGAGTGCAGGGATCTCATCAATGGAAGCAAAAATTACATTTCTTTCCTCATAATTGGTATCTACTTCCATTTCAGGGAATCCATTATAACTCTTCCCTTTGAAAATGAGATTGGAAGGAGAGATGACCTTTACCTCAACATTTAGTTTCTTGATCTCACTCTGATACCTATATTTAATGCCTGTATAATTTGGCATTTGCTTCAATAAATAAAGGAATTCGATCTCACTCCCCTTGGTTATTCCTTCAAGGGCAAAATACCTATAGCTTTCCTCATTTTCTTCGTCAATCGCTTCTTTTATGTCATCTTTATCCAACGTGATCACCTTGCCTTCTTTAGTGATTACCCTTGCCTTTTCAGTGACCACTTCCGTAACTCCATCCATTGGTATGTATATCTTGTTATTGGATTCAATGGCATCATCTGAATTTACTCTGATGATCTTATGAAAAAGGTAGTATTCATATAAATAGGGCTCTTCATAGTTATATTCAATGTTATATTCAATAATAGTTTTCTGCTTAAGCACCAGCTCAAGTTCATTCATATCTGAATCAGAGAGTGCATGAATTTCTGGTTTCTCGTTCCAATCGTACTCTAGTGTTTCCAGGTCCTGGCCATATAACGAACCCACAGATATAATGATCGATAGGGGTATGATCCTTGTTAGAAATGTCATCTTATTCATGTTAATTCTTTTTTAATCCAACTACTTCGCTATAAGCAGAGTTGATCTTTTCTACCATTTCATTCCACTCGTCGAAGTACTCTTTGGTCAACAATAGGTGATTCATATTTAGCTGATAGTGGACAGTGATACTATTTTGTGATTTACTATAGTTCAACTTAAAATCAAACATTTCATGTTCGTAAGATTCATCTTTAGGTACGTAATAAGCATAGTAACCATCAGGGATGGTTAACTCAACGGTACAATTAATATTTGATTTGAATCTTTTCTCAATGCTGTACTTTCTATCCTTCTCAATATTGTCTTTATAGTAGTACTTATCAAGTATCATATTTATATATATCTCATCATCATTGATCTTAGCGTAATCCCTTATATTAAAATCATAGGTGACAATAAGGTTCTTTTCCCGATCACCGAGGTTTGTATCTTCAAATTTTTCCAACTGGAATTTATTATTACCTTTTTCATAATACTCTGTAAGGTATTTCATCTTTTCCTTTTCTTCCAATCTTGCCAGTGTATATGACACAGATGTCTTAAAATATCCTGAATAATCGGTTGTCCAATTACCCTTGATCTTATCATCCTCAAGATTGATAAAGACCTTACTGGAGATCATATTCTTTGTGCTCTCCATCTCGGGAACCAAAATGATCTCAAAACCATTGGTGCCCGTATTGACCATGGCCTCTTTACCCTGAATGGATGAGGAGGGATAACTAAATGGGATATATTTATTTGTTGCATCAAGAAAATAGTACTTCCCATTATCAATGTATGTGGCGATCATATGATTATCTGATAATGGAGTGGGCACATCCAAATATGAATATGGGATATCTCTAGTACCTATCCATGTCAGGTGGGTCTCTAATCCTGCAATCTGCATCATCTCAGTGATAATGTTTGCCATGTCTTTACAGTCACCATAACGCTTTTCCAGTACTTTAGTGGCATCTCTTGGAATGAAACCGGCCAGCCCATCTTCGAAAGCAATATATTTAATATTCTTTTGCACCCAATGAAATATTTTTTTTGCCTTGTCCAGATCATTATCGAGGTTGGCTGTAAGGGTGTCAACTAAGTTCTTGAGGGATTCTTCATCATCCTGATTGATATCCTTTACAAAATTATAATACCAATTGTGAAGGCCACTAGGATCTGGAAATAATTTCTCCGTTTGACCATTTATCTCGTATTCTGTTATATATAATACGATATGAGGCATATAGTATCGGGCATTAGGAGAAGATGATTCATATTCGACCTTTTTTAAATTTTCAGCACTCCAAACATAAGTGATCTTGTTACCTTTTTGTGATTTGGTAAAAGCGATATCAACGCTATCGCAATTAAAGAGCAGATACTTGATCTTGACACTACTTGGGAAAGTGATCTGCAATATTGCTTTGTCAATTGGCATATAGGATGCAAAGTACATCCCATTAAGAAACCTAAATTCTTTGAGATGATTTCTATAATGGAGTTTGGTCATAGCTCCCTTGGCAAGGGCCGGATAGTAAAAACTTGTTGATTTCAGGTCATTATGAAAGATATCTGAATCTAACACATCTTTGGTCTTGAAGTCTTTGACTTTTATCTCTTTATATTTTTTTTCTAGTGGAATAAAGGTGCTGGCATCAATATCGACAGTTTCATCGGAATCAGTGAATTCTATGGATTCCTCGGCTTGCGTATTTGCTTTATCACTGATAAGAAAGATCTCCTTGTAAGTGTCATAATACACACTTAATTTATTGCTTTTGATCTCAATATTGATCTCTTTCTTTTTAAGCAAAATGAGATCATGCTCATCTGGATACTTTGCAGAATAGTGTTCAAGATCTTTCAGCGGCTGAGCAAAACAATTGTTGGATAGAACCAACATCGATAGTAGCAATAATACCACATAACTCCTTAAATCAATATTGTTTGCCATTTTAGTGTTTATTTTCGACCAATATGTCACCATCATAATAAGTTCTTGATTTTATCAATTTACCTGCTTCATCGTAATACTTGGCCGGGCCATGCTTTTCATCCAGATAAAAGGTCAGTTCTTTTTTCAATTTTCCATTTGATCTATACAATGTATAGTTGCCGTGAAGCATATCGAAGAAATAACTACACTCTTTTTTTAACGTTCCATCTGGAAAAAATATTTTGTAACCACCTTCCAGATTATGGCTCTTATAGGTGCATTCTTTCCAAACTTTACCACTTGGAAAGTAGTTAATATATGGTCCTTCAAGCAAACCATTGATAAGTTCAAATTCAATTGACTTTTGACCATTTTGGTAGTAAGCAACCAATTGCACTGATTCTTTCACTATAGGAATTTCAGTTACCAGATTCCCATCCTTATCATTATAAGCGTATCCCGTCAATGTGCCGCGAACATAGTAGCGTACATATTGTAATTCTCCGCTCGGACAATAATAATAAGTGATCCCATCGCGTTCCCCTTCAAAGTAATTAGTTTTGATATTTATTTTCCCGTTTTCATGGTAAAAAATGCCCTCCCCATGTAATTTGCCTGTTTTATAGCGCCTGGTCCATTCAACCTGGCCTGATGGATAGTAGTCATGCCAGATGCTGTCAGGATCATCATAGAAATAATATCCTTCAGAATATTTTCCACCCTTTTCAAAATACCATGTCCAATGACCATGTCTGTTATCATTGTGAAAATACCCATCTGTTTCTTTTTCTCCTCCAAAGTAGAACCACTCAAATGTTCCATTGGCACTTCCATTCAAATAATTTCCTTTAAAAGATACTTTACCATTAGTATGGTGCCTTGTAAATTCACCGGTAGCATTGAGCAGGTTAACTCTTTCTGTTTCAATTCCGGTGCTATCATAGTATATGGTAAGCAACTCAAAACCATTTTCAATATAGCGCTCTCTTTTAAGTTTACCGTTTACCGCATAGGCCTCCTGCCAACCTGTCAATTGATCATTCAGGAAATACTCGTGATATGACATTTTTCCATTTGCATAATAATAGTACCAATCACCCACTTGTTCTCCTGCCACATGCCATCCTTCTGCATTTATCTTGCCATTGGAGTAATAAGACTTATAGTATCCGTCTTTTCTGTCATCTTTGTAGTAATCTTTAACTTTGAGGGCTTTATTTGAATGATAATCCTTGTTGATGCCTTGCATGACGCCTTTATCAAAAGTTTCTTCGCTAACAAGAACCCCGTTATCATTATAATATTTCCATATTCCAAATTTCTCACCATTCTTATAATTGCCTTCAAATCTTTTAACCCCTAAAGGATTGTATCCAATAAACCGGAACATGGCTTTTTTCTTTTTTGCCTCTTTGAGGATATTGCCTTGTTTATCAAAATATTTATAACCAATAATAATTCCTTTTAAATACTCCATTTCATAATGAAGTTTCCCATCCCAGTCATAACCCTTTTTGATGCCATTAAGCTTGCCGGTTTCATCATAATTAGTTTCGGATTCGAGTTTGCCATTGGTATAATAAGATTTATACAACCCAATTGAAACACTATTTTTAGTGGTCCCTTCTTCTGATACCACACCATTCTCATGGTAGTCGGTCCACTCTCCCTCTATAAAGTCAGCCACATAGCTCTTTTCAGATGCAAGGTTGCCGTTTTTATGATAAGTTTTTGAGTTACCCACCTTTTTACCATCTTCAAAAGTGAGGTCTACTTCGATCTGGTCATTATCATAATACTTCTTGTATACACCATCAATTGCATCATCCTTAAAATTAACATCATACTTTAGATGATTATTTTTATAATAGTTCTTCAGCTTTCCATTCTTCTTCCCCTCAGAAAATTCTGCAACTTCTGACACACCACCTGTAGAGTAATAGGTAGTTTTAATTCCAGACACTAAACCATCTTCATAATTTGACTCAACAGCGATGTTCCCATTTTTATAATAGGAGGTAAAGGTTCCGGCAATTTTTCCATCCTTATAATTAATATCATATTCTATATTCCCATTTGGATAATACATTTTCCAGTTGCCGGTCCTATTCCCTTTATCATCGTAATTACCTTTCTTTTGGAGGCACCCATAGGAATAATAATATTCCCAATATCCTTTATAAGTATCTCCATCTTTGTTTCCGATAGCTTCCAGAGTGTTATTGTAATACCAATGTTGATATTCATTGGTTTTTCCATCCACTGTTACCTCCTTCATTTCATGAAGGTTAAGCCATTCCAGTTTTCCCCAGCCGGCAAATTTCTTGATCTTAGAGATATTCCTCTCAAGAGTTTTGATCACAGATTCATTGCTTGAACTGATTAATGTATAGTATGAAAATCCTTCAAACCAGCCTTCCTTGAAAAGTTTAATGTAATAGGGGACATAATACTTCATCCAAAACCCGTCATCGGTTTCAAGAGTTTCCAATTTTTCCAGCATAACATGATTTTGTTTTAAGATGGGAAAAGTGAAAGCTGCTTTCACTTTATATTTAGAACTTAAAGCGATCTTATTACTTATGATCAATTCAATCTCTGAAAAGTCGTCACCATCAGATAAGTGATGGCCTTTTGGATGGATCTCTTGCTTGGCTGAAACCATGTCATTGAAATATGAAATAACGGTCCGAGAACGAGTACTACCGGGTTCCAGCAATAGGAAAGTATTGAGGGACAACATCGCCTGAACGATCTTCCCTTCCGATGCACAGAGAAAACCCAGCTGAAGGTGAGTGCTGGCGTGGAGGGGATTCAATATAAGTGTTTGCTTATATATTTCAATGGCTTCATTATACTTCTCCATACCTTGAAGTGTAATTGCCTTATTATAATAAAGGGAATGATTTGTTGGAAATAATTTGATTCCTTCATCATATGCCGCCAAAGCCTCTTCGGGGTGCTCAGAATTATCAAGTGCCGTTCCCCAGTTGATATAAAAGTTAGGGTTTGTTTCATCTTTTAGGGAGATGCCAATTTTACATACCTCTATGGCCTCTTCATATCTTTCCATCTTCAGGAGAGTGAGTGACCTCTCAGACAGGGAATAAAAATAATTGGTATCATTCCTTCCAATTTTATTATACAGCTTAAGGGCCTCTTCATATTCTTCCTCATTGTGTAGTTCTACACCTTTTTTGATCAATTCACCGGAGTTGATCTTTTCAACGTTCTTTTGAGCATATGTGGTTGCGCTTACAACAAAAAACAGGATTATCAGTAAGTAATATTTCATAATGTTACTTTTAGAGGTTAACAAAAGAACTATATCTAAAAGAAGATCCCGGTGGTTTGTTTCATTGAATTATGAAACATGGATCCTATTAGATAGCAGTACTAACAAAGGTATTAAATCAATGTTAATTACTAAAAATTTATATGAATTAAAAGCACTATTCACTGTCACCGTCTCCTGCTTTCAATTTCTCGGCATTTTCGGCAACCCTAAGAGCTTCTAATAGCTCATTAAGCTCACCATTGAGTACATCCGGGAGGTTATATAGGGTAAGTCCTATGCGATGATCAGTTATTCTTCCTTGAGGAAAATTGTAGGTTCTTATTTTCACTGAACGGTCTCCGGAAGAGACCATCGTTTTTCTCTGTTGAGCAGTTTGTTCAAGCTGCTTTTTATACTCCAACTCATAAATTCTGGACCTTAATACCTTCATTGCCGTATCATTGTTCTTGATCTGTGATCTGCCATCCTGACATTCCACAACAATACCTGTTGGAATATGAGTTAGCCTTACTGCGGATTCAGTCTTATTTACATGTTGCCCCCCTGCACCTGAAGCTCTGAAAGTATCTTTCTTAATATCACTTTCTTTGAGTTCGATATCTACTCCTTCCGCTTCCGGTAATACGACAACTGATGCCGCGGAGGTATGAAGCCTACCTTGGGTTTCAGTAGCAGGTACCCGCTGTACACGATGCACTCCTGATTCATATTTTAGGGTGCCATAAATGTCTTCGCCGCTTGCTGTGAATATGATCTCTTTATATCCTCCAGCAATCCCTTCTGTTTCACTTATCTTCTCCATTTTCCAACGTTGGTTTTCAATGAAACGGGCATACATTCTATAAAGATCCCCGGCAAATAATCCGGCTTCGTCGCCACCTGTTCCGGCACGGATCTCTATTATAGCATCTTTACTATCTTCTGGATCTTTGGGGATCAACAACTGCTTGATCTCCTGCTCAATGTCCTCTTTAGCTGAATTTAACTCTTCCAACTCAGATTTGGCCATATCTTTCAATTCATCATCCTTCTCTGTGCTAAGAATATTTTGGTTATTCTCAATGTTGCTAATGATATCATCATATTTCTTATAGGCGGTCACGATCACTCCTAGCTCCTTGTAGTCCCGGCTTAACTGAGTGTATTTTTTTATATTGGAGGTAACGTTTGGATCTGTCAATTCAACTCCAATCTCATCCCATTTTTCTTTGATCGCTTTAAGTTTTTCCAACAACATGATAGGTACAACTATTTTTTATCATTAATCCTGCACGGAATACAAATCTAATTGATTTTTGCTTAAAAGATACAAGCGATCCTTTTCAATTCGTATGTGCATAAAATCATCAACAACAGGGATCTGAATGATATTTTCCTCTAAGGTTTTGGTGTGATAACTCATCAGGGCACCATCCTTGTAGTAGATCAAATAGTCGTCAATTATCTGAAAAGAGACCAACCCTTTTATAGGTATGGTCTTGTAATAAGAAGCATATATATCGAAAACAAGAATTCCATTTTCAGGGTCATTAATATATAACCAGTTATTTCTTTCCATCATGAAGTTGGGATGGATGACCTTATCAGAAATGATCTTAAACAACTCATCACTTTCGAGCATTACCTGAAGATGGTCATCGATCTTTTTGATTTTCAGATCTTGCTCATCGTAGATCCACACTTTATCGTCAACAGATCTGCATACAGTGGTAATACTGGTAATTCCCAAATCGAGCAGGTTGATAGTTGTTGTTGGGGAAAGGGTGTTATCGAGGGTGATGATCGTTGAGAAATCAGGGCAAAGTACTAATATTTTAAAAGGATTCCTGGCATCCACTAATGTCATCTGCCCATATCTCTTTTCCTCATAAGTGAAAAGTGGCCACCCGGAATGGTCATACATGATCAGGGTGTTATCTTTGCCGATCAAATAAACGTTTCTCAAGTTATCCGTCGTAATAAATCGCGATTGGGAAGGAATAGATATGAGCTTTACATACTTTGGGCCGGTAAATGCTAAAAGTAAGAAAACACTTAAAAAACTAATCCTCTTTATAATAGGTAAGTTCAAGTTTTTCACCATCGAATGTTGCATATGAAAAATGGGTTATCCAATCTCCTAAATTGAGATATCTGCTTTTATCGATATCAATATCAAGCGGTAAATGTCTGTGGCCAAAAATAAAATAATCAATATGCTCCTTTTGTAAGCGTTCTTTTGCATATACAAGGAGCCATTCCTTATCATCACCTAAATATTGTTCTACTTCATCCCCGTTTGAGGTACGACTCTTCATCGACCAATAATTCGCAATACGCATTCCGATAGATGGGTGAACGAGTGCAAATAGCCATTGGCAGAATTTGTTGGAAAACACTTTTTTTATGAATTTATATCCATGGTCCCCGGGGCCAATGCCATCACCATGGCCTATAAGGAATTTCTTCCCATGGATTTCAATCAATTCAGGTTCACGATGAACGGGAATATTGAGCTCTTCTTCGAAATATCCGAACATCCATAGATCATGGTTGCCTGCGTAGTAATGTATAGGTATTCCCACATCCCTGAGCTCAGCAAGTTTGCCAAGTAATCTCACATACCCTTTTGGAACCACTGTTCTATACTCAAACCAGAAATCAAAGAGATCGCCCAATAGGTAGATGGATGCAGCATTATGCTTGATCGCATCCAACCATGCAATTATCTTATGCTCTCTTACAAGACTCTCTTTTTTGGTAGGCACGCCAAGATGAAAATCGGAAGCAAAATATATTATTTTCCCGTTGTTCATTTATCCGTTGACTCAATTAAGAAGACGATCACTTCCTTAGGCCCGTGAGCTCCAAGCACTAATGTTTTCTCTATATCGGCTGTCCTGCTTGGGCCACTTGCGATGGTGATCATTGATGGCAGTTTCTTGCCATATTTCTTGGTAACACGATCCAGTCCATTTTTTATATCATACACAAGTTGTGATGAGTAGGCCACCACAATATGTACCGGTGGATAAATGGAAAGTGTCCTGCCTGATGCCTGGTTGGAAGTCAATAATATACTTCCAGTTCTTGCAATCAACGCTTCGCATAATGTAATACCTGCATCTGCTTTTTCGATGCTCTTGCCAATGCGACATTTTCTGAAATCATGCTTTACAAATAATTCCTGCAAAATATGCTCCCAGCAATATAAATGGCTCCATTCTCTTTCTTCGGTAATTTCCTTTAGGGTATTAATAAACTCTTCAACATTCTCACAATAGATGAAATCTCCTTGTACTTTGACGAATTCTTCAGCAAACATGACATCAAGGGACTCATTGGCTGAAGAATATACTTCAGATGTTAGATCAGTATTGGGAAAAGGTTCATTTGTTTTTTGGATAAGGGCCGTTCTGATCTTCTTAAGTATATTTTCTTTTGAAGTGACTTGTTTCATATCACATTATTGATCAAAAGGTGATTCCGAGGTGTCTGTTTCATCCTTTAAGGGAGAATCCTCATTAAGAGGCTCTTTCTTAGGTTTTGATGACTTTTTAAGGGGTTTTTTGACGTCAGGCGAACCATTATCTTCATAAGCACCACTCACCTCAAAAGGCCGCTTGCCGATCAGTTTTTCAAGATCTGCCTGGAAAATAACCTCTTTCTTTAATAATTCTTTTGCTAGTATCACCAATTCCTTACGTTTACTGGCGAGCAGTTCTTTGGATCTTTTATATGCCTCATCAATGTAAACTTTCACTTCAGTATCAATAATAAATGCGGTCTCTTCTGAATAGGGCTTGTTAAAACCATATTCATTCTGCGGATCATTATATGAAATATTACCGATTTTCGGGTTCATGCCATAAATAGTGATCATAGCATAGATGAGCTTTGTTATTTTTTCCAGATCATTTTGTGCTCCTGTAGTGATCTTGCCAAAGATAATTTCTTCGGCTGCTCTGCCGCCAAGGGTCATACAAACTTCATCCATTAACTGCTGTGTAGAATATAGATGTTGCTCTTTGGGGAGATATTGTGCATATCCTAGCGCAGCGATCCCTCTAGGTACTATAGAAACCTTAAGCAAAGGATCCGCATGTTCAAGGAACCAACCGCAAATGGCATGGCCCGCTTCATGATACGCAATGATCTTTTTTTCTTCCGGAGATATAAGCTTATTTTTCTTTTCTAATCCTCCGATCACCCGGTCGAGAGCCTCCTGAAAATCGAGCATGTCAATTTTCTTTTTGTCTCTCCTGGCGCCGATCAATGCCGCTTCATTACATGCGTTTGCTATTTCTGCCCCTGCAAATCCAGGTGTTTGTTTTGCCAATTTCTTTGTGTCTATATCTTTTGAAAGTTTTAATGGCTTGATATGTACATTAAATATCCGTTCTCTTCCAACAAGGTCAGGCTTATCAATAGCGATAAGACGGTCAAATCTTCCAGGCCTCAGGAGTGCATGGTCTAATACATCAGGTCTGTTAGTGGCAGCAAGTATGATCACTCCCTTTTCACTACTAAAACCATCCATCTCAACTAATAATTGGTTCAGTGTATTTTCACGCTCATCATTTCCCTGAATCATGTTTCTGCCCCTGGTTCTGCCAATGGCATCAATTTCATCAATGAATATGATACATGGGGCCTTTTCTCTTGCTTGCTTAAAGAGATCTCTAACACGGGATGCACCAACACCCACAAATAATTCTACAAAATCAGATCCCGAGATAGTGAAAAATGGAACCTGGGCTTCTCCCGCCATGGCTTTGGCCATAAGTGTCTTCCCCGTTCCGGGAGGACCGACCAATAAAACGCCTTTTGGTATTTTACCTCCTAGTGAAGTATACTTTTCAGGCCTTTTCAGGAAATCAACAACTTCCATAACTTCCTCTTTAGCTTCTTCCAGTCCGGCAACATCATTAAAGGTCACATTCACTTGTGTGTTCTTATCGAATAAGGTGGCTTTTGACTTCCCAATATTGAATATTTGACCGCCGGCTCCACCAGCCCCACCACTCATTCTTCTCATGATAATTATCCAGATGACTACAAATATTGAAATAAATAGTAGCCAGCTAAAGAGATCTCCTCCCCAATTTTTCCTGGTAACATATTCAACATTTATTCGCTGGTTTGGCGTATTACTTTCCATGGCACTTTTAAGATCTTGTGCAAAGTCGCGTACATCTCCGATCTGAAAAAAGTAATGTGGCCCTTTATTAATATTGCCAAATCGACTTTTTCCAATATCCTTGTATTTTTCATCATTAAGACGCTCTTCTTTGATAAATATATTCACCAGTTCTTTGTTGATCACAATGATCTTGTCTACATCATTGCTTTTCAGCATCTCATACAGAAATTCATTCTGGGTGATCTTTTCTGTATTACTCTCAAAAAAGCTAAATAAATATATTGCCAGGAACCCTAAGAAGATAATTCCATATATCCAGTATAAATTGAATCTGGGAGCTTTAGGGAAAGGTTTTTTTTGGGAAGGGTTCTCCTTTCCGGAATCTTTATTTTTTGAATCTGTCATACTATCTCATTGTGATTTAACTACTATGAACAATAGTTATATAGAATTAATTTTTCTTATTTTAGCATCACTCCATAACTCCTCAAGCAAGTAAAAGTTTCTTTTATCCTTATGAAAAATGTGAACTACAATATTAACATAATCAATCAAAACCCATTCTTTATTTTCATATCCCTCAACATGGTAAGGGCTACTTTGAAAAGTGTCTTTTACTCTTTCGGTAATATTGTCAGTAATGGCTTTAATTTGAACAGCCGCATCAGCTTGACAAATAATGAAATAATCTGTTATGGCATCATTAATTTTTCGCAGATCAAGGCAAACAATTTGTTCTCCCTTTTTTTCTTGAATACTTTCTATTATTGTATCTATTGTTGTTCCCGAAAGTTTTTCAACTTTGGATACTTGGGATTTTCGCATTAATTTCTAAGTTACCTATTTTTGTTTACTCAAAATTACTAATTCTTTTGGAATATAACCCGTATAACAAATTATTTGTAGGAAAGGTTTTCATTATACTGGATAATGTGGAATCCACTAATAACGAAGCATTGAAGCTCATTAAGGAGGAAAATCCGGCAGATGGGACCGTAGTTTTTACAAGAGATCAGCAAAAAGGAAGAGGCCAATTTGGTAATAGGTGGGAGAGTGATCCGGATGCTAATATTACTATGAGCATTATTTTCTATCCTGACTTTCTCAGAGCGGATGAATCTTTTCTGTTGAATCAGGCAATTTCGTTAGGATTAAAAAACTTCATTGAAGAATATATCCTAAATGATATTAAGATCAAATGGCCTAATGACATTAACCATTCTACATCAAAAATAGCAGGGATATTGATCGAAAATACGATCAGGGGCGAAATGATCACATCATCGGTTGTGGGTATAGGAGTCAATATCAATCAAATTGTTTTTGCCAGTAAGAACTTCCCAACCTCATTTAAGAAAATAACAGGAGATACGTATGATGTAATTAAGCTGGCAAAAGAGCTTTGCTCATTTATTGAAGTCAAGTATCTGGAGTTGAGGAATGTAGGAAATCAGAAGATCGAGAAGGAATATTTGAGATCACTATTTCAATACCATGAGGAGCATAGCTACAAGACTCAAAAAGGGGTCATAAAAGGAAAAATACAGGGAATTTCAAAGGAAGGTAAGTTGATTCTGGAGAGTCGGGGCGAGCAATTGACCTTTGGTTTTAAGGAAATTGAATTTGTTTTGTAGAGAACAAATTATTCTCTACACGATCAAAGGAATTTTGCAGGATAAAAAAAATTGGACTTTTCATACCATAGTATCTATTTTTGCCAATGAAATGGCTAAAAGATCATTCATATCAGTAATATTATTATTTACGATCTCATTGGTGTTGATGCACAATATCGTTCCACATCATCACCATGCAGAGATATCAGATGCTACTTCTCACGACCACAAGCATGATCATGATAAGCAGAGCCACCAACATGAGCATGACGGATTACTCAAATTACTGAAGCACTTCAGTCATTGCACTACCTCAGAAATTTCATCTACACATGTAAACAGCTTTCAAAAAGCGCAGGTGTTTAAATACTTTGTTATTGGGACAGCCTATATTTTCGCTCCTTCTCAGGTTCAAGTTGCACCAGAGCCCATATACAACACATTTTTTATTGCCAGACGATGCTTTTCTTCTGCACACACCCTTAGGGGCCCTCCTGCTCTTCTTATATAGATAGAGCAGATATAGAACATTTTTCCTTATTGTATTTGTTTTTTCAATCTTGATAATTCAGGGTTGAATTTGAATGGGGAGTCAATATTTTTCATTCACGACAAATAGTGAGTGAAAAACTAGCAAGTATTGCCGAAAACTTGCCATGAGAAGCTGGTAAGCCTATGCTGGCACCCCAATCATCCATCATGGGTGAGATAATGTTGATAGGTTTAACTGCTGACACCACCAGCCAAATGGACCTACGGACCATTGCCGACCGGAATATCCGCCCAAGATTATTGGCTACAGGTGGTGTTTCACAAGTGATCATCATAGGGGGTGAGTTCAAGCAATACCAGATATTTGCTTCCCCCCAAAAAATGAAATACTATAAGATTTCTTTGGATGAATTACTGGAAGCATGTGAACAAAGTACTCTCAATTCAGCAGGAGGCTTTCTAAATGAATATGGAAATAAATATATCATAAGAGGCATTGGCAGAACAAACAAGGCCAATGATATCGGCAACAGTGTGATAAAAGTGATTGATGATAGGCCCATAAAAATTGAAGATGTGGCAGCGATCAAAATTGGTGGAGCCATTCCTAAGATCGGTAACAAGATTGAAAATATCCTTCTGTCTCTACCTGAGATCTCACTCACTTCACGCAGAACAGGTAGGGCTGAATTGGATGAACACGCATTTGGAGAAAATACTAGCGAAATAGAATTTCCATTTAAATTGCAAGAACGCAGTCATGAGGAATTCATGAAAGATGTACGCAAGAAGTTAAGTGCAGTTTCTGAAGCGAACATTACTATCGGACAGCCCATCGGACACCGTATCGATCATATGCTTTCTGGGACAAGAGCCAATATAGCCATTAAGCTATTTGGATCCAACCTGAACAAAATGTTCCACCTTGCAAATCAAATAAAAAGCAATATTAAAAGTATTGATGGACTTGTTGATATTAATGTGTCTCAGCAAATTGAAATACCACAGATACAAATAAAGGCAAAACGTGATATGCTTGCCAAATATGGGATCTCAATTGGTCAATTCACTGAATTTATTGATATTGCCTTTGCAGGAGAAAAGGTGTCCCAGGTATTTGAAAGCAATAAAAGCTTTGATCTGGTATTAAGATTTAATAACGAAAATAGGAACAACTTAGAAAGTATCAAGAATGTCCTCATAGATACGCATGATGGCAAGAAAGGTCCTCTGAATTACTTGGCGAATATTCTTTCCACTACAGGCCCCAATACCATCAACAGAGAAAATGTGCAGCGAAAAGTAGTCATTTCTGCAAATGTCGCAGGACGTGATCTCCGCGGTGTTGTAAACGAGGTTAAGGAGGAAGTGAATAGCAATATTCAACTCCCGGAAGGATATCACATTCAATATGGGGGTCAATTTGAAAGTGAGGAGAAGGCCTCCAGAATTTTATTGTTCACTTCTTTGATGTCTCTGCTTGTCATATTCCTCTTGCTTTATCAGGAGTTTAAAGACCTCAAGATAGCGGCTATCATCTTGATCAATTTGCCATTGGCACTCATTGGAGGAGGGTTAAGTATATGGTTTACATCTGGCATCATAAGTATTCCGTCAATTATTGGCTTTATAACTTTGTTCGGGATCACTATTCCATTATGGGAAAGTAAGAACACAGTAAAATTTCGAAAAGCACAGGTGCTTTTCAATCAGATGCAAGTGGAAGACCATAAAAATCAACACATTCATGAAATTCAACAACTCTATGATAAATACCAAACCCTCAGTATCACTTTGAAAGAATACGTGCAGTTTTTAAATTCTATTGGCAACATAAAGCTATTGGATAAAGCACTATCACTGGGTGAAATATCATCAATACAATACTTTATGGAGATGAGTTACTACTATGATTCATATGACAAGTACCTCCAATTGGAAAAGGAGTAACGCCAGGTAATAGCAGAATTGTATAAATAGCAACTGTAAAAGTAAGATATCAGTCTTAGGTGCCAGGATCACATCAGTACTTCCCAGGTATCTTCATTAACTCCCCAATCTCTGTAATCTTCTTTTCCACCACGTACCTTCCAGTCGGAGTCGATGGTGAGCTTTGAGCTGATACCTCCTCGAGGATTGCAGATCATCACCATGCGCAATCGGTTGGGCTTATATACTTCGGTCATATGATCATACATGATATTGATCAATCTTTCGTAAGAAACAATGATATTGCGAAGTTGGTATACATATTCCTTCAGTGATTTGAGCTCTATCACCTTTTTCCCGGGGTAGAATATCAAATATACTGTTGCAAAATCGGGCTGGCCTTGTACTCCCAAAAATGTCATTTCCGGAACTTTTATCTTTACCTCATATGCTTTTCCGGAGGGATTCGGAATCGTTTTTAGAATGGTCTTATCTATCTTTTCGTACAATTTTCCTTTTGTAGCCATAAATCTTCTTGTTTGAATTAATTTGGGAAAATGGGTTTTTACTTCTTAATTGTGAACAATATTAACGAAAGTAAGTTGAAAATGTTTGATTGGTAAGAAAGAAATTTGATTTTGTATACTAATGTACTAATTTTGCAGTATAGTTCTTTTTTTAGGATTGCTTATTAAGAAAGACGGAGGGATTAGGCCCATTGATGTCTGGGCAACCTGTTTCATGTAGAATGAAAAAAGGTGCCAACTCCTACCCTGAATTTATTTTTGGGGAGAGATAAGTTAAAGCGGAATCTATTTTGCAAACTATTTGTTTATGATCTCTTTAGACTTATCTAAAGGGATTTTTTTGTTTTATGAAGTTCCAATTACAGTAGGATACAAAACAACCTAAGAATTGCACTAATTTGGAAAAACCAAGCTATGGATATTAGAGATAGCATAAAGGAAAGAATATTACTTCTGGATGGAGCTATGGGCACCATGGTGCAGGGCTATAACCTGAAGGAAGAAGATTATAGAGGTACGCAATTTTCCGACCATCCATGTGATCTTAAAGGGAATAACGATATCCTTTCTCTTACGAAACCGGAAGTAATTGAAGATATTCATTTTAAGTATCTATCGGCAGGTGCAGACATCATTGAAACCAATACATTGAATGCTACAGGTATTTCTCAGTCTGACTATCAATTAGAGGGCACAATTTATGAGATGAATTTGGCGGCAGCCAAGATAGCAAGAAAGGCTGTTGACAGATACCTGAAAGCGCAACCGGAGAGGTCTTTGTTTGTAGCCGGCGCTATCGGGCCTACCAACAAAACAGCATCGATATCACCTGATATTAACGATCCAAAATTCAGAGCGGTTACCTTTGATGATCTTGTAGAGACATATACTGAACAGGTTAGAGGATTAGTGGATGGAGGTGTGGACCTTCTTCTGGTGGAAACGATATTCGATACCTTGAATTGCAAAGCAGCACTTTTTGCAATCAATCAATTCCAGGAAATAAACCGCCTTGATCTTCCCGTCATGGCGTCATTCACAATTTCTGATTCAAGTGGCAGGACACTCTCTGGTCAGACGGTTGAAGGGTTTTGGAATGCAATTTCCAACGCAGGTCTCTTTTGCGTAGGCCTTAATTGTGCTTTGGGAGCTGAAGAAATGCGTCCCCACATTGAAGAATTATCATCCATAGCAGATTGTTATGTGCATGCTTACCCAAATGCCGGTCTGCCAGACGAGTTTGGCGAATATGTTGCGACCCCTGACACAATGAAGGGTCCGATGAAGGACTTCGCCGAGAGCGGATTTGTAAATATCATTGGTGGCTGCTGCGGTACTACTCCAGAGCACATCAGCAAATTTGGAAAAGAAATAGAGAATATACCACCCCGTAAGATCCCTGGTATTGAGCCATATACTCGTTTAAGTGGTTTGGAAGCGATGACCATCAGGCCCGATTCAAACTTTATTAATGTGGGTGAGCGCACAAATGTAAGTGGCTCTAAGAAATTTGCGAGACTTATCAAAGATGAGTTATACGAAGAAGCACTTTCTGTCGCAAAAGATCAGGTGGATAATGGTGCTCAGATCATTGATGTGAATATGGATGATGCCATGCTTGATTCGGCTATGGCAATGACTGATTTTCTGAATATGATCGCCACCGAACCTGATATTGCTAAAGTTCCGGTGATGGTGGATTCTTCTAAGTGGAGTGTGATCGAAGCAGGGTTGAAATGCCTACAGGGTAAAGGTGTTGTCAATTCTATCAGTCTAAAGGAAGGAGAAGATATTTTTAGAGAACAGGCGAAGAAGATAAGACGTTATGGTGCGGCAGTAATTGTGATGGCATTTGATGAAAAAGGACAGGCAGAAACAGAAGAACGAAAGGTGGAAATTTGCAAACGTTCTTATTCCATATTGCATGAGGAGATGGGCTTCCCGCCACAGGATATCATCTTCGATCCAAACGTATTTGCTGTGGGTACCGGAATCGAAGAACATAATACCTACACGGTGGCCTACTTTAATGCTACCAAACAGTTAAAGAAATTAATGCCGCTTGCAAAGATCAGCGGAGGAGTTAGTAATGTTTCATTTGCATTTAGAGGAAATAATGTGATTCGGGAAGCCATGCATTCCGCTTTTTTGTACCATGCTATCAAAGCAGGAATGGATATGGGCATTGTGAATGCCGGGCTCATTGAAGTATATGAAGAGATTCCAAAAGAACTTCTTCAATTGGTTGAAGACCTGTTATTGAATAGAAATAATGAGGCCACGGAAAGACTTACTCAATTTGTTAGCGAGGCCTCCACAAAAGAGAGGAAAACTAAAGATGATGCCTGGCGAAAAGATGGTTTGGAAGATCGTATATGCTATGGGCTGATAAAGGGTATAGATGAATATTTGGAGGAAGACATTAATGAAGCGCTAAAGGCCTATGATGATCCGGTGAAGATCATTGAAGAGCCATTGATGAATGGAATGAGTACTGTAGGAGGGCTATTCAAAGAGGGTAAGATGTTCCTCCCCCAAGTAGTAAAAAGTGCCAGAGTGATGAAAAAGGCGGTAGCCATTATTACACCGGTCATTGAAGAAGGAGGAGTTGGTGAAAAGGGCAAGGATGCCGCAACAATTTTATTGGCCACAGTAAAAGGGGATGTCCACGATATAGGTAAAAATATTGTACAGGTGATCCTGTCATGCAACAATTACAAAGTAATTGATGCAGGAGTTATGGTTCCTGCTGAGAAAATCCTTGATATTGCTGAAAAGGAAAAAGCAGATGTTATCGGATTGAGTGGACTGATCACGCCATCACTGGAAGAAATGGCCCATGTAGCTAGAGAGATGGAACGGAGGAAATTTAATATACCTCTTTTAATAGGTGGTGCTACTACTTCTCGCGTTCACACTGCAGTAAAACTAGAACCATTTTATAATGGCTCCACTGTGTATATTCCTGATGCTTCTAAAAGTGTGCCTGTGGTTGGAGAATTACTAAATAGTCAAACAGGGAATGATTACATCAGGAAGATAAAAGAAGAATATAATGACCTGCGGAAAACCCATAGTGGGAAAAAGGAAAAGAGATTCTTGCCCATTGAGGAGGCAAGAAAGAAAAAAGTGAAATTGACATTCAATGATCAAACGATCACTGAGCCAACATCAATAGGGACTAAAGTATTCAAGGATTATGATCTAAAAGAGATCGCTGAGTATATAGATTGGACACCACTTTTTTCCGCCTGGGAGCTCAAAGGTAAATATCCTGAGATCTTCGATGATAAAAAGATCGGGGAAGAAGCGCGTAAGGTTTTCGATGATGCTCAAAAGATGCTGAAGTTGATCATCGATAAAAACTGGTTATCAGCCAATGGAGTGGTTGGGATATTTCCTGCAAACAGTATCGAAGATGATATTGAGGTATATAAAGATGAAGATAGAGAGGAGGTGTTAACAGTATTTCATACCCTTCGTCAGCAATATTATAAAGGTGAAGGTCGAGAAAGCGCTGCTATGGCAGATTTCATTGCACCAAAAGAAAGTGGTATAAATGATTATATCGGGGGATTTGCTGTGTCAACAGGTTTTGGTATTGAAGAGAGAGTGAGGTCATTTGAAGAAGCGAATGATGATTATAGTGGTATAATGCTCAAATTGCTGGCGGATAGATTGGCGGAAGCTTTTGCAGAATTAATGCATGAAAAAGTAAGAAGAGAAGTGTGGGGATATGAAGATGGCAAAATTATCAACAAGAACGACTTGCTTGCTAACAGCTACTTAGGTATACGCCCGGCTCCCGGCTACCCGGGTTGCCCCGATCACTCAGAGAAGATCAACCTATTTAAGGCTCTATGTGTTGAGGAGAATGTATCCATAGAATTGACGGAAAGCTTTGCTATGTATCCTGCAGCGGCCGTTTGCGGATATTATTTTGCACATCCTGAGTCCAGATATTTTGGGTTGGGTAAGATCAACATCGACCAGGTTGAGGACTATGCCAAACGTAAGAATAAAGAAATGGATGTGATACAAACTTGGCTGTCCACTAATTTGAACTATAAGCCCCTCTAAGCCCTTGTTTACTTAATTTTATTAGTGTATTCCCTGGATTTTTACTATTTTTAGATATACCATATTGGAATCGTATGTTTACAAATAGGAAGTTGCTATTAGCGCTAGTAGTGTCTTTAGTATGTTGTTGTTATGCTGACCTTAATGGCCAAAATGCAAGCAGGAGTTACAACTTTAGCCAAAATCCATTCAAGAAAAAATTGCATAATCCAGTATTAGTATCAGTTGGTGGAGGGTTGATGAGTTACTGGGGAGACCTGTCAGATGGCTATGATCCAATATTCATGAGACCCTCTGCAAATGTTGGGATCTACAGTTATTTTCTGCCCCAGCTTTCTGTGAGAACAGGAGTATTAACGGGTACGATATACTCTAATGATAATGTCTCAAAGTATTTCACTCACAGGGCCAGGAATTTGCATTTCAGGTCCAGAATATTGGAATTTAGTGGAGTAATTATCTATGAAATATTCAAGAACAAGCAATTTGCGTCAAGATATGGATATAAGATCGGAAAAACATTCTCCCCTTACATTTTTGGAGGTGCTGCATTATTTCATTTTAATCCTCAGGCCGAATACAATGGTCAATGGGTGAATCTACAGCCCTTAGGTACTGAAGGACAATTCATAAGTGGTGGTTCGAGCAGTGAACCCATTGAGACTGGATATCCTAAGCCCTACAGTTTGTGGGAAATTGCCATTCCATTTGGTGGAGGAGTGAAGTTCAATTTGAAAAAGCAAATATCCTTTGGATTTGAAGCAGGGGTAAGAAAGACCTTTACCGATTATTTAGATGATGTGAGCACCTTATATCCTGATTATGAGGAATTACTTAGAACACCCAATGGCAGTTTGGCGTATTCCTTATCTAACAGAGGGGATAGATCTATGATAGAGAGTATTAGCATCCCATATGCTATTAGAGGAAACCCTGAGATAAAAGATTGGTACTTTGATTTTTCCTTATATATCGCGTACCACATCAATTGGAAAAAAGCACTGGGAAAATAATTTCAGGAAGGATATTTTGCAACGATAGGCATTCTTCTGCCAATACCAAATGCTTTTGGAGAGATCCTTAAAATTGGGGCAGTTTGTGACCTTTTATATTCACTCGAATTTACACGGGCAAGCATCTGCTTCACTATCTTTTCGTCAAATCCCATATCAATAATTTCGTACCCCATTTTCGTTTTTTCGATGTATTGAAATAATATTTTATCAAGCAGCTCATAGGGGGGGAGGTCATCAGTATCTTTCTGATCAGGTCGTAATTCTGCAGTTGGAGGCTTATCAATGATATTTTGAGGGATGATCTTCTTCTCCCTGTTGATGTAATTGGAGAGATCATATACCTGTGATTTATACACATCTCCCAAAACCGATAGCCCACCGCTCAAATCTCCATATAAGGTGCCATAGCCGACAGCCAATTCACTTTTGTTGGATGTATTCAATAGGATATAATTGAATTTATTGGCAAAAGCCATTAAGAGATTTCCTCTGATGCGTGCCTGAATATTTTGCTCGGTAACATCAAAGGTGGTATCCATAAAATCGACTTTGAGGGCCCCGGAATAGGCGTCATATAGTGTATTGATCGGTATTGTTTGATGGTTCACTTCTAAATTTTCAGCAAGAAGAGTAGCGTCATCTAATGAGCTTTGCGATGAAAATTCTGAAGGCATCAGCAATACCTTTAAATGGTCCTTGCCAAGAGCTGCGGCGGCTAAAACGGTAGTAACAGCTGAATCAAGGCCCCCGGATAAACCAACAATACCATTCTTCAAGCCCGTTTTTTGAAAATAATCTCTGATCCCAATTACCAGGGCGTTGAATATGAGTGAAATCTCATCTTTAGGCTGTCCCATATCTTCATTGATATCAGTGTTTTGCACTTCCTCAAGAGAATAAGTTTTCAGTGATTCATCGAAATAAGGTAATTCATCAATTACATTACCCTTTTCTGACATCACCAATGATCCTCCATCAAATATCAATTCTGTTTGACCGCCAATATGATTCACATAAAAAATGGGGAGATGATATTTTTTTGTGTTGGCTTTTAGGATCTCTATCCTTTGTTGGGCATGATAATAGTCAAATGGAGAAGCCGCGATGCTGACCATGAAATCAGGCGCTTTTGATATCAGCTCATCCATGGGACAGGCCTTATACAAAGGATCATCGCCAAGATTCCATAGATCCTCACATATGGTCAATGCGATCTTTTTCCCTTTATATTCTATCAGCTCAAAGGTATTATTGGTCTCGAAGTAGCGAAATTCATTGAAAACATCATGGTTTGGCAGCAATGTTTTGTGAACAATGGATGTAATGTCCCCATCTGCAATAAAATAAGCAGAGTTATAGAGCCTTTTGCCATCTATATTTGGATTCTTTGAAGGAGAACCAATAATAACCGCTATACCCTGTGTTTCCTCTTTTATCCTTTGGATCACATTTTCACATTGGACAATGAAATCATCAAATTCCAGAAAATCGAGCGGTGGGTAACCGCATACAGCCAGTTCTGCAAAAATGACGAGATCGGCCTTTTGCTCTTTGGCGTTATTTATGGCTTCCCGGATCTTTGAGAAATTGTCCTCAAAATTTCCAATGTGGTAGTTCAGTTGTGCCAGTGCAATATTCATACAAGAGATTCATTATAACTAAAACAATATTCCTAAACGTAATTTCAAGTAATTAAGGATCACCTTTTCGTCATCTTTGGTGATCTTCATAAAGCCATTATTGTAAATGATGGCAGCTGTTATTGAAGAATTGCCACCTATAGAATATTCAATGCCCCCACCAAGAGTTAGAGATATGTTCAATACGTTGGACTTGTTGAAGTGAAATTCACTATTATTTCCGGTAGTGGGAACACTAAACTCTCCAATGGTTTTAATATTGATCCCTGGAGTGGCGCCAAATTGTCCAAAGTAGGTGATATAGCCGATTTCATTCGTCTTTAGCTTTAAAGTAATAGGAAGTTCTATATACCTAACAGAATAGGTAGCGCTACTGTTCTTTGGTACAGTATCATTAGCGAACAAATCCTTTTCATTGAATTTAACCTCTCCTGTATAATCAATTTTCGCATTGTTATTGATAATTATAAAGCCCGTGGAAAAGGCATAATTGGGGGTCATATTATAGTCAAGAAGCAGTCCAAATGAATAGCCAATATCCATGCCATTATTTTCAATGCCATCACTTCCTTTCATCCATGATAACAGAGGGCTTCCCTCCAAACCTAACCTAAACTTCTGAGCATTGCTGCTATAAGATAAGACAATGATAAACGTCAATATTATTATTTTCTTCATGCTGATTGCAATTATTATCGGATTTGTATTGTTAATGTATTATCATTGAGTAAAAGTAGCCCAAATCTTTATTTATTGTAGTTATTAATGAAGATATAGGTCATTTATTCATAAAGAAACACAAAGAAAATTATTTTTAATTGCTATTACCCCTATTTTTATATCCAAATTTAAAACTTAAATGCAAATTCCAGATTTCAGATGTTACTATAGTAGATTTTATTATAAGCTAATTGGAGCATTCTTCTTGGTTGGAATGACGATTGGGTGCAATACCATAGATGAAGAGGGTAGCGTTAATATACGCAGATTTGAAAAGGATCTCTTTGGTGTAGATGTTGATAGTATTGAAGCAGGAGCTGAAATGCTCAATAAAGAGTACCCTGTTTTTTTTCCTGTATTTGTGGAGGGAATATTAGGTATTGGGAAGTTTGATGATAGCTTAAAAGCATACATGCCCATCTTCAAGGCATTTCTCAAAAATGATGCGATCAATGGATTGTATGATTCATGCATGGCTGAGTTTTCTGATATTTCTTCAATAGAGCATGACCTTGGCAGATCATTTGATAAACTGCACTATTATTTCCCTGTATGGAAAGAGCCGCAAGTCATTACCTTTTTATCTGAATTTTCACGAGCAGCCGTTACTTATGACACCCTATTTTTAGGGATCGGGCTAGACATGTATTTGGGAAAGGATTATGTCTACTATCCTTCATTGGGGTTTCCCAACTATATAATCAGAAAGTTCTCCAAAGAGTACATTATACCCAATAGTATCAATGTAGTGCTTACTAATATGTTTGAAACGGATTCAGAGCAAAATAAATTGATCGATAAAATGATCTATAATGGGAAGATCCTCCATCTTATGGATCTGATCTTGGAGGACACACCGGATTCTTTGATTATGGGATATACTGAAGCTCAGCTCGAATGGTGTAAGGGGAATGAGTTACAAATATGGGCTTTTTTTATAGATAAAGATTTGCTATTTTCGTCGAACAGTCTTGCGTATAATAAATTTGTAAGTGACGGGCCTACAAGCTCAGGGATGCCACCTGAATCTCCAGGAAATATTGGTAGCTGGGTGGGTTGGCAAATAGTTAGAAAATTCATGAGACGTAACGAAGAAGTAACTTTGCAGCAGCTCATGATGGATTTTGATGGCACGCAAGTGCTGAACCGCTCAGGATATAAACCAAAGGATTTTGGATATTAAAGATCCTCAGCATAACGAATTAAATTTTTTCATTAAGATCATAAAGAATGGCACAATTTACGCAAGAAGGCGATCTGAATTTTAACCTATCAAATTTATCGCCAAAAAAGATAGGTATTGGAGCAATAATTTTGGTTTTTATCATTTCCTTATACTCCTCATTTTATACGATAGAAGCCAATGAAAATGGTGTGATACTTCGGTTTGGTAAGCATGTATCCACCACCACATCGGGATTGCATTTTAAGATGCCTTTTGGAATAGATAAGGTATATAAAGTAAAAGTTGACTATCAATATAAGATGGAATTTGGATTCAGAACTTCAAAAGCCGGGAAGAGAACAGAGTACTCAAACGATAGTTACATCAATGAATCCTGGATGTTAACGGGAGATCTTAACATTGCTGAAGTTCATTGGGTGGTTCAATATAAGGTGAAGGACCCAAAAGCTTATTTGTTCAATGTGCGAGACGTTGAAAATACCATTAGGGATGTTTCTGAAGCGATCATGCAATTAGCGATAGGTGACAGATCTTTTCAGGAAACGCTCCAGTCAGAAAGGAAACATATTGCAGAGTTATCTCTAGAACTCATGCAGAAGATATTGGATAGTTATGAAGCTGGAATATCAGTTCAGTTGATACAGTTGAAAGAAGTAATCCCTCCAAAGCCGGTTGCGGATTCTTTTAATGAAGTGAACCGGGCAAAGCAGGAACAGGAAGCTTCTATTAATGAAGCAAGGCAAGCCTATAACAAAGAAATATATAGGGTAGAAGGTGAAGCTGAACGGCTTATTGCAGAAGCGGAAGGATATGCGATTGAAAGGGTCAATACTGCAAAGGGTGATGCTGCACTTTTTAATGCCGTTTTAAAGGAGTATCGAAAATCACCCCAGATAACTAAGGATCGATTGTATCTGGAAACCATGAGTAAAATTTATGAAAATATGGAAGGCAAAGTAATCGTGGATAAGCGTTTGAAGAATGTCCTTCCACTTTTGAACATTGAAAATAAAATTAAAAAAAGATGAATAGATCATTGATCCTTATAGGTGCAATTGGTATTATTGTTTTATTGGTCTTCAGCGGAGCCTTTTTTACTGTAAGAGAAGATGAACAGGCCATTGTGATCCAATTTGGAAAGCCTGTCGGCAGCTTAAAGACCACAGCCGGTCTCTATATGAAAATTCCGATCATTCAGGATGTCATAAAATTTGACAGGAGAATATTGGAGTGGGATGGAGAGGAAACGGAGATCCCAACCCGGGATAATAAATTCATTTTTATAGATGCATTTGCTAGATGGCGAATCTCCGACCCCTTGAAATTTTTCAAGTCTGCCAAAAATGAATTATTGGCGCAATCTAGGTTAGATGGTATCATCGATGGATCGGTACGTGACGAGATATCTAACAGGGTCATGGCTGAGATCATTCAATATAGTAATAGAAAAATGACCACCCATGATATCTCTACCTTAGATCCTACCATGGTATCTGATACTCAGGCCGTTGATCTTGAGTTGGGTGGTGCCAGGTTGGAAATAGTGCAAAATATATTGGAGAGCGTATCCAGTGAATTGACTTTTCAGGATATGGGAATGGAAGTAATAGATATTCAGCTTAAACGCATTATTTATAATCAGGAAGTAATAGGGAAACTCTTTGATAGAATGAAGTCTGATCAATACCGTATTGCTGAGAAATATAAGGCACAAGGACAAGGGGAGAAGCAAAAGATCATGGGAATGGTTGTTCAGCGTAAAAAAGAAATATTGTCTGATGCCTACTTAAGATCGCAGACGATCAAAGGAAATGCTGACGGACAAGCCGTTAAAATTTACGCAGATAGTTACAACCAGTCACCAGACTTTTATAATTTCCTGAAAACGCTTGAAACCTACGAGCAAACATTAGATTCTACAACAACCGTGATCTTATCGACAGATAATCAGTATCTAAAATATTTGGAGAAGAAATGATAACTTGAAATATTTGTGGTAGGAGATATTAATTGAGTTTTAGTGGGGAGATCAATGAGAACTTTGGAACTTTTACCTTAAAGGTTTTGCTGGTTGTTTTATTGAGAAACACATACTTCCCAACCATTTTTCCTAATTCAGATTTGAGGTGGCAACCTGACACATATTGATAGGTGGAATTTGGTTCAATGACTGGAAATTGCCCTACAACACCTTCACCCTCTACAGTTGAATAATCACTATTAGAATCAAATATATATAATTTTCGCTTTAAAAGCTGAATGGTTGAGTCACTGCAATTTTCAATGGTTATTCGATATGCAAAAGCAAATTCGGAGTAAAGTGGGCGTGAATACTTGGGTTGATAAAATGTCTCAACACTTACTTTTACTCCATTTGTGGTTTTCGTCTCCATGACTGATATAAAGCTACAAAAATAATTTTTATAATAAAAATTCGCTACTCTTCCAGGTAATCTGTTACCAATTTTGCGGCTTTTACTAACACATCTTCAAGCTCATCATTTATAAGCACTACATCAAAATGAGTTTCATACTTCAATTCTTCTTCAAGCCTTTGCAGCCGTTTTCCCAGCATTAGCTCGCTTTCAGTATTTCTACCTTCCAGCCGTTCTTTTAGCACTTCTGGCGATGGCGGCTTAATGAAAACAGACAAAGAATCTTCTTTATACCGCTCTTTTACCCTAAGTGCCCCTTTAACATCGATATCAAATACGGCATGTTTTCCTTCATTCTCTATACGCTCAACCTCACTTTTGAGGGTACCATAATAAGTATCATGATAAACTTCTTCCCACTCAATAAATTCATTGTTAGAGATCTTTTCCTGAAATAATTCCTTTGAAAAAAAGTAATAATCTATTCCATCTGTTTCATAACCCCTTTTCTCCCTTGTGCAAGCAGAAATTGAAAAAGATAGTGATGGGATAATAGATAGCAAATGCTTTGCAATTGTAGTTTTTCCAGCACCTGAAGGAGCAGTAAGAATGATTAGTTTGGTTTTCATTATTGCAGAAATGACCTTGAAGTATTATAATGCATTGTCTAGCTGTTCTTTTATCTTTTCCAACTCTTCTTTCATTTGAACGATAAGCTCTTGAATTCCTGCATCGTTGGCTTTTGAACCAACTGTATTAATTTCTCTGCCAATTTCCTGGCATATAAAACCAAGCTTTTTCCCTTTTACGATTTGTGGCGTACCAATTTCTTTTATAAAATAATTTAAGTGATTTGTTAGCCTTGACATCTCTTCGGAAATATCCAATTTTTCAAGGTAAAATATCAATTCTTGTTCAAACCGATCTTGATCCACCTTCTTATTAGTTGTCAGATTAGCCAAATTGTTCTTAAGCTTCTTCCTGACAGCTGCTTTTCTTCCGGGTTCTTTGACTTTTAGTTGTTTTAAAAGGACTAGCAGTTTTTTGGCATATGTTCTCAATGTCTTTTCCATAAATGCACCTTCCTGTTTTCTGAACTTAATTAATCCGTCAAGACTAACTTTCAGCGCTTTTTCTAAGTGTTTCCAATCTTTTTCGAGAAGAACTTCCTTTTCAGGATAGATAACATTAGGAATGTTCATCACTGTTTTGAGTAGATCTTTATTTTCTACTTTAAGATCCGCAGCTAATTTTTTGATCTCTTTATAATAAGATTTTGCAAGAGCCGAATTGATAAAATGGCTTTTAGTTTCTTCTGAAGAGACAACAGTAACAAACACGTCGATCTTGCCTCGATGCAGCAATCTTGAAACGGTCTTCCTAATGGCGATTTCTTTTTCCTTATATATCCAGGGGGCCCTGACATTCAGATCAAGCCCTTTACTATTAAGTGATCTGATCTCAACAGATATAGTTTTCCCCTTTATGATCTTAGAATCTTTCCCAAACCCGGTCATTGAGTACAACATGATATTAAATTTTACAGGTTATTGCACAAATGTATTAATTATTAGAACGTTAAATACCTATATGCAATAAAGTTATTGAAGAAATTGCACATTTCCACTAAGGAGCGAATAGGAATCTAATAATAAATAGGGGAAGTAAGTCTTAGAAGTCTTGACTTAATGAGAAGAATAATATTGGTTTTTGCACGATCCCATCTTCTAATCCCCATCCATAATCCAACCGTATAAAGTAACCAAAGGCAAGTGTTCTTATTCCGCCGCCATATCCAATTACAATTGGGTCTTTAAAAAAATACACTTTTGCTGAGATCGGGCTTTCAGGGGAGTAGTATATCTTTGTATTCAATGGATTGTCTTTCATGTATGGTGAGGCTCCTTCCCAGGAGGTGCCGATATCTCCAAAACCAATCAGCTGAAAATTCTTTATAAATGCCTGCTTTATAGGGCTATTTATTAGATAGCTGAAGATAGGTACACGCAATTCGCTATTTAACAAGGCGTAGCTGTTACCATGCCTTATATTTTGTTTAAATCCTCTCATGTTAGTAGCCAATGCTTGAAAAGCATAATCGTTGGAGGTAACCGGAAAGTCCGTGTTGACTTTTGGCCAGAACCAATTGTCTACCCCACCTAAATAATACACTATCTTACCTTTTCCAAAAGAGGTACTGGCAGCAATTCTGTTGGCAATAATTATTTGCCGGTGTATCCTTTGGTAATGCCTAAAATCAACTCCCAACACTGAGAATTGCTTGTTTTTTTCGTCTAATCTCTTATGGTATTCATAGATCAATTTATACCTTGTTCCATTCAGAATATTTTGTTGCACCCTTATTGTATTGTCAAAAACATATTCTACTTTTCCCATTCCCCAATTCTCATCGTAATTTTCATTCTCTAAGCTGAGCAGATCCGTTGCCAAAAGGATCACTCTTTCATTTCTGAATGCAAAATGGGTCCTGAAGCCCCTTATTATGTCAAGCGGCCATTCTAAACTCATCTGCCAATAATTTGTTTTGAGTTTGAAGTAAAGTGGCAGTCCCTGTGTTTGAAGCTGCATGAAATCATTTTTCCTATAATAGAGGATCTTCTTGTCAAGTCGCTTTTTAAGGTTCTCATAGGTGAAAAAATACTCCATACTTCTAAAACTGGTAGGAATTCTGAATCCACCCACAAAACGATGATCTTCCAAGAGATCACTTACGCTTACGTTGATCATCACATTCAGGTCAGGGCTATTGAAACCCAGCCCACTGCCGAAAGGCTGGTATCCGGTAAAGATCAAACTATTATCCAGCTGGCTTACAACATAATCGGATGAAAGCTTTACCCTATATGGGCGAGCTCGTGTTATTATTACATCTTGCTTCTTTTGGGTTGCTTGGGCACTATCTCCTTTTGTGATTTCTCCCTTATTGAAAACAGCCTCTTTTTTAAATTCACTTTGAAAATAGTAATCCTCGACATCTATCTTCTCTTTCTTCTTCTTTTTATGTGTTTGTAGCTTATCGTTACCCGTATTACTGGCTGAGGAGGTCTTATTTTCAAAATCTTCAACTAGAATTTTATTCCTGTAAGAAGTATTAGTAAGCGTTGGGCTATTAACAGCATCTAAATTATCACTAGTGGGGAACTTATATAATCCTTGTTTCCCGTTGAGGAAGAGGATCTCAATATTTTCTTTATTATTGACTGAGATATTGTGTTCCAATATGTTGCGTGAATAGTTGGTTTGAGGAAATGAATAAGCAATATCCTTGAAAACTTTATATCGACGTATTCCTGTAATGGTAATTAACTTATTCTTCCTTACCGAATCAAGTGTCAACTTTTTAGTTAACAGAAAAGAATCGGAGCGAGGAAAATTTTTCCAGGTATAATGGACAATTGTGTCATAGTGAGAAAAGGTAGTGTCAAAATAAGCCACATGCCTGTTTGATATTCCATTTATGTTACTCAAATAAGCGATGTGGTCTCCATTATATTGTACAGGTAGTGATTCATTGGCTAAAGGGGTATGGGTGACACGGATCAATTTATCCGACTTCTTTATTTCATCATAAAAGAAGATGTCGAAATTATCAACTGGTAAAGTGGTATCCAATTTTAGTCTTTCTAAAGTATCATTTGCCCGATTGGAAATGAATAAGATGCCTTTTTTGTCTGGCAACTGGCCATTTTTATCTTTTACAGTGATATAGCTAGGTTGCAGATCATCGTAGAAGTCATTCGTGATTTGCCGGGTGTTTGAAGTAATGATATTATAAGTAAAGATATCAGATTGACCTTTGTTTACTGCAGACATCAGAAGGGTAGTATTGTTCATATAGGACATATCAATGACCTCCTGAAATTTGATGATCGGATGAGTTGTTTTTGTTGACTCTTTAAAGTCGAAGCTCTTTAGCTTGATCTTATCTCTTTTCTCTGTTAAAACACTCAGCGTATTGTCTGTAGGATGCCAGGCAATTAAAGGATAATTGTAATTGATGGGTAACTCAACGGTCCTGAAACCCCCTCTCTGAAGCACTTTGCTCTTACCTGTCTCTACGTTGTACAAATGCAATTTATACCTTCCTATCTCATTACTTAAGTAGGAGATGTACTTCCCATCCGAACTAATTTTTGCATTCGAATATATCCTCTTCTTTTTGATCTTTATTGGTACCTTATGGGTATCTTCCGGTAGCACACGGTTATTTTTCTCATCTTCGAATTTTTGATAATAATAGATGTGTAAGTCTTTGACCGTTTGATTAAGAGTTTTTCCAAGAACAAATAAAAACCCACTTTCTAGACTTCTATTCACTCTTGTGAGGTAGAGAAGATTTGGAATCGCAATCTCACCATATTTGCTGGCTATATAGTGCCATATGAAATGCCCTGCATATAGTTCATCAAAACCACTTAATTTATTGAATTTTTGGTAGCGGCCCGATAAAATGCCATCCCGCAAGCGGTTATCCAAATCGGTATTCCACTTTTCTCCTATATAGGAGATAAGCCCTTTGACATACCAATCAGGGAGGTTTAGAAGGACTGAATTTTGAAGCACTTCCTGAATATTGCCTCCATACATCATTTCATTGATGATTATGGTAGCAATTCCCTGCCGGATCTGCTTTCTTAAGTTTTGGTGATTCCCATCAAAGTAGATGAACATCTTGTTCCCAACGATCTTGGTCAATCCCCCAATATTGTTTAGCTCAAGCCCTGCACCAATATTGGTTTGATTGTTATCTGACAGGTTATTATAGACCAGGATGTCAACCCTCATGCTTAACTGATACTCAAGGCTTTTTTCAATGTCCTTGATCTCTTTTTCTGCCGATAGTGCAGTAAATCTTCCAATGTTTTGGCCTCCCAGGTAATAATAGACTACAAAATTATTGGTCTCAATAAAAGACCATACGAAATCATGGTATTGCACTCTGTTCTTCCCGAATTTAATAGTGTTGGCCTGCCCAAACAGATCCATACTGATATTTGGATTTACCAGGAGCAGCAATAGGAGAAATAAACTTAAATACCACTTTTTCATGAGCAAGTTCCAATCTTGTTCAAAGATGTCTGTAAAAACCGTAATTTTACAACGTAAGTAACTAAATTAACTAATTTCAAGGTTAATAACGTAAAATAATGGCAACTGTTACCCAATTGGTTTTAAATCCTTTTCAGGAAAATACCTTTCTCATATATGATGAGACTAAAGAGTGCATCATTATTGATCCGGGATGCTATAGTGAAGGTGATCAAAATGAATTTACAAATGCTATGGATTCAATGGATTTGACCCCTGTACACCTTTTGAATACCCATTGCCATGTAGACCATGCCCTTGGGAACAAATTCATATTTGAGCAATATAAGCTCTTACCAGAAATTCATAAGGCAGACCACCATATTCTAGATCGATTAAAGGAGACCGGTGCCACCTTTGGCATTGATGCAGAACCATCCCCTGAACCGAAGATATTTCTAAATGACGGTGACACTCTTGAATTTGGTGCTACCAAACTTCAGATAATTCATACTCCCGGGCATTCTCCCGGGTCAATATCCCTCTTTTGTGCAGCTGATAAGTTTGTGATCGTCGGGGATGTACTTTTTAACAATGGTATTGGCAGGTATGACTTCCCGGATAGTAATTATCAAGACCTTATGGTAAGCATTACAGAGAAACTCTTGACTTTGGGAGATGATGTAGTCGTTCATTCCGGGCACGGACCATCAACGACTATTGGGCAGGAGAAGATGAGTAATCCATTTGTAAATGAGTATTTGAACAGCTAAAGAGGGTCAAAAATAAGGATCTGCCTATTGCAGGAATTGTCCAAATCACTTCAGGTATTACCTTTATTAATTTCAAAGGTGTTTTTAGGGCATTATAAATCAAATTTTCTCTCAATACCTTCCCCCGGGAGAAGCTGCGCTCACCCCCAAAAGCAAATTACGATTTTTTTGTAGCAAACGTACCAACAGCTATCACGATAAAGTTAGACGAGTTGGGCATGACACCCCTTCTCCACCTGTAATAGCTACGACAGTAAAAGAAGAAGGAAAGAGAAGGAGGAAAGATAGATGAAATATTTTTTTCTCCCCTATGGGGGAACGGGACATCCCCCCACAACAAATTACAATTTTTTGAGCAGACAGAAAGAAACAGTTTTCACAATTTAGTTACACGCTAAGTGTAAATGATTAATGGAGGAAAGAGAAGGAGGAAAGATAGATGAAATATTTTTTTCTCCCCTATGGGGGAA
>CAZNGA010000024.1:0-13620 GCA_964572485.1 uncultured Chitinophagales bacterium
TTAGAAAATCAATTCAATAATATCAAGGTTTTCAGAACCAATTAATCAAAAGTGCCGAAAACAGATGAGAACTTATATTTGACAAGATCAAATATCACCCTCGGCTCCCCCTGGACAGATGGGTATATCCTAAAAATGACGGTAAATAGTTATGGCGATGCAAACTAACATTGTGGCCAATGAACATTTATCAATCTCGAGGAAATCAATAACCTCCATCTGTTTGAAATTTTGCGATACAAGTAAAAAGTTGTAAAGGATTTAATATACTAATCTATCATCAACGTGCCGGTTCCTAACACTCCTTGATTAGAAAGTACCTGGTAAAAGTACATTCCCGGAGGCAGATGATCTCTTTGGATTGTAATTTGCTTAGAGGCGGTAGAGATCCTTTTTGATAATCTACCAAACATATCATACATAGAAAAAGTGAAACCATGATGAACATGCTTTGCCCTACTTTCAATAGCCAGCGTTGTTGAGGTGGTAAATGGATTAGGATATACTTTAATAAAATAAATTGGCTTGCGATATTCTATTCCTGTCAATCCAACCAAAAACACTTACAAAAATGTTTCTCTTTTAGCTGACACTATACAGTATTAACTAATTGGCCTTCGTTCTTAATAAATCCATCAGAGTTGTTGATCCCCCCATATTCTGGAGGTATTGTAATTTGTGAATAACCACTTACAAAGGAAGTGAATAGGAATCCGCTGATAAATAATAATTTTTTCATGATTTTAAAAATTGGTAATATGCAGATAATAGTAATAAAAAATCCGAATCTGATGATGGCAGTTGAATGGTTAATACATTTTATAATAAAGTGTTTTAGATAAAATAATATATGACTTTCCATGTCATATATTGATTATCAATCTATGACCATTTCAAAAAACCTCATGTAGGCGGACTCTATATGGCTAATACTGAATTTGGTGATAATGCAATTTCTACATTTGATAAATATTTGTTTACTCTAATACAATATTCTAATAATAAAAAAGATAGAAAAAGAGGTTATTATTTTGAAGATGGGCAAGAAATAATCTTTGGCAAAATTGAACATCATTGCGAATGCACTATTGAAGAACCTGCGAAACAATGCTCCACTTCACCTCCTTATTTACTTAATTTTGTTTTTCATAAATCATTACTACCAATAGGCTACTCAATATTTCTTACTTTTGTACTTCACGAAATAGGTTTACAATTCATGCGCATTGGATTTTTATGTTTTTTTTTGGTTATCTGCTTGATCGGCTTTTCACAAAGTACGGTACCAAAATATTGGATCCAATTTACTGATAAGGATAACAGCCCATATTCAATTCAAGACCCTCAGAAGTTCCTCTCAGATAAGTCCATTGCCAGAAGGGTCAACCAAAACATACCCATTGCAACTAATGACCTACCGGTATCTCCTGCATATATTGACTCACTTACTTCTATGGGATGTAAGATCATCAATAGGTCAAGATGGTTCAATGGAGTGACTATTCAAACAGATGACCAATGGTTACTGGCGGCAATAGCTTCTTTCCCCTTTGTTAGGAAAATTGAATTGGTAACTATATATAGGGGACAAAAGGATCCATTATTGCATGACCCATCAACAGGGAAAATGGCTTTTGCCGGACTTGCAAATGATCCCCAATATGGTACAGCCTATGACCAAATAAATATGCTAAATGGATCTGCGATGCACCAAATGGGGTATAAGGGGCAAACCATAACCATCGCATTATTGGATGCAGGATATAAAGGAGCTGATTCCATGGCAGTATTTGATCATTTACGATCTGATAACAGGATTTTAGGGTGCTGGGATTTTGTAGACAACGATGGATCTGTTTATGAGGTGAGCAAGCATGGTACTTCAGTATTATCAGTTATGGGCGCTTCATCACCCGGCTTGATCATTGGCACTGCTCCTGAAGCTAATTATTACCTCCTAAGGACTGAAAATACGAAATCAGAGTTGATCATCGAAGAGGACAATTGGGTCGCAGGAGCCGAGTTTGCTGACAGTGTAGGTGCTGATATCATAAATTCCTCTCTTGGATATTCAATGTTTGATGATTCTACAACAGACCATTCCTATAGTGATATGGATGGCAATACTGCCAGAGCTACTATTGGTGCAGATATAGCTGCTAGCAAAGGGATACTGGTTGTAAATAGTGCAGGCAATGTAGGCAGTAGCTATTGGAAATATATCCTGGTCCCGGCTGATGGGGATAGCGTATTAGCAGTAGGCGCTGTGGATCCATATAGAAGCTATGTCTATTTTAGCTCAAAGGGGCCTTCTTTTGATGGAAGGATCAAACCAAATGTGGCTGCAATGGGGTGGAACACTGTACATGCCAATACTTCAGGAGGTGTATCCCAAGGCATGGGGACCTCTTTAGCATCCCCCTTGATCGCGGGCATGGCCGCTTGCCTGTGGCAAGCCCATCCTCAAGGTAAGGTCATGGATATATTTAACGCCATCCAGAAGAGTGCACATCAGTATAACACTCCGGATACCTTATTAGGATACGGGATCCCTAATTTTGTCAACGCATATTTTATCCTGCTTAAGGAGAGTAACAGCGCCATCTTCAATAATGAATTTCCTATTGTACTCCCTAATCCTTTTGATAAGGAGCTCTTCCTGTATACTTATTCTGATATTAGCGGCGAAATCACGATCAATATCTATGATGTTTTGGGAAGAAGAGTGATGAACAAATCATATGATTTGATTGAGGGCAGCTATCAGATACATCTTATAGAAACAGATATTATTACTGTTCGAGGCATCTATTTTATTGATGTATTGACAGCCCAAGAAAAACACCTTTTAAAAGTGATGAAAAGGTAACATGTCTCAACTGAATTCATTACTTTCGCAGCAATTCAAGATCATAATATAAGATGAGGCAATTTATCCTTCTTAGACCTGCAATAGTCCTCTTATTAATAGTAATATTTACCACCACTCTTTCGGCACAAAAATCCTCACCAACAAAATTTGTCTTAAGTGGTTATGTAAGGGATTCCCTGAGTGGTGAGACCATGATCGGGGCCAACATCTACAATAAGGATGCTATCCAGCAAGGGACAGTAACTAACCAATACGGATTCTATTCATTAAGATTGGAGAAGGGGACTTACACGATCATCTTCTCATTTATTGGATATGAGCAGCAAGAGGTAAAGATTCAGTTGGATAAGAATATTCGTATTAACATCAATTTAAAGCCTGTAGCCATCATAAAGGAAGTACGTATAACGGCCAAAAGAAAGGATGAGAATGTTAGAGGGACAGAAATGGGAAAGATAGAGATCCCTATAGAAAAAGTAAAACAACTCCCGGTACTTTTTGGAGAAGTAGACATTCTAAAGACATTACAGCTTTTACCAGGGGTACAATCGTCAGGAGAAGGGAATACGGGGATGTATGTAAGAGGAGGGAGCCCGGACCAAAATCTAATTCTTCTAGACGAGGCTGTAGTATATAATCCAGGCCATTTATTTGGGTTTTTCTCCGTTTTCAACGCTGATGCAATTAAAAACTCTACTTTAATAAAAGGTTCCATGCCTGCCAATTATGGGGGGCGGTTATCCTCTGTGCTTGATATTACCATGAAAGAAGGCAACAACAAAAAGTTCCATGGTGATGGTGGAGTAGGGCTTATCGCTTCACGGTTCACCTTTGAGGGCCCCATCGTTAAAAACAAGAGCTCCTTCATTATTTCAGGCAGACGGACCTATATCGACCAGCTATCGAAGCCATTTTTGAAAAATTCAGAGTTGGGAAAGATCCCATACTATTTCTTTGATCTGAACACAAAGATCAACTATCGTTTTTCTGATAAGGACAGATTATTTTTTAGTGGTTATTTTGGAAGGGATATTTTCTCCATCGAGCTTGATGAAGGAGACTTAACGGCCGGCTTTAAATGGGGGAACACAACAACAACACTACGTTGGAATCATCTCTTCAATGATAAATTATTCATGAACGTTTCAGCAATCTACAATGATTATAAATTCCTTGCGGAGACCACCTTTGAAACGATCTCCAGCACATTGAAATCAGGAATTGAGGATTGGAATGCAAAAGTGGATTTTGATTATTTCATAAACCCATTGAATAATGTGAAATTTGGCATGAATTACACCTACCATATCTTTACACCTCGTACCGCTGAGGCTACCTTTGATTCAATAGAAATGACCACTTCAAATGTTTTCAAGAAACATGCACATGATGTTTCATTTTATCTGTTGGATGAAATGACAATATCCAATGGTATCAAGATCAATGGTGGGCTCCGTTTTGCCTACTTTGCACAAGTTGGCCCATACAGTCACTATGAATTTAGCGAAAATCGACATTTACTTGATTCTACTGTTTTTGAAAAGGGCGAAAAAGTGGCAGAATTTTTCGGACTTGAGCCCAGGATATCTGCCAGATATAAATTTAATCCAAACACCTCTGTAAAGGCAGGAGTCGCTTTTTCCAATCAGTTTGTGCATCTGGTGTCTAACTCAACAACATCATTACCCTTAGATATTTGGGTCCCCAGTTCCATGGTGGTAAAACCCCAAAAGGGCATTCAATATTCTATTGGGTATTTTAGAAATTTCAAAGATGATGTCATTGAAACCTCTGTAGAGGTCTACTACAAAGAGATGAAGAACCAGATCGAGTTTGGAGAGAGTTATTATGATGATGTAAGGGACTATGATGTAGAATACGAATTTGTATATGGAAAGGGCAAGTCTTATGGGATAGAATTTTTCATAAAGAAGAAATTCGGAAAAATGCAAGGGTGGGTGGGGTATACCTTGTCGAAGACAACCAGGCAATTCCCTGATCTTAACGATGGAAAAACCTTCTCCGCGAGATTTGACAGAAGACATGACCTATCAGTTGTTGCAACTTATAAGCTCAATGAACATTGGGTATTTTCTTCCACCTTCGTTTTTGGATCCGGGCAGTGGGTTACCATGCCTGAACGCTTATATTTTATTGAAGGAAGCATGTTTATGGAATATGGAGAGCTCAATGGGTATAAGATGGAGCCATATCATAGAGTTGATCTCTCAGCAGTATATTCCCGGAACAAGAGATCTAAAGGATTTAGATCGAGTTGGGCATTTTCTGTATACAATGCCTATAACAGATTTAATCCCTTCTTTTATTATATAGAAACTTCAGGGGACCCATTAAAAGGCACCTTTACCACCTCTGCAAAAAAAGTATACATATTCCCAATATTGCCATCTATTACCTGGAATTTTAAATTTTAAACATGGACAAGGTATTTAGCACAAAGCGCTCTTCAGTTATTTTAGCAGTCCTGCTATTGGCTTTACCGATATTCTTGTGGCTTTCTTGTGAAAAGGAGGTGGATATTGATTTACCAGTAGGGGAAGAAGCACTTGTGGTGTATGGGTATATCGAGCAAGATGAAGCACCGGTGGTATTTCTTACACGTAGTTTGCCGGTATTTGGCACTTCCGACCCGAATAATTTGCAAAATAGCTTTGTGAAAAATGCCACTATAAGGATTAGCAACGGAACTGAACAGGTACAACTTGCGGAGTATTCTTTAGCCGATCTTGATGATTCTGTACGGGGAAAGGTGATGGAATCTTTGGGTTTTGGCGAGATTAAGGACATTGTCATTGGAATTAGCTTATACTCCCTCTCTATCACGGACTGGGGTTCAAAAAAGATGTATGGAGAAGTTGGCAAGACTTATTCCCTCTACATTAATGTAGAAGGGCAAACGCTAACGTCAAAAACCAAGATCCCAGAGTTAACCTATTTGGATTCGTTATGGACGATCCCTGCCAATGATCCGGAACTTATAGATCTTGAAATCCTCTGGGTAAGATACAATGATCCGGATACAACAGGAAATTATGCGCGCTATTTTACTGGTCGAAACAGTGAACCATTTTATCCGGGCTATTTCGTTTCTGTATTCGATGATGACCTCATCAATGGCAAATCATTTAACTTTCCCATCGATAGAGGCCAAAACAGGAATGATGAGGTAACCTTTGACTCAAAAGATGAATATGGATACTTCAGAAGAGGAGATACAATACGCATACGATGGTGCTCTATCGATAGGAGTCATTTTTTATTTTGGCAGACATTGGAAGTTAGCAATAGACAGCAAGGAAGCCCATTTGACAGGCCTATCAAGATCGTTTCCAATATTGAAGGTGGGCTGGGTATATGGGGTGGCTATGGCGCTACCTATGATACATTGTATGTGCCTAAGTAGCATGGCAATTAACAAAAACGCATAATATGTCTGAGACGGAACCTTCACCTTGATATTTTTTGTTATAAAAATTGAATAATTATAAGTGGATAATTATTTTTATCCTTTAAAAGATAATATTATGTCATCAACAAAACATGTAAAATGCCTAATCATCGGGGCAGGGCCCTCCGGGTATACCGCTGCCATCTATGCAGCACGCGCAAATCTAAAACCGGTTCTTTATCAAGGATTACAGCCAGGCGGCCAATTGACGATTACAACTGAAGTGGAAAATTTCCCCGGGTATCCCGAAGGAGTGCAAGGTCCCCAGATGATGGAAGACTTTAGATTACAGGCAGAAAAGATGGGTGCAGATATTAGGTTTGGCATCGTTACAAAAGTAGACTTCTCTCAACATCCTCATAAAGTGACCATTGATGATAAGACAGAAATGACAGCCGATGGTGTAATTATTGCCACCGGCGCTTCAGCCAGATGGTTGGGTCTTGAATCAGAAAAACGATTAAATGGATTTGGCGTTTCGGCTTGTGCAGTGTGTGATGGATTTTTCTTTAAAGACCAGGAAGTAGTATTAGTTGGTGGAGGTGATTCAGCTTGTGAAGAAGCTCTGTATCTATCTAAGCTATGCACAAAAGTACATATGATCGTTAGACGTGACGAGTTGAGAGCATCAAAAGTGATGCAGGAGCGCGTATTAAAAGCCAAGAACATTCAGGTTTACTGGAATACCGAAGCTGAAGAAGTGCTTGGTGATCAATCAGTTAAAGCAGTAAGGGTCAAGAACAACAAGACGGGCGACACTCAAGAAATAAAAGCGACCGGTTTCTTCCTGGCTATTGGGCACACCCCTAATTCTGCACCATTCAAGGATTATTTAGATCTCGACGATCAAGGATATATTAAGGTCCAGACAGGCACTACAAAAACAAATATTGAAGGAGTTTTTGCCAGTGGCGATGTAATGGATAGAGTCTACCGACAAGCTATAACAGCTGGTGCTACCGGTTGTATGGCAGCCTTAGATCTTGAAAGATACCTATCAGAAAAAGAATTGGTATAAAAAACTAACGTAAAACGTATTGGATAAGTTTATACTGCTCAAAGATTGAACACATTTTTTTTACTGTGTTTTACCTTGCCACAGGAGGTAGGATAAGCACAAGAATCAAATATAATAACTGCGGTAAATAATAATAAAATAGTAGCGAGTAATCTTGTTTTTCTTTTCTTCATCTGAAAGTATCTTTGATAGTACAGGTTACAAAGCTAAGTATTTTTTTTCAGAATTGATCTTAAGGTGTATATAAATCTGGATTTCCCAAACATTTAGTTCCCTTATTACGTTATATTTGAAGTATGAAGCGGTTAGTCCTTAGCATGTTCCTCGTGATATTCTCTTGTGTGTTTGCTTTTTCACAGCAGAGAACTGTGGTACGAGGGGTCATTGAGGATGGTGATACGATCCCTTTAATCGTGCTTGATAATGTATATATATTCTCTAAAAAGAAATTTAAAAATAAACGTGCTAAAATTAGATATACTAAGTTGGTGAGAGATGTTAGAATCGTATATCCTTACGCCAAAAAGGCCGGTATAATATTAAGGAAGATTGATGTTGAATTGACAAAATTGGAGAAGCGAAAGGATGAAAGAAAATATGTTAAGACACTGGAGGTGAAGCTTAAAAAGGAATTTGAAAAGGAGCTCAGAAATCTTACTATTACTCAAGGGAAAATCCTCGTGCTATTGTTAGACCGTGAAACAGGGCACACCTGTCATTATTTGATCAAGGAACTTAAAGGGTCGCTTATGGCGTTCTTCTGGCAGAATATCGGACGTATATTTGGGTATAATTTGAAGAACACTTATGATCCTGACCTGGAAAAAGATATCGAGTCAATAGTAATTTCGATAGAACATGGGTAGCTCAAACAGATTTGAATCCAATACTCTGTAGCAATTATTACTATTTTATAAAGACAATTGATCAGCTATGAAATTAGACTTACTAGTTTTTGGGGCACATCCTGATGATGCTGAGTTAAGTTGTGGGGGTACAATACTTCGACACATTGACCAGGGTAAGAAAGTGGGGATCGTAGACCTTACCAGAGGTGAATTAGGGACAAGGGGATCAAAAGAGATCAGAGAGAGTGAGGCTATAGCTGCTTCAAAGATATTAGGGATCCATGCAAGGGAGAACTTAAATATCCCTGATGGGGGTGTTGCCAATAACCAGGAGCAAAGAATGAAGGTAGTAATGGCGGTAAGGAAATTTCAACCAGAGATCGTATTAGCACCAGCAAAAAAGGATCGGCATCCTGATCATACGCATGGCGCTGCATTAGTTGCTGATGCTTGTTTCTTGTCAGGTCTATCTAAGATCATTACTTCAAACAAAGAAGATCCTCAGAAGCAATGGCGGCCCAAAGCTGTCTACCATTATATTCAATCCAGATACCTGGAGCCCGATTTTGTGGTGGATATCAGCCAATATATGGCGAAAAAGATGGAAGTGGTAAAAGCCTATGAATCACAATTTTTTAATCCTGATGCCAAAGAAGCTGCCACTTTTATTTCCTCTAAAGCTTTTATGGAGCTATTACGTAGCCGTGCTCAGCATTTTGGTTATCCTGTTGGAATAGAGTTTGGGGAAGGATATACTACTGATAACTATTTGGTGGTAAGTGATATATTCACTGTTACTTAAAAATCCTTCAAACAGCAAGGGAAATTAAGGTTATTATCCAGGAGTTATTACTGCTTTTCATAGATCCCAAAGATGAAATCACTTGAATTCGCGTTCAGATATTCATCTTCAAGATGGAACAGATCATTAAGTACCTTTTCTTTTCTCTCATCCAACTCAATAAAGTGGTGAGAAATATCTTTTAGTGCACTCATCAGCAGGCTTCCGCCAAATGGTTTTTCTTCCAGGGTAGTAAAATTCTTGTGAATTACCGGAAGTATATGATGTGAATCTATACATTCTGAAGGGTCTGCAATGATCATTCTTAAAATCCCTGAGCCATAATAATGATTCTTATAGAGGTTTGTTCTAAGTATCGATCTGTATTCCTTATCAATTACTTTGATACATTTGTTGATCTCACGTATCTGTAGGGTAGAATATTGCAATCTCCTGGGGCCAACATATTCATTGATGACCAACTTCCCTTTTGGTTTCAATTTACCTTTAACTTCATTAGGGATAAATGCTTCTAAATGATCGAAATGGTGAAGGGAGGCATGAAACAGGACCACATCAAAGTGATCATTGGGAAGATCACAATCGTATATATTCTTGTTTAGAAAACGAATATTAGTAAGTTCTTTACTTCTGGCGGTATCTTTTGCTTTTTCCAATAAATTGTCCGAAATATCAATGCATAATATATCCCAATGGGGGTTAAGCTCTGCCAGTGCAAGCTCATGACTGCAGGCCCCAGAACCTATTGATACCAAGTCAAGAGAGTCATATCCTCGGAGCACATTGTCAGATATATATTGTTCGTATGAAGTATGCTCATCTCCGGTAATTAGTTTGTTCCATCGCTCTATTACTCGTGGTATCATCCACCAATTTGAAGTTTCAGTATCTGTGGTATTAAAAGCACTCTTTGTTCTCTTTTCTTTATTGAAGGTTGCTTTTTCTATCGCATAAGAAAACCCTCTTTGAGCGATCTTAATGTAGAGATCCCTTACATCATCTATAGTAATTAATCTCATGGAGGTTAGCGTTATAAAGCTATTTAGTTACAATTACTTTCCCTGAGGTCACAGTTTCGTTTGTGGTGGCAGAGATCAGGTATACTCCTGGGGTGAAATTATTGATATCAACAATAATGGTATTCCATCCACCTGAATTATCTCCTGAGTAAGTTGACTGATGCACCTTTTTCCCTATTAGATCATAGATCTCAATCATGGCCTCTTGCTCATTCTTCAATTGTATGGTTACAGAAACCACATCCCTTGCGGGAAGAGGGAATATACTGATGGGGGAGTGATTATATTCAGGTTCATCAATGAATGAAACCGAAAACTCATATGCGCCAATATCATATAATCCATTTTGCGGCCGTGATGTACCCATGTGATCCACAGAGGGGGCACCCGTGGCACTTCCATTGTCTATAGCAGGAGAAGCAGGGGTAAGGTGAAAACCGTTCATTACAGCGTCTGTAAAAAGAGGATCACCAACGATGCTATCCAGTCCTTGAATTTCAAGGGAATCGTTTCTAAATCCATCGATAAGGTTATGATCAACAAGCATATTACTAAGTTGGGCCATATCTGCCAGCGCAATTTGGAAAGAATAATTTTGGCTTACAATATTGTTTCGAATCACAATATTTTGAATTTGCAGATTGTCGATATTGATACCGCCACCCCAGGGGGCTTGTCCATTTTTAACGATAGTATTATTAATAATAGATACATTTCTAACAGGGTGAGTACCGATACAGCAATCAGAAAGATTAATCCCCACCAATTCACAATTATAAATGATGTTGTTATAGGTACTGATACCAGTCAAAATGCCTCCTTGCTCTGATGATATGTCTATGCCATTTCCGGCAATATCATGAACGACGTTATTATATACTTCAATGTTCTGTGTTAAGGTATCCCAAGCATCTACATAAATGCCAACTGCTTTAATATTATAGACGTGATTGGTATATATCTTTCCATTAGAGGAACCCTGTTTAGCATCAATTCCTTCACCACCATTTATATAGGGGCCGCTGTCATGGACTTCATTGTCAAAAACTTCAAAGGAATCTGTGAGGCTAATTGAAATACATTCCTGTTCTCCGGTATTGCAGGCTAATTCTACCTCATTTCCACTAATAGTAATATTTGCACAATACCATACACCAATACCTGAAGACTTTGTATTATAAGTGTAATTATTTTTGATGATAATGTTGGAAGACTCTTGCACCAGAATGCCTACATTATTCATGGAATCACCGCTATTATGAAAATTGAGCTCAGAAACAACTATAAAGGCTGCCCGGTACACATTCATTAACCCATATTCATTAAGCATGGGAACGGAGGTCCCATCAATGGTTACAGTATCATCCGCATATGCAGTATATACGATATAGTTATTGCTATTCCCTGAATTTTGCGTAATTACAATTTCATTGTAAGTTCCTTGCATGATAAAGACAGTATCACCTGCAACTAAAACATTTGCCGCTTTTTGAATGGTTAGCCAGGGATTTGCAAAATTCCCTGCACTCCCATCATTCCCGGTAGGGGAGACATAATAGTTGGTTGCAAAAAGGGGGATAGAAAAGAACAAAGATCCAATTATGAAAATTACTTTGATGCCTACAGCTTTCATCATTTACTATTTTGATAAATAAGAAGGTTACTTAGTTGATAAAAATATCATAAATAAATAGCATCACCAAATGTTTGGCAGGAGGAAAATACGAAAAAGTAGGTGGGGAAAGAGATATGAAAAGGTAAATTACTTCTTCAGCTCTTTGATCTTGGCCTTTTTGCCTTTCAGATCTCTCAAGTAGAAAATACGGGCTCTTCTTACCCTCCCTTTCTTAAAGACCTCAATCTTCTCAATATTAGGGGAGGAGAAGGGAAAGATCCTTTCCACACCAACGCCATTGGATATCTTCCTGATGGTGAAGGTGCGAGTGGCACCGGTTCCTTTACATTGGATCACATCTCCTTTAAAAGCCTGGATTCTCTGTTTATCACCTTCAATGATCCTGTAATGGACAGCAACGGTATCTCCTGCTTTGAAAGAAGGAAGCTCTTTGCGTTCTGTCACCTCATCATGTAAATATTCTATCCAATTCATTTTTTAGGGGATTATAACCTTCAATAAAGATTTGCAAAGGTAAGAATTATTTTCAAAAAATGGGAGTTATTCAAATATTAATCGTCTAATAGATCAGGCCTGCGTTCTTTTGTCCGCTTCAATGACTGTGCATCTCTCCATTCTTCGATCTTACCTTGGTCACCGGATAATAAGATGCCGGGTACTTTCATTCCTTTATAATCTGCCGGGCGTGTATATACAGGAGGTGCTAGCAGATGGTCCTGAAATGAATCTGATAACGCGGAAGTTTCATCAGACAGTACCCCCGGAAGTAGCCGGCCTATTCCATCAACCAATACTGCTGCTGCGATCTCTCCACCAGAAAGCACATAGCTTCCAATACTTATCTCGCGAGTAATAAATTGAGTTCTTACTCTTTCATCAACACCTTTATAATGGCCACAAAGCAAGATGACATTCTCTTTTAGAGAGAGGCTGTTGGCCATCTGCTGGTCAAATAGATTTCCGTCAGGTGATAAATAAATGATCTCATCATATTTCCGTTCAGATCTGAGTTTGTCAATGCATTCGGAAATTGGCTCAACCATCATTACCATGCCTGCACCTCCGCCATATTGATAATCATCAACTTGTCTCTGCTTATTTGCGCTGTAATCTCTCAGGTCATGCACATTCAATTCAAGGAGGCCTTTTTCTTGTGCCCTCTTTAGAATTGAATGGTTCAAGGGGCTCTCCAATAACTCTGGCAGTAGTGTGATAATGTCAATTCTCATGCTTTACAAGTATTTTATGCATAAAGATCCAATAATCCTTCAGGGATATTCAATATGATCTTTCTATTATTCGTATCAATACTGATGAACGTTTCATCATTTATAGGTATCATGATCTCTTTGCCTTTGTAATTGATCTGTAATAATTTTTGCATTGGCATATCCAGCACATCTTTTATCCTTCCTATAGTCACTTTCCCATTATCAATGACCTCAAAACCTATAATATGTTTACCAACCTCTTCCTCGGAAGCATTCTCAATTTTTCCTTTCACAAATATCCTTTTCCCAGAGATCTTTTGTGCAGCTTCCTTAGAGTCTATGCTTTCAAATTTAATGATGGCATAAGAACCGACAGTTAATGATATCGCTTGAATGAAATAGGGGATGGGCCTGGGGTCCGTATCTATAAAAAGGACCGCATTTGACTGTATTTGAGCCGCGCTAATTCCCTCGAAGTTGACTTTAACTTCACCTTTTAGCCCTTTGGCTTTATTAATGGTTCCTATAAAGGTAAGATCATCAGAAGACATTCATAAAAATGCTTTAGTCCTTCGGTTTCTCTTCTTTTTTAGGTTCTTCTTCTTTCGCCTTTTCTTTCCCATCAGCAGGTGCTTTCTCATCTTTAGCTTCTTCCTTCACATCCTCTTTGGCTTCCGCTTTCTCTGCAGCAGGAGCTTCTTCCTTTTTTGCATCTTCCTTGGCTTCTATTTTCTTTTCAGCAGGG
>CAZNGA010000024.1:13720-44091 GCA_964572485.1 uncultured Chitinophagales bacterium
CTTTCTCTTCAGCAGGGGCGCCTTCTTTTTTAGCATCATCCTTAGCTTCCGCTTTTTCTTTAGTGGGTGACTGTTTTTCATCACCTTCTTTTACACCCTCTTCTCCTTCTCCTGCTTCGGCATCAGCCGCAGCTTTTGCCTTTTTCTTTTCTTGTCTGATAATAGCTTCTTCCACTAATTTAGCTTTCTCTTCTCGCTTCTTGCTCTCGTCGGCTAACAATTCTTTCTGCTTTGTTTCAATGGATTTCTTTATGTCACTTCTTTTTGCTGCTATTTTTGCATCTTTATCAGCTACAAAAGCGTCAAATAATTTCTCTGCTTCTGCTTCGGTAAGTGCACCTTTGGAGACACCTCTAAGCAAGTGTTTCTTATACATGATCCCTTTATAGGAGAGGATATTTCTTACAGTATTGGTAGGTTGTGCTCCCTTTTGCAACCATTCTAAAGCTTTTTCACCATCCAATTCAATGGTGGCAGGGTCAGTGATCGGATTATAGAGCCCTAATTTTTCTAAAAATTTACCTGATCTCGGTTTACGTGAATCAATTGCAACAATAAAATAATGAGCATTTTTTTTCTTTCCGTGTCTTTGTAATCTTAATTTAACAGCCATTTTTAATATTATTTTGTCAAAGAATAGTGCCATGACAGATCAACTATCTGCGGCAGAATTTATTTCCGATAGAAATAGCTACTATTTCTAAGGGTTTGCAAAGTTACGACAAATTTTTACTTAGGCAATAAATAATAGAAAAAACACTACTGGGTGTGGGATCACTTATTATTGAATGGCAGGTTTTGCATGGCCCTTCCCATTTTATTCATCTTACCCATGGTCTTCATCATCTTTCTCATACTCTCAAACTGCTTTATGAATTGGTTCACTTCCTGAATATCATGTCCACTTCCTGAAGCAATACGTTTTCTTCGGGTGCCGTTCATCAGTGCAGGGTCTTCGCGCTCTGTAGGTGTCATCGAATATATGATCGCCTCTATCTTACCGAATGAGTCATCATCAAAGTCAATATCTTTTATGGCTTTACCAGCTCCAGGGATCATTCCCAGAAGGTCTTTGGCGTTTCCCATCTTCTTAACTTGCCCCAACTGTTTAAGGAAATCATTGTAGTTGAATTGATCTTTGCTGATCTTCCTCCTGAGCTTTTCAGATTCTTTTTCATCAAATTGTTCCTGTGCTTTTTCCACAAGGGTTACTATGTCGCCCATACCCAAAATCCGCTGCGACATCCTGTCGGGATAGAATTCATCCAGCGCATCCAATTTCTCACCAATACCTACGAACTTGATGGGCTTGTTTACAACGTACCTGATAGATAATGCAGCGCCGCCCCTTGTATCCCCATCAAGCTTTGTAAGCACAACACCATCAAAATCTAACCGTTCATTAAAAGTTTTGGCTGTATTTACAGCATCTTGGCCGGTCATAGAATCTACCACAAATAACGTTTCGTGTGGTTTTGAGGACTTTTTAATACCTTCTATTTCCTGCATCATCTCCTCATCAATGGCTAATCGGCCGGCAGTATCTATGATCACAAGATTCTTTCCTTTAGCTTTTGCGCTATCTATACCATGTTTTACAATGGAAATAGGGTCCTTACTTCCTTCTTCAGTGTAAACTTCAACATCTATGCTTTCACCAAGTACCTTCAATTGCTCAATAGCCGCTGGTCGGTAAACATCAGCTGCGATCAACAAGACCTTTTTCCCTGATTTTGTCTTGAGCATGTTGGCAAGCTTTGCCGAGAAAGTGGTCTTTCCTGACCCTTGCAGACCTGCAATAAGAACGATTGCCGGATCCCCTTTTATATTTATCTCTGATTTTTCAGTTCCCATTAACCTGGTCAATTCATCCTGAACGATCTTGACCATCAGTTCCCCGGGGGAAACAGCTGTAAGAACTTTTGACCCAATGGCCTTCTCTTTAATGATCTCTGTGAATTCTTTGGCAATATTGTAGTGGACATCAGCATCTACCAAAGCTCTTCTGATCTCTTTTACAGTGGTAGCAATATTGACTTCTGTGATCCTTCCTTGCCCTTTTAAGGATTTTAGGGCACTATCCAGTTTATCTGTTAAATTTTCAAACATTTGGGAATACTATTTAGCTTTTCTTGGTATTGAATTCGCATGTAAAATTAATTATTTTATAGAAAAGATGCAGCCCAAATCCAATAATAATATTGCTATTAGCAGATACTAACTCTATATAATGGAAGGGAAAGGGGGGGTATTCAAAATGACCACCTCAAGTTAAAAAAGCAGGGTTACCTTTCGGAATCAGAATAAATCACCCCAAACGTTGGGAATAGATTTTTTAAAGAATAAAGCGCTAGCTGCTAACTACCTAAGTAAGACTTAAGCAGTTTGCACCTTGATGTTGAGCGCAACTTATTTATTGCTTTGTCTTTTATCTGTCGCACCCTTTCTCTTGTTAGCCCGAACTTCAAGCCAATGTCTTCTAATGACATGCTATGCTCGATACCAATTCCAAAGTAGAGTTTGATCACATTCTTTTGTCTGTCAGTAAGGGTAGACAAGGATCTGTCAATCTCTTTGCTTAGTGATTCGGTATAATAAAGTCCTTCGTCAGTACCGGGAGATGTTCTGTTTTCAAGCACATCGAGTAATGAATTGTCTTCTCCTTCCACAAATGGGGCATCAACAGATATATGCCGTGCGGCAACACCTAAAGTTGTTTGCACCTCATCAGTCCCAATTTCAAGGGAATTGGCTAATTCTTCCGGAGAAGGCTCACGTTCAAATTCTTGTTCTAAGTGAGAAAATGCTTTGTTTATTTTATTCAATGATCCAACCTTATTCAGTGGAAGACGAACAATTCTAGACTGTTCAGCAAGAGCCTGAAGAATCGATTGGCGTATCCACCATACTGCGTAAGAGATGAATTTAAATCCTCTTGTTTCGTCAAATCTTTGGGCTGCCTTGATCAAACCTAAGTTCCCTTCATTGATAAGGTCGCTTAAAGACAGACCCTGGTTCTGATATTGCTTGGCAACAGAAACTACGAATCGTAGGTTTGCTTTTGTAAGTTTTTCGAGCGCCGTTTGATCCCCTTCCTTAATTCTCTTCGCAAGATCCACTTCTTCTTCAGGTGCCAGCAAGTCAACCTTGCCTATTTCTTGTAGATATTTTTCAAGTGATTGGCTCTCACGATTAGTGATAGATTTAGTAATCTTTAGTTGTCTCATATACAATAGTTATTTAGCAGAAAACAATAGTTATATAGCAAAAATCAATTTTTAGCAACACCCGAATTGGAGTGCAAATATACGAAAAAAAAGAGCCGAAGTCAAGTTTATTTAACTTTCAAAACCCTGTAACCCTGTTATATAAAGGCACAGTAGCACGCAAAAGTACCTTATTTAGGAAAAATGACCATGAAAATGCGAATATCAACATTTACATTTATAATAAAAGGCAAACTCTACTCAGAAGAATTTAGGATACTCAGAAAGCTGATTACGATTGAATCTTTCTCATTCATAAGTAGGTTTCGGAAAGTATTTTTACACTTCAAAATCGTCAATTTAAAAAAACTTTGAAAAAAACCGAAAAAGAATAATTTTTAACTATTATTGCAGAAAGAAAGAAAGAAGAAGAAAAGTAAAATTTTCATATTGATGGCAAAGAAGAAAAAATTTCAGGTTGAATATCTATTGAAGTCATCTCCATATATTCTGTATAACTTTCTGACTTCACCTTCTGCATTGGCACAATGGTTTGCTGAAAATGTAGATACTGAATATGATGTGTACAAATTTGTATGGAATGGCAGTGTGGAAAGAGCCAAGGTTATTGAAAAAGTAGAGAATGAATTGATAAGATATCAGTGGGAAAATGGCCCTGAAGATGAATATTTTGAATTTAGCGTAAAAAGAGATGAGATTACCGGAGACACTGCATTATATATCACTGATTTCGCCCTGGATGATGAGATCGAAGACCAAAAACTTCTTTGGGACAGTCAGGTAAAGGTGCTCATGGAAAGGATAGGCGGTTAATCGTTTATTTCCTGACCACCCCAATTTAATTCCCCAACATTACTACCCATTTTCCTGAAATCCTATCACTTTTATTATTTGGCCATTTTAATGATTGTCATAGATCAAGCAACGACTGATCCTATAAGTACATCATTTGAATTAAAAAAAATGATACATTTGTATCTACATTTCCTCATTTGTTTCATCTATGAAAAAGGTAGATAAACTCGTATTACAAACTTTCTTTGGGCCCTTTGTGCTGACATTTTTCATCGCCTTATTTGTGTTGGTAATGCAATTTCTATGGAAATATGTAGACGACATGGCAGGTAAAGGATTGGAATGGTACCTCATTCTTGAATTGCTTTTTTATGCTTCAGCGAGCATGGTAAACCTGGCATTGCCTCTGGCAGTCCTTTTATCTTCAATAATGAGCTTTGGGAATTTAAGTGAGCATTTTGAGCTTACAGCATTGAAGAGCTCCGGCATTTCTCTTTTCAGGACCATGCGGTTGGTTATAATATCAGTGATATTCATAAGTATTGGGGCCTTTTATTTTTCCAATTATGCCTTACCATTTGCCAATTTGAAATTTGGAGCACTGCTTTGGGATATCCGAGAACATAAGCCTGCATTTAGTATTGAAGAAGGTGTATTCTATAATGGCATTAACGGATATACAATAAAAGTAGGCAAGAAGGATAGTGATAATCGTACCATACATGATATCTTGATCTATGATCATACCCGTGGAAGAGGGAATGATGATGTTGTAGTTGCAAGGAGTGGCGAAATGTATACATCAGACGATAAGATGTTCCTTATCCTGAATCTGGTAGATGGATATCAATATCAGGAAATGGGAATGAAAAAAAAGGGGAAGTCCAGTTACGAACAATTAAGGATTAAATTTGAAAGATTTGAAAAGATCATTGACCTTTCAGAGTTTACTTTAACAAGAACCGACGAATCTTTCTTTAAGGACCATTGCTCAATGCAAAGTGTGCGACAATTAGATACCACTATTGATTCTATCAAACTTCAGATGGTTGATGCAGGTGCCACACTTAATAGATATATTCATCCAAGTTATTACATTAAGGTGGCCGGCATTGACACGCTACCTCTCAAGGCCCATCTTTCCAGTAGTATGGGTACTCCAACGATTAAGCAAAAGAGCGACAAGATATATCGAAAAGCGATCAATGTAGCCAGAAACATCCAGGGATTTATAAATATTGTCATGAGAGATAATGAAATCGAGATGGATAATATCACTAATCACAAAATTGAATGGCATAGGAAATTCACATTGTCCATTGCATGCTTTGTATTATTCTTCATCGGTGCTCCATTGGGTGCTATCATTAGAAAGGGGGGATTGGGATTACCCCTTGTAGTGGCAGTCATCTTCTTTGTTGTATACCATGTCAGTTCCATTTTAGGGGAGAAATTTGCAAGAGAGCACCTACTATCTAGCTTCGAAGGAATGTGGCTATCCACTATTATTTTAATGCCATTGGGAATATTCCTTACTTATAAGGCCATTAATGATTCTACATTATTCAATGTGCATTGGTATGCATCCATTATTTCAAAGATTTTTACCTTTAAGATCAAATGATTCCGGCAATAATATTAATAGTACTATGCTGAGGGAAAACCGATTCTTTTTAATTGGTTGGGGAATTATCCTTATTGTGGGGGGATGGATACTGATGAGCTATTCAAAGGGAGACTTCGTTCTCCTGCTTGATAACAATTGGAATACTTTCCTGGACCACTACTTTAAGTACATCACCTTTTTAGGGAATGGTTGGTTTTATGTGATTGTGATCGTTTTCTGGTTATTTATAAAATACTATTATGCAATTGTTGGCGCCATCAGTTTTGTGGCGGTAGCTATGGTCATTGCTGTCATAAAACACGGGTTTTTCCCAAATGCTCTTAGGCCAAAAGCTTATTTCGGTGCTGCTCAAGAATTCCATTTTGTTGATGGGATCGATGTTCATTCCATCTTTAGCTTTCCTTCAGGACATAGTGCTTCTGCTTTTTCAGTCTTTTTTCTATTAGCACTCTTTCATCGTAAGCATATCCATGGATGGGTTTTTCTTCTAATTGCTTTTTGCGTGCCATTATCCAGGATGTACCTTAAGCAACATTTCTTTATGGATGTATATTTTGGAATGCTTATCGGTATCTTAGTTACCATGTTCACTTTTATATTGGTAGAAAGGGCAGGAGTAAATAATAGTTCATGGGCCAATAATTCCTTGATGAGTTATTTTACAAAGTGAAGCTAATAAATAAATATCCTTACTGGAGCATAGCTCTCATTTCATTGCTATTATTCATCCCTTTTTTAGGAAAGGTGCATTTATTTGATTGGGATGAGATCAATTTTGCTGAAGCCGCTAGAGAAATGTTGATCACAGGCAATTTCTCAAGTGTACAGATCAACTTTACTACCTTTTGGGAAAAGCCACCTCTGTTTTTCTGGCTGCAGAGTTTCTCAATGTATCTATTTGGGATCAATGAGTTTGGTGCCAGGCTTCCGAATGGACTTATAGGGGCAGCCACCCTGATGGTAATATATCGGATAGGGAGCAAGTTATTTGATAAGCACTTTGGAATGATCTGGGTGATGGTATATTTAGGGTCTCTATTGCCCCACTTTTATTTTAAGACCGCTATCATAGATCCCACCTATAATTTACTGATCATTTTAGGGGTATATTATTTGTCAAAATTAACAGGACAAAAGGACATCCCCACTAATAGAACAATAGCGTTTTCCGGGATCTTTATCGGATTAGCGGTATTGACCAAAGGACCTGTAGCCATATTGATCATGGCTTTATCAATTGTTGTCCTTTACATCATCAACAGAAAAAGAATCTTCACTCCAAAACGCTTCCTCATATGGGGATCTGTCATTATTGTGATTTCGTTTGGGTGGTACGGTTTTGATCTTATCAGGAATGGACCCTCATTCCTGCTTGACTTCTATAATTATCATGTCCGTTTATTGACCACTGAAGATGCAGGGCATGGGGGACCCTTCTATTATCATCTGATAGTTCTCCTTTTAGGTTGCTTTCCTGCATCCATATTCGCTATCAGCGCATTTCAAAAACAAGAGGATGGCCAATGGCAACAGGTATTTAAACAGTGGATGATCGTCTTGGGAACCGTAACACTAGTTGTATTTTCGATGGTTAATACCAAAATAATTCATTACTCATCACTTTGCTATTTCCCAATTACATTTTTGGGTGGTTATTTCCTATTTAAATCACGCAATAATGGGATACGATCTTATCCGGTAACAGTCTGGTTATTTGCTATTGTAGGTTCAATTTTAGCCATTCTGATCACGATGCTGCCATTAGTGGGGAAACATCAAGAAATGTTGACCCCTTTTATTAAAGATGAGTTTGCAATAGCTAACCTTATGGCTGATGTAAAATGGTATTATTGGGAAGTAGTGATCGGGCTTCTATATCTAACGGCTATCATCTATGGTGTCAGAGCTTATTTTCTTCATCAATATAGAAAAGGTGCTGTTGCAACATTCATAAGTACTATAATAATATTGCAATTGGTAATGACCTTGTTTGTACCGAAGATCGAGCGATACACCCAAGGAGCTGCAATTGATTTTTACAAAACCCTTACAAAAGAAGATTGCTATGTTGATGTGCTTGGCTTTAAAAGCTATGCTCATCTTTTCTATACAGGGAAAAGAAATCCTGAAAACAGACAATCTTTAGACAAAGAATGGCTGCTTCATGGGAAGATCGATAAACCGGTCTATTTTGTTACAAGGATCGACAGGTTACAATCATTGGATGTAAGCCATTTAAATGAAATTGCAAGGAAAAATGGGTTTGTTTTTCTAAAACGTGAAACAGAGAAAAATGAAGCACCCGTCAAATAAGGTGATCAATTTGGTGGCATTGGCAGTTATTATGATAATTGCCTTCATAACCCTGCAACCGGTACTGGATTTTAGTTTTACTAATTGGGATGATCAATTTTACGTATGGCAAAACGATGATATCAAAGATATTTCGATTGAGGGGATAAGAAATATTTTCAAATCCAATGTGTTGGGCCATTATCACCCTGTTACCATATTCTCTTTTGCCTTAGAATATCATTTTTTTCAGTTGGATCCCTACTATTATCATCTCGATAATTTACTGATACACCTTCTCAATACTGCACTCGTATTTTGGCTGATCATTTTATTAACAAAAAGGGTATGGGCAGCCATAATCGTTGCACTTTTATTTTCCGTACATCCAATGCACGTAGAGTCAGTAGCCTGGATATCTGAAAGGAAAGGGCTTTTGTGTGGATTGTTTTTTCTCAGCAGCCTGATCACTTATATCCATTATTTAAAGAAGAGCAAGTTCAAGAACAACTATCTTCTACTGACATTTTTCTTTTTTATTGTTGCCTCACTATCGAAAGCTGTTGCAGTTACTTTACCTGTAGTTTTACTAATTATCGATCATTATTATAAGCGAAAGGAGATCAGAAAATTGTTGCAGGAGAAGATTGTATTTTTTCTCTTGGCCATTGGATTTGGTCTCTATGCTATACAATCCCAACATGCTGAGGGTGCAGTCCACATGCTGGAGACACCTAATATCAACATCTTTGACAGACTCATTATCGGTATCAACAACCTTGGGATCTATATTGCAAAAGCAGTTGTCCCATACCAGGTGTCTTGTCTGTACCCTTATCCCAAAAAGGTGGCAGGAACCTTGCCTTTACTATACTACATAACTCCCTTCCTAATGATTATCGTAGGATTAATTTCATATAAAAGTGTTAAACACTCTAAGATCATCCTATTAGGAACTTTATTTTTTCTTGCCACCATCCTCCTCTTCCTGCAATTTATCCCCATTGGGGACGTAATAATGGCTGATAGATATACCTATTTACCGTATATAGGTCTTTTCCTGTTACTTGGTGTGGGGTGGGATCATTTGTTTTTACACAAAAAGAACGCCACAGTGGCATTATTTGTCCTGTTGATCGGGTATACCTTTAGCTTGTCTTATCAAAGTTATCAAAGGATCGGTGTATGGAAAAATAGCGGCACATTATGGACCGATGTGATCAGCAACTTCCCTAAAGTATCGCTGGCCTATAATAATAGGAGTAAGATCTACATCGAGCAAGAGAAATTTGAATTGGCAATCGCTGATTATAATATGGCACTAAAACTCAACCCAAGTAGCTTTGATGCATATAATAACAGAGGCAACGCGTACAGGAAATTAGGCAAGATGGAGTTGGCCATTCAAGATTACAATGCTGCGATCAAACTCAATAGGAGTTTTGCTATGGCTTACAGCAACAGATCCCAGTCCTATTATTTCTTAAAGGATTATGAGCAGGCACTTAACGATGGATTAAAAGCCGAATCGTTGGGATTTAGAATGCAAAAAGAATATATGGATTGGCTAAAGAAAGCTGTTGGAACTAATTGATGCCTGTTTCATTTGTTCTGATTGTACAAAGCTGACCTATATAGTCCATTTTTTTGAAGAAAGTGAGTCACTGAAACCCGAATGACTCCCAAACCATAAACCACACTTCTCCCAAAGTTAATGGAAGAGGCTTCTTTGAAGTACTTGGTAGGGCAGGTGATCTCAGCGATCTCGAATCCACCATAAAATACCTGGGATATTAACTGATTATCAAAGATGAAATCATTGGAGTTGGACTGATAATTAATGGTGGTTAAGACTTCCCTGGAAAAAGCCCTGTACCCTGTGTGGTATTCAGATAGTTTCTGGCCGATCAAGAAATTCTGTAAGAGGGTGAGTATCCTGTTGGCAATGTATTTATACCTTGGCATACCACCTCTTAAGGCACCACGGCCCAATATTCTGGACCCAAAGACGACAGGATAAAGATCGTTTGCGATGATGCTTGCCATTGCAACGATCAACTTGGGGGTATATTGATAGTCGGGATGAAGCATGATGATGATATCACCTTGCAATTCAAGAGCTTTATCATAACAAGATTTCTGGTTTCCACCATAGCCCAGGTTTTGATCATGGGTTATGATATGCTTGATCCCCAATTCCCTGGCTACCACTGCCGTATCATCATTACTTGCATCATCTACCAGCACAACATCATCAACTATATCAAATGGAATTTCACTATAGGTCTTTTCCAATGTGAGTGCAGCATTATATGCAGGTAAAACAACTATTATTTTTCGATCGTTGATCATCAATGAATAGGGCTCGTTCCAAAATATTTCGTCTAATTTAGAAATTATCAATATAGGATTAGACTATTTGACAAAATATTTCTCTACCAACAACATTCCTATGAACAAGCCGTTATACACGGAAAACTGCCATCCTTTGTAAATAGTAAACTTCTGGCTAATTTTACGGATCCAAAAAATTGGAAGTACTATATGAAGATCCTTCAATTATGTAATCGCTTGCCATTCCCATTAAAAGATGGATTTTCAATCGTATCCTATAATTTCACGAAGGGATGCAAAAAGCTTGGCCATGATGTTACTATTTTAGCGATGAATACATCTAAGCACTATTTGGATACCGATAAGCTTCCTAAAGAGCTTTCTGAATTGGCAACCATCTATACAAATGACGTAAACAATAAAATAAGTATTTGGAAAGCACTTATAAACCTCTTTTCCAATCGGTCTTATCATGTTGAGCGATTTATTTCGAAGGGATTTAATGAAAAGTTGGTCTCCATTTTGCAAAAGGAGACCTATGATATTGTTCACATGGAGGGTTTATTTGTCAGCCCATATCTTGAAACAGTTAGAGAGTATTCAGATGCTAAAGTTGTTCTAAGAACTCATAATGTGGAGCATCAAATATGGGAGCGACTCTCACATAAAGCGCATGGATTAAAAAAATGGTACCTCGCATTATTGGCTAAAAGACTTAAAAAGTATGAAAGAAGTGTTGCCAATAATTTTGATCTACTTGTAACCTTAACTGAGGATGATAAAGAGTTGTTTGCAAAGGGTGGGTGCACTATTCCGATGCACGTTTCCACCGCAGGTTTAGATTTAGACAGATATTCATCCACTGGAATAAATATGGAATATCCTTCACTTTTCTTTCTTGGTTCTTTAGAGTGGATGCCAAATCAAGAAGGGCTACGTTGGTTCCTTGCTAAAATATGGCCTTTGGTGCATCAAACATTTCCTAATTTAACCTTGTATATTGCAGGCCGCAATCCGCCAGCATGGGTAGAGAATATTGCAGCACCAAATATTGAAGTGGTTGGGGAGGTAGAGAATAGCATCGCATTTATGGAAAGTAAGGCAATCATGGTGGTACCTTTACTTTCAGGAAGCGGTATGAGAATAAAAATTCTAGAGGCCTTAGCGATGAAGAGGCCGGTTATCTCTACGACCCTTGGCGCTGAAGGATTTACTTCCGGAAGCGATATGGTACCATTGATCGCTGATAATGGTGAAGCGTTTGTGTCACAAATTACAAAATGCGTTACAGATAAGGATTTCTATGAAAGAGTAAGCGAACATGGTTATGAATGGGTAAAAGCACATTATCAGAACCATGAAATAGTGCGCTCACTTTTAGAACAATATCGCATAATTAGTGAAAAAGAAAAGAGCATTGATCTAGCGTCACGACCCAATTAAAAAGAAAGATGATATTTTTCGAGATACTTTTTTGGTTTTGTATTTTAGCGTTGCTGCATTCCTATTTCTTCTTTCCTTTGATATTGCAACTGCTCTCCTTTAAAAAGAGAGAGCCACGCCATGTTTACCGGAGAGTTGATGATCTGCCTGTAGTGTCAATAGTAATGGCAGCATATAATGAGGAACAGGTGATCGAGGAAAAAATCAAGTCAATATTAAGTAATGATTATCCGGAAGACAAAGTGGAAATACTTATTGGTTCAGATGCTTCCACTGATCAAACCAACGAGATCATCCGTAGTTTTCAAAAACTTCATACAAATATTACCTTTAAATATTACCCCGATAGAACGGGCAAACCAACTATCATCAATCAGTTGGTTGAAAATGCTACCGGAGAGATATTGCTACTGACAGATGCGAATGTGCTCTTTGGCACATCCACCATCTTTGAGCTGGTAAAGCACTTTAATGATGCGTCTATTGGCCTTGTGGATGGTAATATGATAAACCATAGAAATGAAGAGGAGGGGATTTCTGTTCAGGAGGGATCATATATCAATAGAGAGATCAAGATCAAGTATTTACAGGGGCAACTTTGGGGCACTATGATGGGGCCATTTGGAGGTTGCTATGCCATAAGGACATCCTACTATACTAATGTTCCAAGCACATTCACCGTTGATGATTTTTATATCAATATGCAAGTTCTCAGGAAAGGAGCGTTAGCGATCAATGAGCTCAATGCCAAGTGCTTTGAGGATGTATCCAATGAAATGGAGGAAGAATTTCGCCGTAAAATACGCATCTCTGCCGGCAACTTCCAAAATCTAAGTTATTTTGCCAGAATGTTATTTTCATCGGTTAAAGGGCTTAGCTTTTGCTTTTGGTCTCATAAGGTGATCCGTTGGTGCGGACCTTTTTTATTGATATTATTGTACCTTTGCAGTGGGTTATTATCTGAAGCACACAACTTCTATGAATATGTTTTTATAGTACAGAGTGTTTTACTATTAACACCCGTACTAGACTATCTTTTAAAACAAATAAATATTCATTTTCGATTGTTGCGGTTTGTAACCTATTTTTATTTAACAAATTTCGCTTTACTGATCGGTTTCATTAAATATTTAGGAGGAATTAGGACTAATGTTTGGCAGCCCACAAAACGTACAGGATAAACAACATCCAACACTTAACACTGTTGAAGAGGCCATCGCTGATATAAAGAATGGAAAGTTGGTGATCGTGGTAGATGATGCGAATAGGGAGAACGAAGGTGATTTTATAACTGCAGCACGCAATGTAACACCTGAGGTCATCAATTTTATGGTCACTCATGGCAGGGGGCTGGTTTGTGCTCCACTGATAGAAGACAGGTGTGAGGAATTGGATCTCGAAATGATGGTTGGCAGAAACACAGACCTTCATAAGACACCCTTTACTGTTTCCATTGACCTTACCGGCCATGGATGTACTACTGGAATTTCAGCAAGTGATCGATCAAAAACCGTAAAAGCATTAATAGATCCTGAGATCAAACCCGGAGATTTTTCAAAACCGGGACACATTTTCCCGCTAAAAGCGAGAAGAGGTGGTGTATTGAGAAGAGCAGGGCATACAGAAGCAACCATTGACCTGGCTAGATTGGCAGGATTTGAACCAGCAGGAGTGATCGTTGAGATCATGCATGAAGATGGCACAATGGCAAGGTTACCTGAGTTAAAGAAGATCGCAGAAAAATTCGACCTGAAACTTATTTCGATTCGTGATCTTATTGCTTATCGGATGCATAATGAGACCCTTGTTGAGCAAATTGTTGATGTGGACTTACCCACCAAATGGGGTGATTTTGAGTTGATCGCTTACAAGCAGTTGACCACAGATGAGATCCATCTGGTACTTAAAAAAGGAAGTTGGGAAAAGGACGAACCCGTTCTAGTTAGGGTACATTCATCATGTTTAACGGGAGATGTACTGGGATCATTGAGGTGCGATTGCGGGGATCAGCTTCATCATGCCTTATCTATGGTGGATAAAGCTGGAAAAGGAGCTGTACTTTATATGAACCAAGAGGGCAGGGGGATTGGCCTACTGAATAAATTAAAGGCCTATAAACTCCAGGAAGATGGACAGGATACTGTTGAAGCCAATTTAGCCCTGGGATTTCAAATGGACCAACGGGATTATGGTATCGGAGCCCAAATTTTGAGGGATCTTGAGATCTCCAAGATAAGGTTTATCACTAATAATCCGAAGAAACGTGCAGGGCTCAAGGGGTATGGGCTTGAGATCGTTGAAAATGTGCCTATTGAAATCACCCCTAACAAGCATAATGAGTTTTACCTAAAGACGAAGCGGGATAAGCTGGGCCATGATATCTTAAAGGGGAAATAGTCTTTTCTCTTTACTGTAATACCACTTTTTTATATAGAATTGCCTCATCTATGATCACCCGCAGGAAGTAGATCCCCTTTCCAAGTGATTCTACATCTATTGTTTTTGATAAAGTACTACTTTGACCGGGTATCCGTTCTGAGAATCGCTGCCTTCCGGTGATATCAAATAGACTAATTTCAATCCATTCTGAATTTTGCTCCTTCCATACCAGGCTGAATTTGCCTTGGCTGGGGTTTGGAAACACTTTTATGCTAATTCCAGGAGCCAAATGTTCGATCCCAACAGTAATATACACCGTAGCTGAGGTATCAGGACAACCGTTACTGTCTATAATAGCAACATAATATGTCCCGCTCTCCGGTACACTATATACCTTACTATTTGCCCATGCTATCAATGTATCGTTTAAATACCAACGAAAACTCAGACCATGTGAAGCGGTTAATAAATTCCCATTAACATTAATTGTCACCTTATTTTTGGTATTATTTGTTACATTAATATTTGATGAATAGGTTGTCTCGCAAGAATACCCTTTATTTACAGTTAAGCTAACATTATAGCTCCCTGTATCTGGAAAGGTGTAACTGGGATCTTTCAGGTTGCTTGTATCTGTATTAGTGCCTGATACACCAAAGTCCCAATCATAAGTGACAGCAAGCAAAGGCCATCCAGTTGAGGATGTGCTCAGATTCAAAAAATTAACAGTTTTACCACTTTCACATTGGAAGTATGAGAAATCGACGGAAATTGTGGTATCGCAGTCTGCAACATTAAATTGGAATTCTCTTTTATTTACGCTCAATAATGTTCCATCTCTATATTCTGAGACGCAAACTCCAAACACAAACTGCCCCACAAGAGGTGGGACACCGGATAGCATACCGGTCACAGGATCGATCTTTAAAGAGTCAACTCCACTTAAAGGATTCGTATATGTATAACCAGAGACATATGGTCCAACCGGGAATTTTGGAATCGTATCAGGTGGTAGAAGCATGGCCCCGCCATCACCCCAGCTACCATCCATTACACTACATAAAGAATAAACGAGAGAGTCTCCATCACTATCCACAGCATTATGATCAAAAATGATCTGTTCATTGACACATATGACCGTAGGAGGAAATAGTCTGAAGTAGGCAGAGCTATTACATCCGCCAACAGCTGTATCAGGGACTTTTACCACCCAACTTGCTCCGTGGTTCAATGGATTCGAGATATTGAGAATAGCAGCATTTCTGCAGCATTGTTGGAACATTAAAAGATACCCTCCAGGCCTGGGCGGCAAGTTAATATAAGCCTGATAGTTGGCAACTTCCACACACATATTGGGAGGTGGGAAGGTACAAGGATTATAAGTGAAATTGATCAAAGTATCTGTTGTAGGAGGGAGCAGCATCTTTAATCCCATTGGGAAAGTGGCAATTTGAACGCTGTCACTATCATAGATGCCTACGTAAATAGAATCAGCGAATGGAATACTTGAAGGGATCTGAAAGGAGCAATTCCTGTAGAATTTGAGGTTTACTTCATAAGTGTAACTCATTGGGTCAACGCACCTATAGGTCAATTCGCCACCAACAATATGGGTACCATTGGTTTGATTTATAGTTAAAGTAAGGAGCACGATGAATAATGCTTTGATTGATCTTTTCATGGTTTTGAATTTAATGACCAACAATAAAATAAAGCAGTATTACTTGCAAATGGTACTCGTAAAGATAACAAAATAATTTGATAAGAATGTCACTGAGATGTAAAAAAATGGCCTTTATTATTGAATAACCATCCTTTTTATTTTAACACCCTGGGAAGATGTCAATTGATAGAAATGTATTCCATTTTGCAGAGATACACCATCAAGTGGGTACCTATTCCTTCCTTTATGAGCCATGAACTTGTCAGTGAAAACGATTTGCCCAAGCGAATTATAAACAATAAGTTCCACTTGTGAAGCAGTAGCTACCATAAATGGGATTTCGGTAGTCAATTGGAAAGGGTTGGGTTAATTTTGTCCTAAATTCAAACCTATCTCTTTTATGTTATTTATGCCAACACCTCCTCCGGTGTCTCCTAAACAGCTATCCGGAGTATAGCATACTCTTAAGATCAATGTCCCGGAACTATCTACTATAGAGCCGGGATTACCAAATATTTTAAAATAGGCTTTCACATGCGCTTTTACAATGTAATCACCAAATTGTGCAGGTGTAGCTGTACCTGTAATTGCAGCACAGCCATTTGTATCAGGCAGATAGGTACAACTGGCTACATCCTACTGATAAGTGAATCCTGCAGGGAGTCCACTGATATTAAGCACTTTGATAGAATCAACAACTGCAGGCAATGATCCAATTACGGTATCTTTCGGGGGGCTTCGAAAATTCAACACTGTAAGATATGCAGAATCTACATAGGCATGTGGTATAGAGTCAGGATATACCCCAGGAATGGTATAGCTTTGATTGGGTGTACAAGGTTGCGCATTGGTTCCTAAAGTGAAAAACAAGGATATACATATGAAAACAACAATTACTTTTATGGTTAGATCTTTCATGGTTCTATTAGTTTGAAGTCATACAAATATATGCTTTTTATCGCTTGTTTGTTATGGATATTTAGAAAACATGAGTTTTATTTTATGATATTTTATCTTTTCTCACAGTGCAGATCCACAAAAGGATTATTTTGTTTTAAATAAAATTATATCTTTGTTATAGTAAATTCAACTTGAATAATTCCTAAATCATTACTATCATGAAGAAGCACAACCCTATTGTAAGCATTGCTACCACAGCTTTATTGATTATCATCGTTCTTTCTTTTTCCTTCACTGCCCATGCCCAAAATAGCTGGCGTCATTTATATGCCACCACAGATTATCCTGAAGCCATTGAATTTGTAAGCAACACTACTGGGTTTGCAGTCGGAGCTAATGGCTATCTGATCAAAACAACCGATGGAGGCATCACATGGGATACATCTTCATTGAGTCTTACGGATACGATCACTGCCATTGCTTTTGCAGATGCCAATAAAGGACTTATTGTTACTTCAGCCGGATTTATATATCGAACTGTTGATGCAGGAGTAAATTGGGACTCTGTTGGATCAAATGGCACCAGTGATCCTTTTCATGATGTGGTATTCCCTAATACAGGAACTGCATATGCAGGTGGAGATGGATTTTTTGCTACCAAGTTGTATAATTCAACGGATGGGGGAGCCACATGGGTGCAAAAGAACTACACCGGAGCTGATATTATTTCAATTGGTTTTAGGGATGGGATTTCAGGATTCCTTACCAATGTGAATGGCGAAGTACAGGCAACTAATAATTCAGGTGCAACCTGGATCCCAATGATCTTGGCTAGTAGCACTACATATTATGATGTAGAATTCTCTAGCTCACTTGTCGCCTATGCTTGTGGATCGGGTGGCAAAGTAATCAAAACAGTTAATGCAGGGGTTTCATGGGATACCTTGATCACAGGCACAACAGAGCAGTTGAATAAGATCCATACTTTTAGTGATGATTCTCTTCATATTGCAGGGGTAAACGGTACCTTATTGGTTACCAGTAACGGAGGTGCCTCCTGGTCGTCCGGATACGCAGGGACAGAACATCTTTATGATCTGGCATACGGGCCTGATTCAAGTTATGCGTTATCAAAGGCAGGTAGTACAGGGAACATATTGAAGTATACGATCCCACCAATTGATACTACCTCAATAGTTTCAATAACTCACTATCAATTAAATAACATTAGGATACAACCTAATCCATTTAGCCAATCCACCGAATTGACCTTTGACAATCCGGAAAAAGAGATCTTAACGGTCAAGTTGTTTGATCTGAGTGGTAGGGCTATTAGGAAATACATAGAGGTTACTAGTGAGAGCGTGCTCATAGAAAGGAAAGATCTAAAGCAAGGTATTTATTTCTATCAAATCTCAGGAGAAGAAGGGATCTTACATACCGGCAAGTTTTCTATTGTCAACTGATCCTATTTCAATTGCTATCAGGATGGAAAGAGGTATACGATTTTCCTTCCGCCAAATGTTCAAATTTATTGTTGCCGGTAACAAATTTAGTTGGGACCGTCTTATTATCATTGAATTGAGGGATATAAACCTCAAAATGAAGATGCGGTCCGCTTGACCATCCCGTATTACCACTTAATGCAATAACTTCACCAGCCTTCACTACTTGTCCCGGTTTTACAAGAGCTCCATTCCTCTTAAGATGAAAATAGGAAGAAAAGCTCCCATCATTATGAAGTATAAGTACATAATTACCAAACTCCTGATAAGATTTGTTCTTTCCACCTTTATTTGAGTCTTCCTTGATCTTAACCACGATACCATCTCTAGATGCGCATATCTTTGTCCCTTTAGGCATCTTAAAATCAATCGCATATTTTTTGGAATGGGTGAATTTTCCCATATACCCTTGTTCTACTTTATAGGTAGCGCTATGCTCAAATGGCAACAAATATTTATAGGCCTCATCATGCTTAGCATTCATGGGATCTCCAATAAAGAATCCAACTTCATAGTTAAAAGCGATCTTACTGTTTTTCTTGGGTTGGAGCGAAAAGAGAAATTCTTTTTCCGTTTTCGGTGCAATAAATTTAGAAAAAGGCAATTTTGCACTGGCGCTCATATTCTTGAGCTTCGTGAAAGAGATCTTGACGGTATAGGGGCATACTCCCTTATTAGAAGCATAGAAATCATAGTCTCCATTCTCACCTTCTTCATAATAAACAGTTATCTTCTTTTTATCCGCAGCAAATATGTGCTTGACAGTGCTGCATTGAAAAAGAAAAAGGGATACTAATAATAAACTGTATACTTTCATCTTTACTATTGAAAAAGGGTGCATATGAGCCATGAAAATAGTGAATATTTATAAAAGTAACGATTTAGAGATCAAATTGGGAGGCAACTAACAGTATTTATTTAAGATTACAGATTCAGGACTGATTGAAATATCAGATACGATTCACAACTTTGCTATTAAAACTGAAATCTTGAAATGAGATAAATAAGATAAGGATATATCTTATAGATAGGGGAGGCTACTATTTCTGTTATAGTTATTGGTAGAGCAATTTTCCAATAGCATATCATAAAGGTTGTCAGGTTTTAGTATCTCGATCTTTTTACCTTCTTTCCTTATTATATTTTCCTTTGCAAAACTGCTTAATGTTCTTATGGCCACTTCAACGGTACAACCGGCAATATCTGCGATATCTTGCCTCGATATCCTGATCATTGTTGGTCCATTATTAATTCTATGGCGGTGGGTCTTTTTTCGGATCATTAAAAGAGCTTCTGCGATCCTTTCTTTTATATTAAGTTGACTAAGATGTTTTTGGCGAATTTCAAGGACGCTCAGCTCATTGGCATATAACTTGATCATATTAAGTGAGAGACTGTGGTTTTCTGCTACTAGTTTCTGAAATGCATCAGCGTAAATAAAGCAAATTTCAGAATTCTCTAAGGTCTGACTACTGAGACGGTAATATTTTTCATGAAAATTGCCATAACTTAACATATCGCCGTCAGTTACAATGCGAATAATTTGGTTGTTTCCACTTTGGCTAGAATTAAAAACTTTCGCTTTTCCCTTCTTGATAATATAGGTCCCAAAAACACGGCTTCCTTCATGAAAGATATGCTGTCCTGCTTCATATTTGTTAAGTCTGATCTTTTTCTTTGCAGATAACTCTGCTTTGTTAATACAGTGTTTCTGTATGATGCAGTGTTTTACTGTACATTCATTTATAACCATTTGTTCATTTACCCTTTTCATAAAACACCTTTTGATTATAGGTCATTAAAATCAGACGGGAAGGCAGAGATACCTCCTTAATTAACAAAATTACATTAGATTGGCAGCCAAGACAATGATGTGCATCATCCTAAAGTTTGTCATAAAGCATGAATAGACATGCTAATTGACATATTGTAGTGCATTTGGTACACTAAAAAGCATTTCTATGAGAAAAGTAGTGGGTTATAATTTCCTAAATTGATCTCTTGTATAAACTTGTGTTTATTAATAATACTGATCTTATTATTCACTACTTCTATTAGCCCATCATTTCGAAGTTCTGTAAGCATTCTACTTACTTGTTCCACATTCGTGCCTGCAATAGCTGCCAATTCCTTTCTTTTTAAAAGCACATCAAAAGAGATTCTCAGGCCTTTGTGCTCACCAAACACTTCTCCAATAAACAAAAGTCCTTCAGCTACTCTTTCCCTTACAGTCATTTGAGCTATATATTTTACTCGGGTTTCAATTTTTCTTAATTCCTGAGAATAGTACATCATCAATCCAAGAGAGAGTTTCGCATTTTCCAGGAAAGCATTATGAATAGTACTATTTTCGATAAAGCACACAAGGGTATGATCAATGGCTATTGCACTAATTAGATGTACTTCGTTGCCTTCCCCTCTATGGCCCAAAACATGTGCAGGCTTCGTTAATCTTACAATTTGTTCTGTTCCCTTATAGCCCACAAGCACCACCTTTACCTTTCCGGAATAGATGAAATACAATCCCTGAACAGGTTGACCACCATATATTATGGTCTGATCTTTCTTGAATTGGATGTTCACCTTCTCCTTATCTATCTCCTCAATCCATTTAGGAGAACAATTTGACTTTATGAAACACTTTTTAAGTGTACAACTCTTACAACTTAGCTTTTCAAGTTTCATTAATGCAAAATTGATGAAAACAAAAGCCAAATAAAATGATGTAGGTCAGGTTATGATATAATATCAAATCATGGAAAGGCTGAAAAGTATTATAGCATTGCAATAGCAAACAGCACCATGATCATTTATTTCTTCAGTACTCATAATATTACTTCCTGTTTATCAGTTTTTATAGCCGTAGGTTTACATTGAGGACTGTCCAATTAACAAGCCGGGAATAAATGGCAGTACTTTTTACAGATCAATACCAACATAAGCATAACCGGTACTTCGATCAACACTCCTACTACAGTGGCTAGAGCTGCACCTGACGACAATCCGAAAAGAATAGTTGCTGTAGCTATTGCAACTTCAAAATGATTTGAGGCGCCGATCATCGCGGCTGGGGCAGCATCATGGTACTTCAGCTTCAAAAGGCGAGCTAAGACAAAATACCCAATAACAAAGATCAACATGGTCTGGATAAATAGCGGAATGGATATCCAAAATATGGTTAATGGATTAGAAATAATAAATTCTCCTTTCAATGAGAACAATAGCACAAGTGTTGCCAGCAAAGCTGCAATGCTTATAGAGGTCAAATAGCGAAGGAATTTATTTTGAAACCAATCCGGCCCTATAGTTTTAATGATCAATTTTCGGGAAAAATAACCGAATACCAAAGGCAGGGCCACATATATTAAAACCGAGAATACCATCGTTTTCCAGGGAATTGGAATCGCATTGATCCCTAGCAACAGACTTCCCAAAGGAGCATACAGTACCAACATGGCTAAAGAATTTATAGCGACCATCACCAATGTAAGACCATTGTTCCCCTTGGCTAAATGGCTCCACATCAATACCATAGCAGTGCATGGGGCGATCCCAAGTAAAATTGTTCCAGCAATATAGCTCCTCCAAAGCTCAACTTCCTGCCCTGATTTAACTACTTCCATGCCAGGGATATATTCTTTAAAGAGATATCCCAAAAAGAAAAAAGCGATCAAATACATTGTAAATGGCTTGATGACCCAATTGATCACTAAGGTCATAATCACAGGTTTTGGTGACTTTGCCGCTTTAACAACTTCTGAAAAATCGATCTTCACCATGATCGGATACATCATAAAGAACAAGCAGATGGCAATGGGAATTGAAACGTTGTAGATAGAAAGAGAATCAAGTGTTATAGCTATCCCTGGAGAGAGCTTCCCTAAAATGATCCCTGCACCAATACAAATAAGTACCCAGAAGGTTAAATATCTTTCAAAAACGGATAATTTCTTTGTATTTGTCATAGATTATATGTCTGATATCTGATTTTTATGAATTGAAAGGCTGGTTAGCTCTATATTTGGTCCAAATCTCAATTTTCAGGTTGATAATTTGTCCATATTCAAAGCAATATCTATCATTTATATTGCTCATGATGGTCTACTTTTCTCAATAATGAACATAAGGTCCGGTGCGAAGTTTATTTTCAATCCAAATAATTTTTCAATGGTGCCTATTCTGTAGAATATTTTCCTAGTTATGATCCTCTTCCAATCCAATATATAGGGTGACGAATACTGATAATAATGTCCTACTAAGTTGGCCCATATTGGAGGATGTATTGGGAGTGGCAATATGAGTTTTCGAATCCTAAAATTCGCTTTCTCCAACATTTCCTTCATGCTCTTTGGGGTATAATGTACAACATGTTCATACCCATTAAAGATGTCGTGCTTTCCCTCTTTATTAAATATTCTGGCAAGTTTCAATTTGAGCTTATTATAATTTCCATTGGGTACTTTGATACATAATATCCCATCATCTTTGAGTACCTCATAGGCATTACTTAGCAGATCGACAGGGGTAGTCACATGCTCAAAAACATCGATCATGGTAATAATATCAAAACTAGCAGGGGAGAAGTCCTCTTTATTGAAATACCCGTTATTTATGTTCAGCCCGAATTTTTCGGAAGCAATTGAAGCCAGTGCTGGAGCGGGCTCAACCCCTTGTGTGTCATATCCATGCTCTTTGGCCTTATTGAGGAAAAAACCCATGTTTGTTCCAATATCCAAGAATTTGCCAGAGGGTTTAAATTTTCTGATCTCATTCAATTCAAAATCATAATTCTTATCCCTGTGATGGGATTTTTTACCTTCAAATATCAGCCTTGCTTCTTCAAGGAAAATAGTAGCATCCCCAAAATAATTTGCTTCAGCATCCTTACTTCGTGGATTGGTGTATACTAATTGACAATTTGTGCACTCAGCGATACCCAGGTTACCACGTTCCTTGTATAATTGGATATATTTTGAAGACCCACACAGAGGGCAAGCCCAAGTATCCACATCCTCTAAAGCATAATGGTCCTTTTGCACCCCACCATGGATATAATCTGCTTCAGGCACTTTGTATTGCATAATAACTTAGCTTATTAGTAGAAAAATACAACAATTTTGTACTAACCCCAAAATAGGGGATGCAATTTATTAAGAATTTTAAAAGCAAAATTTCAGTTTCCCACTTTTACCAACATTTAATATATAATTATATTTTCTACTTATCTTTGTTGTCTTTGACACAAATCCTTCATGGATTTAAAAATTTTATACGAAAATGAAAATTGGCTATAGCGGGCTTGATCTTCCTGATGGAAAAGTAAAATATGATGACCCATTATTAGAAGCACTGGCACAAAAGTGCAATCCTAAAAAAGTATCTCCCTACTACGTTGAGTTCCTTCTGGAGGAATACACACAAGTGGATGTCATAGTTATTTCGCCTGATAAACTACTTGATCTGCTGATCATTGACATGGAGTTATGCGAGGCAATTTTAGAGAGAAATAAGGAAGGCATTGATAAGTCGCTAATAGATGACTGTCTTGCATCACTTGAAAAAGAGATCCCTTTGTGCGATATGGGTCTGTCTAAGGAAGCAGCTGAAGCTTTACGCTCTTTGGCTTTGGTAAGTTTGAAGCCTGTTATAACTCTGGAAGGATCTGATGATGTGACAGAAGTTATCAACACTTGTTTTCAAAAGGCAGGAATTGTCTTTTTTTATACCGCAGGGGATAAAGAGGTTCACGCATGGCCTGTAAAAGAAGGATCAGATATTGTTACTTGTGCAGGAAAGATACATACAGATATGATCCGGGGATTTATAAAAGGAGACATCGCCAAATTTGATGACTTCATGGACAGTCATAGTTTTAATGATTGCAAGAAAAAAGGGCTTGTGCAAGTTGTTGATCGTGATTACATCATCACACCCGGAGACATCATTGAGATCCGCTTTAACGTTTAGCAAACAATAAAGTAGCCAAAAAAAACCCACAAAAAAACCGCAGGTTATTTTAAACCTCATGATAGTAATGGTTGGAGGGGCTAAAATAGGTCGAAGATCCCCTTGTCCTTGCGGAGTCCCGGCAAGCCGGGATTGAGGCCCGCTCTCGCTATTCTAAACTTTCCCCCAAGTTTGATAATGTTAGATTTATCAAACGTACGGATTCCCTTGTGGGTTAGTTGTTAGCACTTCAATTCTTTGTGCTATTATTTTTAAAGAACGTCTTCAAATTATAATCTGCACTTAAGTCTATCTATTTACAACTCCTGAATATCTGTAATTATGATATCTCTCTCATGAATATTGCCCCTTGCTACCATGAAAATAGTTAAAAACTTGACTTAATCTAGCAACATAAATTTATACAAGTATTGATGAAAATGCAAGTATTTTTCAGAAAAAAATCAAAAAGACTTTACAAATGTCAAAAAATCGACGAAATAGGTACTGAACTTGATTGAAAACAGGAGTGAATTACTTATCTTTTGGCTTGGCAGTCAATAAAAAGGCTTTAATAAAGTCATTCAAGTCTCCATCCATTACTGCGCCAACATTAGATGTTTCATGTCCGGACCGTAGGTCTTTGACCAACTTGTAAGGATGCATGACATAAGAACGTATCTGAGAACCCCATTCTATCTTTTTCTTCCCGCTCTCCACCTTTGCCTTTTCTTGCTCTTTTTTCTTTAACTCCAATTCATACAATCGCGATTTTAGCAATTTTACAGCCTTGTCTTTATTTTGTTGTTGAGATCGTTCCTGCTGGCACTCAATAACAATTCCTGAGGGAAGATGTTTTAATCTGACTGCAGTTTCCAGCTTGTTAACACTTTGCCCACCTGCACCTCCAGCTCTGTAAGTATCCCATTCAATTTCAGATGGATTGATCTCTATCTTAATTGTTTCATCGACCAAAGGATAAACAAAAGCGGAAGCAAAGGAGGTGTGTCTTTTTTTATTTGAATCGAAGGGAGATATACGAACTAGCCGATGCACACCTGATTCACCTTTCAGATATCCATATGCGAAATCGCCCTCGAACTCAATCGTTGCAGATTTGATTCCTGCAACGTCACCCATCTGCTTGTCAATCTCTTTAACTTTGTATCCATTCTTTTCACCCCACATAATATACATCCGCAATAGCATTGCAGTCCAATCCTGGCTTTCGGTGCCTCCGGCTCCAGGGTTAAGGTATAGTATTGCACTCAAACGGGATTCTGCTGTATTAAGAGTCGATTGGAACTCAAGGCTCTCCAACTTTTTTAAGGTCACCTGATATTGAAGATCCAATTCTCCTTCTCTTGTTTCTCCTGCTTCATCAAATTCTTTGATCACTGTCAGATCATCAAAACTAGATTGTACTTTTTCGTAAGCATTGATCCAGAATTTATTTGACTTGATCCCTTTCAGAACAACTTCTGCTTTATCGGGGGAGTCCCAAAAGGTGGTACTCCGGGTGAGTTTCTCATTTTCAATATTCTCTGCAAGGCACCTCTCTACCTCAAAGATACCTCCATAATACACCTAAGCGCTCTTCTAATTGTTTATATTGATCCTGAGTCATTACAGTAGATTTTATTCAATTCAAGCACAAATATACAAATAGACTTTACAATTGCTAAGATCAATTCAAGGAAAGAAATTCATAAAAAAACCTTCTTTTAATTTAAAATAATCAGAAATCAACCTACTTTTGTGATAATCGATTATAAATTGTAAAGGTCATTTTATGTCAGAAACAAACGAAAAAAGAAGAAAACCGAAGATGACATTCATCTTTGTCTTGATCCTTCTCATCATTTCATTAGCATTCAACGGGATTCTGATCAATAAGCAAAAGACCTCTGAAAAAGCAGTGGTCACCAGCAAGGATCGGATTGACTCATTAATTAGATTAGAATTCAACATATCCCAGGAACTTTTGCAAACCTCTCAAGATCTGGATAACTATAAAGGGATTACCTCAAATCTCGATAGTTTGCTAGTTGTCGCCAACACAAAAATTGAAACCCAAAAGCAAAGGATCAATGATCTCTTCAATCAAAATCTTTCTCAGAAGCAACTCAAGAAAAAGTTGGAATCTGAGCTTGCAGAACTTAAGAAGTTCAAAGACATTTATTTGGACAAGGTAGATTCACTGATCTTACAGAACCAAACTTTGCAAGCCAGCAATATCAAATTAAATGAAGATCTGCAAATTATTGAAAGTGAGAAAGAGGTATTGGTAGCTAAAGTGGATCTGGCATCCATATTAAAGATCAAAGAGTTGATAGCCGTGCCTCTAAAAAAGAAAAAAAGTGGAAAATTGGTTGAAACTGCTTTAGCAAAAAAAACGAAGATATTAAAAACATGTTTTGATATTGAGGAAAATCTGATCGCAGAAAAAAGCAAAAAGGATGTTCATTTAAAGATCACCGGTCCACAGGGAGTGGTACTATTTCTTGACCGTTTTGGGTCTGGCATCTTTAGAACTTCCGAAGGAAAAGATAGCAAGTATACTATGTTAAAAACAATAGACTATACTCAGTCACAGCAGAATGTGTGTTTTGACTGGCAGCAGGACCATGCTTTTAGCAGCGGACAATATAGTATAGATATCTATATCGAATATATCCTTATCGGCTCTGCAACATTTGAGCTCAAGTAATCTCTATTCGTCATCTTCGGGGAAAAACGCATCTTTGATATGATATATGTCGAGAGAAGGTGCATTTAGCAAGATAGAAATAATGTCAAATCTTATTTCACCGTTGATCTCATTTTCCTCCAGATATCCTTCAGCAGCCCGGTGCAAATTGTTCTGTTTATTTCTATTGACAGCTTCTTCAGGGAAGCCATAATTTTCACTCCTACGGGTTTTCACTTCTATGAAGACGATTACATCTTTATGTAGTGCAATTATGTCTATTTCTGCTTTTTCATATTTGAAGTTCAATTCAAGTATTTTGTAGCCAAGATCCTCCAAATATTCTTTGGCTAGCGCTTCCCCCTTTTTCCCGGTAGCATTGTGAGAACTCATTGAGTTTTGGTTAATTTGCATAAAAATAACCATTTTATGGATAAGCTGATCTCAAGTTTTAGTAAGCAATTGAAAGATGCTATTACCATAAGTGAAAGTTCTACCCTCTCACAAATTAACACCCGGATCACTAACGTAATCGTTTCAGGGCTTGGCGGCTCAGGAATTGGTGGACATTTGGTAGGAGACATAATAAGAAGTGAAATTGAGGTCCCATTTATGGTCAATAGAGATTATTTTGTCCCCAATTTTGTTGACCAGGAAACGCTTGTAATTATTTCATCTTATTCCGGAAATACAGAGGAGACCATCAGTTCTTTTATAAGTGCTGCTGAAAAGAATGCACACATTGTTTGTATTACTTCCGGAGGAAAGATAGAAGAGATGGCGCTTGCCAACAAATGTGATCTTATCAAAATACCGGGCGGAATGCCACCTAGAGCATGTTTAGGGTATTCTATTGTTCAGCAACTTCATATTCTGGCACACTTCAAATTGATAAAGCAAAATTTTACATCTCAAATTGAGGCGATCGCAGATCTCCTTGAAGAGGATACCACCCAAATTAAGGATCAAGGAAAATCCATAGCTGCCCAATTATCCGGTAAGACACCCGTCATTTATGTTGAAAACAACATGGAATCCGTCGCTTTGCGATGGCGCCAACAACTCAACGAAAACAGCAAGGTCCTGTGTTGGCACAATGTGATTCCAGAAATGAATCATAATGAGCTGGTAGGGTGGACCTCATCTAACAATAACGTAGTTGTACTTTATCTGAGAAGCGATATTGAATATACCAGGAATAAAGAACGGATACAGATCAATATAGAGATCATTGAGAAGTATTGCTCTGTGATCCAAATTTCCTCCAAAGGAGAATCCTTATTAGAGAAGGCGATATATCTGATAAATATTGGGGATTGGGTTTCATGGTTTCTTGCAAAAGATAATGGTGCAGATGCTATGGAAGTGGATGTACTTGATTATTTAAAAGAAGAGCTGGGCAAAAGATAATTGACGTTTGTTCAGGGTCATTGATCAAATACCATTTAGAAATTTCTTTGATTTTTTCCCCTTGGGGGAGCGGGACATCCCCCCAACACAATTTATCGTTTTCTGAGCAGACCAAAAGAAACAGTTTTCACTGAAAAGTTACACGCAAGTGGCAATAGCTTCTTCCAAATTTTCTGATCGATCTATCCATTAATACGAATGTATCCATAAACCATCACGTTTAATTACCTTTGCAAATCTATCCACTGAAATATCAGATATGGTTCAAATTGTTCAGAAAGTTTATACTAATGACCTTGGCAAAGTACCCTTTGATGTTGCATGGGATATTCAGGAACAATTATTTAATGAGATTGTACAAAGAAAACTAAAGAATAGAAACTTACCCTCCTCCCAACAGGAAGAACTAAAACATTACCTTTTATTTTGTGAGCACACACCTGTTTATACTATTGGCAAAAGTGGAAAAGAAAAGCATCTACTCATCAATAAAGACAAACTAAGAGAAAAAGGTATCGATTTTCATAAGATAAACCGAGGAGGCGACATCACTTTTCATGGCCCCGGCCAGATCGTTGGTTATCCCATTCTCGACCTTGATGGGTTCTTTACAGATATCCATAAATACATGCGTTTCCTGGAAGAAATAGTCATTCGCATGCTAAAAGACTATGGGATTCAAGGAGGCCGCCTTGATGGGATCACCGGTGTTTGGCTTGATGTAGATGATCCTTCTAAATGCCGAAAAATATGTGCTATGGGAGTTAGATGCAGCAGGTGGGTAACTATGCATGGGTTTGCTCTCAATGTAAATACAAACCTTGATAATTTTAAACATATTGTTCCATGTGGGATCCATGATAAGGAGATCACTTCAATGGCAAAGGAACTCGACAGGGAATTCGATTTTTCAGAAATTCAAAGTAAGCTCAAACATTACTTCTCTGAAGTATTTAACGCCGAATTAATATAATATTCCAACTGTTTTGTTACAAATGGTTAACTTCGTCTGAAAATTATTTGCATGCCTAAGACCCTAAAAAAACTCCTCATTCTAATGGTGATTTTGCTCTTCATTCATCTCATTTTTGAGATCACCGGGATTACTTATGTGTACAGGGCTGTATATTATTTTACAGCGGATATAGATGATTATAAGATATTTGATAATAGAAAGGTGATCGCCGGGAATTACAAGCCCTGGCCTATTTCAGAAAATTACAATAAGGTTACTATGGCACCCGGCCTTAAAGACCTACTTGGTTCAATGAATACCGTTTCTTTTCTTGTAGTAAAAAACGGGGCTATTATTTACGAGAAGTACTGGGATGATTACTCAGACAGCTCTCGATCAAATTCCTTCTCAATGGCAAAGACCATTATCGGTATCCTTACAGGAATTGCTATCAAGGAAGGGAAGATAAAAGACCTCAACCAGCCGGTGGGTAACTTTTTACCTGAATTCAATGAAGGTAAAAAAGCAAAGATCACTATCAAACATTTACTAACCATGAGTTCCGGTCTAAATTGGCAGGAAAGTTACCTGATGCCGGTATCTCACACAACGGAAGCATATTACGGCAGCGATCTTTGGAAATTGATTCAAAAACTCAAGGTAGTCAAGCCACCTGGAACTGAATTCAGATATAAAAGTGGTGACACTCAATTGATGGCCTTTGTATTGCAGGAGGCAACAAATAGTTCAATCTCAGACTATGCTTCCGAAAAACTCTGGCGACCCCTAAATGCAAAACATAATGGATTATGGTCATTGGACCATGAGAATGGGATGGAAAAAGCATATTGTTGCTTCAACTCCAATGCAAGAGATTTTGCAAGGATCGGTCAATTATATCTTCAAAATGGCTATTGGAATGGCACACAACTTGTTCAGGAAAGCTATGTTAAAAGCTCAACTACTCCTCCTAACCTTATAAATAATTTCGGAAAAGAGGTTTCCTATTTTGGGTATTACTGGTGGCTGGCCAATTATGACGGGCATCCTATCTATTATGCAAGAGGTATTCTTGGCCAATACATCATCGTAATACCAGATATCGATGTAGTTGCAGTGCGCCTTGGACACAACAGGGGAGAAAGAAGTGGATATCACTTTGAAGAGATCTTTGCAATTGCCAAAGCTATGTTCAATCAATATCAA